>NZ_JBQEPK010000015.1:0-33466 GCF_052045615.1 Methylobacterium sp. 22177 | reverse complement strand
TCGGGTCGGAGGCGTCGTCGCCGACCGTGACGGTCAGCGTCGTGCCCTTCAGCGTCCCGGCCTTGTTGAGGTCCTCGACCGCCTGGCTCGCACCGTTCTTGAGCTGCGCGCCGATGGCGGCGCTGTTGCCGGTGATCGGCGCGGCGACGCCGAGCTTGACCTCGGCGGCCTGCGCGGCCGCCACCATCGCGCCGAGGGCGAGCCCGGCCAGCAGAATCGATCTCATCGCGTACTTCCCCTAGATGTCAGGACCGCACGTGCGGATCCGGCCGCACTCATCGGACCTCGCCGGCCGCGGGCGCCCGCGCGCGCCATGTCAGCGGTGAGGTCTTCTCGTAGAGCCAGCGGTACTGGCTCGTCATCTGGCGCGTCCGCGTGTAGCGGAAGCCCGCCGCGCCGATGATCATGACGACGACCGCGTCGACCGCATAGTAGTGCAGCGACAGCAGGGTGCCCGAAAACAGGGCGTAATGGATGAAGCGCACGGCGGCTGCCACCAGGAGCAGCGCCAGGGCGCATTGCCAGAACGGCCGCCAGCCCCGGGCGATGCCGCGGGCCGCCATCCAGCCGGCCCAGCCGCCCATGACGACGGTCACAAGCAGGAACAGCCAGGCCGACGGCTCCTCGTACAGGATCCCCTGCAGCATGCTCATGTCCCGACCGGGCCGGCATGGCCCCCTTCCAGATAGGCGGCCTGAACGTTCGGATCGTCGAGCAGCGCCCGCCCGGTCCCGCTCATGGTGACCCGGCCGTTGACCAGCACGTAGCCGCGATGGGCGAGCTTGAGGGCGTGGTAGGCGTTCTGCTCGACGAGGAAGATCGTCATGCCGTCGGTCCGGTTCAGCTCCCGGATCGCGTCGAAGATGCCCTTCACCACCAGGGGCGCGAGGCCGAGGGACGGCTCGTCGAGGAGCAGCAGCCGCGGGCGGCTCATCAGCGCCCGGGCGATGGCCAGCATCTGCTGCTCGCCCCCCGACATGGTGCCGGCGCGCTGGTTCAGGCGCTCCTTCACCCGCGGGAACAGGGTGCAGACCTTCTCCAGATCCTCGGCGAAGAAGCGCCCGTCGTGGAGCGCGGCGCCCATCTGGAGGTTCTCGTAGACGGTCATGCGCGGGAAGACCCGGCGCCCCTCCGGCGACTGGGCGATGCCGAGCCGGGCGATGGCGTGGGTCGGCAGCCGGGTGATGTCGCGCCCGTCGTAGGTGATCGTCCCCGACCGCGCCTGCGGGCTGCCGAAGATCGTCATCATCAGGGTCGACTTGCCGGCGCCGTTGGCGCCGATCAGCGTGACGATCTCGCCCTCGGCGACGTCGAGATCGACCCCGCGCAGGGCGGCGACGCTGCCGTAATAGGTCGAGACGTCGCGCACCGCGAGGAGCGGCGGCTTCTTTCCCGCCTGGATCGCCCGGGTCTCCTCGACCAGGACGTTGATGCCGGCGACGCTCATGCCGAGGCTCCCGTATGGGCGTCCGCGTGCGGCACGGTGATCCCGACCTCGGCCTCCACGGCCTCGACCTCCTCGTCCTCGACGCCGAGATAGGCGGCGATCACCTTGGGGTCGCTGCGCACCTCGGTGGGGGAGCCATCGGCGATCTTCACGCCGTAATCGAGCACGACCACGTGGTCGGAGATCTCCATCACCACCGACATGTCGTGCTCGATCAGCAGCACCGAGGTGTCGTGCGCGTCGCGGATGTGGCGCAGGAGGCCGTTCAGCTCGGCCGATTCCCGGGGGTTGAGGCCGGCTGCCGGCTCGTCGAGGCAGAGCAGGACCGGGTCGGTGCACATCGCCCGGGCGATCTCCAGGCGCCGCTGGGCGCCGTAGGGCAGGGCGCCCGCAGGATCGTCCGCCCGCGCCATCAGGTCGATGCGCTCGAGCCAGGCCTTCGCCCGCTCGATCGCGGCGTCCTGCGCGTCCCGGTAGGTCCTGAGACCGAGAAGCCCCAGGATCGTGTAGCCCGACGCGCGCATCAGCGGCGCGTGCTGGGCGACCAGCAGGTTCTCCAGGACGGTCATGCCCTGGAACAGGCGGATGTTCTGGAAGGTCCGGGCGACCCGCGCGGTGCGGTTGACCTTGTGGTTGGGAAGCCGCTCCAGCAGATGCGACGTGCCGTCGGCGTGCGCCAGCGTCAGCATGCCCTCGGTCGGCTTGTAGAAGCCGGTGATGCAGTTGAACACCGTGGTCTTGCCGGCCCCGTTCGGGCCGATCAGCGCGGTGATGTCGCCGCGGCGTGCCTCGAAGGACAGGTCGGAGACGGCGGTGAGGCCGCCGAACCGCATGGTCAGGTGCTCGACCGTGAGCACCGGCGGGGGGAGAGGTGACGTCGCCATCAGCCGTGCCCCTCGCTGACGTGGGCGCCCGAGACCGCGCGCCGCTGGCCCAGCGACACCGACGGCATGCGCTCGGAGATCAGGCCGCGGGGTCGCCAGACCATCATGGCGACCATGGCCAGCCCGAACAGGAGCAGGCGGTACTCGCTGGGGTCGAAGCCCTCGCCGAACACGGCCTTCAGGAAGCCGAGGTTGCGCAGCATCTCCGGGCCGCCGACCATCGCCACCGCGGCTATGGCGACGCCGACCTGGCTGCCCATGCCGCCCAGCACCACGATCGCCAGGATGATGGCGCTCTCGAGGAAGTTGAAGCTCTCCGGGCTGATGAAGCCCTGGCGCACGGCGAAGAACGAGCCCGCGAAGCCCCCGAAGGCCGCGCCCAGCGCGAAGGCCGTGAGCTTCGTGGCCGTCGTGTCGATGCCCAGCGACCGGCAGGCGATCTCGTCCTCGCGCAGGGCCTCCCAGGCCCGCCCGATCGGCAGGCGGCGCAGGCGCAGGGTGACGAAGTTGGTGATCAGGGCCAGCGCCAGAATCAGGTAGTACAGGAAGACGAGGCGGTGCATCGAGTCGTACGGGATGCCGAAGGTCGCCGCGAACCCGCCCTCGCCCGCCGTGAACGGGATGCCGAAGAAGGTCGCCCGCGGGATCGACGAGATGCCCGCGCCGCCGCCGGTGACGTCGGTCCAGTTGATCAGGACGAGGCGGATGATCTCGCCGAAGGCCAGGGTGACGATGGCGAGGTAGTCGCCGCGCAGGCGCAGCACCGGGAAGCCGAGGATCATCCCCCACAGGCCCGCGAACAGGCCCGCCAGCGGCAGGCAGACCCAGAACGACAGGCCGAAGGTGGTCGAGAGCAGCGCGTAGGAGTAGGCCCCCACCGCGTAGAAGGCGACGTAGCCGAGGTCGAGGAGGCCCGCGAGGCCGACCACGATGTTCAGGCCCCAGCCGAGCATCACGTAGGTGAGGATCAGGATGCCGAGGTCGATCCAGTAGCGGGCCGAGGACAGGCCGCCGGTCGCCAGCGCGGAGATCATCGGCAGGGTCAGCGCGACGAAGATGAACAGCCAGAGACCGACCTTCGAGGTCTTCTGCCCGGCGTCGGGCTCGCCGTGCACCGCCTCGGTGGCTTGGGCCGGGGCGGGGGTCAGCGCCCGCCGCGCGTCGCGGCGGAGCAGCACGAGGCGCTGGACGAGGCGCAGCACGAAGATCGCCGCGCAGAGCGCCGCCACCAGCCCCCAACGCGGCACCAGCACCAGCTCGGTCCCGGGCCCGGGATCGGTGCGGAAGGCGATGATCGGGACGCAGAGGCCGAAGGTGACGAGGGCGTAGAGGGCGGCGTCGCGCAGGATGCCGGCCATCGCGGAGCCGGGGAGAGCGTTCTGCGAGGCGGCCATCAGACTTTCTCGACCTCGGGCCGGCCCAGGATGCCCGACGGCATGAAGATCAGCACGATCGCCAGGATCGAGAAGGCGGCGACGTCCTTGTACTCGATGGAGAAATAGGCCGACCAGAAGGTCTCGATCAGGCCGATGATCAGGCCGCCGAGCACCGCCCCGGGCAGGGAGCCGATGCCGCCGAGCACCGCCGCCGTGAAGGCCTTCACGCCGGGCACGAACCCGTCCGAGAAGGACACGACGCCGTAGTACATGAGGTAGAGGACGCCCGCGACGGCCGCGAGCGCCGCGCCGAGCACGAAGGTCAGCGAGATCGTGCGGTCGACGTCGATGCCGAGCAGCGCCGCCATCTTGCGGTCCTGCTCGCAGGCGCGCTGCGCCCGGCCGAAGGGCGTGCGCTGCACGAGGTACCAGAAGCCGGTGAGCAGCACGGCGGTCACCGCCATGATCAGCACCTGCTTCCAGGCCAGGAACACCGCGTAGCCGTCGCGCTCGAACAGGGTGATGCCGCCCGACAGCATCGGCGGGGTCGGCTTGTTGCGCGCGCCCTGCACGACCTGCACGAAGTTCGACAGGAAGATCGAGACGCCGATCGCCGAGATCAGGGGCGCCAGCCGGAACGAACCGCGCAGCGGCCGGTAGGCCACCCGCTCGATCGCCCAGCCCCACAGGGCGGTGAGCGCCATGGCGACCACCAGCACCACCAGGAAGGCCAGCGCGATGGAGCTGACCCCGAGCCAGACCGTCAGCAGCAGGAAGGTGATGAGCGCGATGAAGCAGGAGACCATGAACACGTCGCCGTGGGCGAAGTTCACCATGCCGATGATGCCGAACACCATCGTGTAGCCGATCGCGATCAGGCCGTAGATCGAGCCGAGCGTCAGCCCGTTGATGAGCTGCTGTACGAAGACGTCCATGAACTCTCGCGCGCAGGTTGCTTGGGCCGCCTACGGAGAGCGCAGGCAGCTTGGCGGGGCAAGTCTCGTACCGCAGCCGTAGCACACCGGCCACAGGTTTCATCGCCGCCCGAGCGTCGCGTGAAAACAGTCGACCACGCCAGTAACGCCCCCTGGTCGGGCTTGCGTGTGGCGCAGTTCCTGCGACACGTTAACGAATTGCAATGCTCGATCATCCCGGGCCCGTGCGAGGAGCAGTACCGATGGCAGGGTCGCGACTCACGACGATGATCTTCGTCGGCATGCTCCTCGGAATCGCCGTCGGCTACGCCTGCAGCATCACCTGGCCCGACCCGCAGACCGCCAAGGAGATCGCCGGCTACATCGCGCTGGTCTCCGACGTGTTCCTGCGGCTGATCAAGATGATCATCGCGCCGCTGGTCTTCTCCACGCTGGTGGTCGGCATCGCGCATCTCGGGGACACGGCGTCGGTCGGCCGGGTCGGCGGCAAGGCGCTGCTCTGGTTCGTCGGCGCCTCGTTCTGCTCGCTGATGCTCGGCCTCATCATGGTCAACCTGATGCAGCCCGGCCACAACCTGAACCTGCCGCTGCCAGATGCCGGGGCCGGCACCGGGCTCAAGGCGGCCTCGCTCTCGCTCAAGGAGTTCGTGACGCACCTCGTGCCGAAGAGCGCCGTCGAGGCGATGGCCAACAACGAGATCCTGCAGATCGTGGTCTTCTCGATCTTCTTCGGCGTGGGCCTCGCCGCCCTCGGCGAGAAGGGGCGCCTGCTCGCGCAGGGCATCGAGGGCGTCGCCGACGTGATGCTCAAGGTGACGGGCTACGTGATGATGTTCGCCCCCGTGGCGGTGTTCGCCGCCATCGCGGCGACCATCACCACGCAGGGCATCGGCGTGCTGATCACCTACGGCAAGTTCCTCGTGGAGTTCTACATCGGCCTCGGCGTGCTCTGGGTGCTGCTGATGGGGGTCGGCTTCCTGATGCTCGGGGCCGGCGGCATCGCGCGGCTGTTCAACCTGATCAAGGAGCCCTTCGTCCTGGCCTTCTCGACCGCGTCGAGCGAGGCGGCCTACCCGAAGATGCTGACGAACCTGGAGAAGTTCGGGGTGCCGAACCGCATCACGTCGTTCGTTCTGCCGATGGGCTACTCGTTCAACCTCGACGGCTCGATGATGTACTGCACCTTCGCGGTGATGTTCATCGCGCAGGCCTACAACATCCCGCTGAGCTGGGGCCAGCAGCTCACGATGCTGCTCCTGCTGATGGTGACCTCGAAGGGCATGGCCGGCGTGCCGCGCGCCTCGCTGGTGGTGATCTCGGCGACGCTGTCGCACTTCAACATCCCGGAGGCCGGGCTGCTGCTGATCATCGGCATCGACCAGTTCCTGGACATGGGGCGCTCGGCCACCAACGTGCTGGGCAACAGCGTCGCCACCGTGGCGGTCGCCAAGTGGGAGGGACAGCTCACCGCCACCGACCAGCGGCTCGACCATGTCGGCACCATGGCTTCGCCGGCGGAGTAGGGGCCGGTCCGGGGAAATCTGCGCGCGCCGGGATGGCGGGCGCAGGAAGGCCGCTCTCATGAGCGCTCTCACGGGTGCCCGGAATCGCGGCGTGGCTTGTGCGGTGCCCTTCGGAGGCCGAGTGATGACGATGCGACTCGTCGCGGTTGTGGCGCTGGCGCTGGCGGCGACGCCTGCCTCCGCCGTCGAGGTGCTCACCGGGACACTCAGGAGCGTCGCCGAGCGCGGGGAGATCGTCCTAGGCTACCGGGAGAGCTCGGTGCCGTTCTCCTTCGTGGAGGGCAAGCAGCCGGACGGCAGCCCCCGCCCGATCGGCTACGCCATCGACCTCTGCGGCGAGATCGCCGACGACGTCCAGGCGGCGATCGGCCGGCCCGTGAAGATCCGCTACGCGCCGTTCACCGCCGAGACGCGCATCGAGGCGGTGACCTCCGGCAAGATCGACCTCGAGTGCGGCTCGACCACCGCCAATGCCGAGCGCCGCAAGCAGGTCGCCTTCTCGCCCGTGGACTACATCAGCGCGACGCAACTGCTGGTGAGGCGCGGATCGGGCATCGCCTCCTACCGGGATCTCGGCGGGAGGACAGTCGTGGTGACGGCCGGCACCACCAACGAGAAGGCCGTGCGCGACCAGCTCGCCCGCCTGAAGATCAACGCGCAGGTGGTGACCGCCCCAGACCATGCCGCCTCCTACGCGATGGTGAAGGCCGGCAAGGCCGACGCCTTCGCCACCGACGACGTGCTGCTCTACGGGCTGATCGCGACGGACGCGAAGGACGGAGCGGACTATACGGTCCTGCCCGACAAGCTCTCCTACGAGCCCTACGGCATCATGTTCCGCAAGGACGACCCGGAACTCGCCGGCCTCGTGCAGCAGACCTTCACCCGGCTCGCCGAAACCCGGGCGCTGCGCTGGACCTACGAGCGCTGGTTCCTCAAGCGGCTGCCCAACGGCGAGCGCCTCGACATCCCGATGTCAAACGACTTGCGGGTGAGCTTCCAGCTGATGGGCCTCGACGGGGGCGAGTGACCGGCGCGGGGTCGGTACGGCGCCTCGCTTTCGCCCAACCGGCGCGCGAGGAGATCCGGCCTGACCGCCTCCCTCCGCGAGCGTGCCTCCGCCCATGCCGATCGCCGCGCACTGTCCGAAACCGCCCGCCCTTCTGCTGGCCGCCGCCCTCGGCTGCGCCGCCTCGGCCGCCGCCGCCCACCCGCATGTCTGGGTGACCGCCAAGGCCCAGCTCGTCTACGAGGGCGGCAAGCTCGTCGGCGTCCGCGACACGTGGAGCTTCGACCCCGAGTACACGGCCTTCGTCACGCAGGGCCTCGACACCGACAAGGACGGCAAGCTCAGCCCGGAGGAACTCGCCGGGCTCGCCGCCGAGAACACCGCCAACCTCGCCGAGTTCGGCTACTTCACGAAGCTGAAGGTCGGCGGCAAGGACCAGGCCTTCGGCGATCCGAAGGAGCCGGCGGCGCATATGGACGACCGGGCGCTGGTCATGACCTTCCTGCTGCCCCTCAAGACTCCGATCCAGCAGGGGCGGGGGGTCGCCGCGCTGGAGGTCTACGACCCGACCTACTTCGTCGCCTTCTCGTTCGCCGAGGGCGCCGACGCCGCGACCCTCGCGGGGGCGCCCCAGGGCTGCGCCGCCACGGTCACCCGGCCGAAGACCGAGCAGCCGAAGACGGCCGATGCCGGGTCGCCGGGCATGACCGAGGCCTTCTTCGAGGCGCTCACCGCCGCCTCGACCTACGGGGTGCAGTTCGCCAGCCGGGTCCTCGTGGCATGTCCGTAGGCGTCGGGATCGTCGCCCCCGCCGGGGCGGGGCGGCTGGGGCTGAGGCTCGGCCTCATGGCCG
The DNA here is from genome assembly GCF_052045615.1 of Methylobacterium sp. 22177. Lineage (NCBI taxonomy): Bacteria > Pseudomonadati > Pseudomonadota > Alphaproteobacteria > Hyphomicrobiales > Methylobacteriaceae > Methylobacterium > Methylobacterium sp. 22177. Next base: position 25,439 of record NZ_JBQEPK010000015.1, on the reverse strand, counting down.
CGGCCATCGCGCTGGCCGCGTTGCTGGCGGCCGCGATCGCGTGGCTCGTCGCGCCCGGCCTCGCCGCGCCGCCGCCGCGCTCGCCCTTCGGCATCGGCTTCCGGGAGGCCGCCCCGGCCGCCACGGGGCTCGGCGGCGTGATCCTGGCGCTCCAGGCGAGCTTCTCCCGCAGCCTCAACGCCGCGGTGAGCGCGCTGCGGGGCGGCGGCAGCTGGACCCCGCTCATCGGCCTCGCCTTCGCGTACGGCGTGTTCCACGCCGCCGGCCCGGGCCACGGCAAGGCGGTGATCGCGGGCTACATCCTGGCGGGGGAGCGGGCGCTCCGGCGCGGCGCCGCGCTGAGCGTCCTCGCCGCGCTGCTCCAGGCCTGCGTGGCCGGGGCGATCGTCGGGCTCGGCACGCTGGCCCTCAACGCCACGGCGGCGAGCATCACCCGGGCCGGCACCCTGATCGAGACCGTGAGCTTCGCCCTCGTCGCGCTGATCGGGCTGGTCCTGACGTGGCGCAAGGCCGGCCGCCTCGCCAATCTCGGCGCGGGCTGCGGACCGGGCTGCAACCACCTGCCCGGTCCGCAGGCCCTCGACACCCTCGACACGTGGCGCGAGCGCGCCGGGGTGGTGCTGGCGGCGGGCACGCGCCCCTGCGCGGGGGCGGTGCTGGTCCTGGTCTTCGCGGTGTCGCAGGGCGTGCCCGGGGCGGGCGTGCTGGCGGTCCTGGCGATGGCCCTCGGCACGGCGGTGACCACGACCGCGCTGGCCTGCCTCGCGGTCTTCGCCAAGCGGATGGCGCTGCGCCTCGCGGGCGGACGGGGGCAGGCCGGGCTGCTGGCGCTCGGCGGCCTCGAGCTCGTCGCCGCCGCCTTCGTGCTGGTCCTGGGCACCGCGATGCTCTCCGGCCTCGCGCCGGGCCTCGGCGGATGAAGGGCCTCGCCTTCCGGGGCGCGGCGTGCCACGCTGCGCGACCGAGACGGAGAGCGCGCCGATGCATCCCGACTTCGCGACGATCCTGAACTGGCGTCTGCTCGCCGGATCGCATCCCTTCCCCGGCCCCGACGGCGGGACCTGCATCAACGAGGCGGCGATCGTGGCCGCGGGGCTGCCCTACCGGGCGATACGCTCCAGCGCCGACTGCCCGCCCTGCTTCTCGCGGCCGGCCGCGGCCTACGCCCTCGGGCTCAACGACGCCATGCCGGACGAGGCGCGGCCCCAGCTGATGGCCTTCGTCCTGCGCCTGTCGGGCAGCGCCGACACCCCGGAGATCGAGGCCGCCCGCACCCGGCGGCTGGCGCTGGAGAGCGTCCGCCGCATCCTGGCGCCGCTCTGCGCCGTCGCCGGCCTGGCGGCGGACGCGGAAGCCTGCGCGGGCGCGCCGGACTGGCCCGCGGCCCTGGCGGCGGCGAACGCGGCCGCGTGGCGGGCCGGCGCCCGCGCGCAGGCGGCCGCCCAGGCGCGGCGCTGGCGCGAGGGCGCCCTCACCGCCGCGGCGTCCCGCACCGCGACGGCCGCGCAACGGGCGGGCGAGGACGCGCGCTGCGCCGCGGAGGTGGCCGAGGGCGCGGCGCCCTTCGTGGCCGGGACCTGGGGCGAGGCCTGCGCGATCCTCGCGGACGTCCTCGCCATCGGCCGGCAGGCGCCCGAGATCGCCCTCGCCGGCGCCCGTCAGCGCTTGGACGCGGCGCGCGCCGGGGTGCCGGCCTGATCAGGCCGCCGCGGGCGCGGCGTCGAGATCCAGCTCGATCGACCCGCAATTCTCCAGGAACGTGCCGGTCAGGTGGTAGAAGAACGTGCCGTGGCCGACCACCGCGATGGTGGTCTCCGGCCGGGCCCGCAGCCAGTCGCGGAACGCCGCGACCCGGGCGTCGAACAGGGGGCGCGGCTCCACCGGGTAGCCGCCGACCTCGCAGCCCGGCTCCGCGTGCCACCAGACCTCGGGCAGGTGCCCGACATCGAGGTGCGGGAACTCCGCGGCGATCTCCGAGGCGGCCCGGCCGACGTCGCAGCTGCTCTCCTGGCACTCGCGGTGCAGCACCTCGACGAGCACGTGCGGCCGGCTCGGATGCTCGCCGAACAGGATCGCGGCGGTCTCGATGGCGCGGGTCAGGGGCGAGACCACCACGAGATCGAAGGGGATCGCCCGGAGGCGCTCCCGCGCGGCCCGGGCCTGGGCTTGGCCGAGCTCGGTCAGGCGCGCGTCGGGCAGGCCGGGATCGCCGCGCCCGAGCTTGTGCGCGGCGTTGAAGGTCGACTGCCCGTGGCGGATGCAGACGATGCGGGTCGTGTCGGGCATGGCTCGCGGCGATGTATCGGGATGGAGGGCGCGCGTCGGATCGGTCACGCGAAGCGGCCGCCGCGCTGGATGACCTCGATCTTGTAACCGTCCGGGTCGGTGGCGAAGAAGAACCGCGCGAGCACGTCGTCCCCGTGCTTGAGGGTCTTGACGTCGGTGGCGGTGAAGCCCTCGCTCCGGTGCCGGGCGTGCTCGGCCTCCACGTCGTCGACCACGAAGGCGATGTGCCCGTAGCCGTCGCCGAGATCGTAGGGCTTGTCGCGGCCCTTGTTCACCGTGAGCTCCAGCTCGAACGGCGAGGCCGGGTCCCGCATGTAGACGAGGGTGAAGTCCGGGAAGTCGAACCGGTCGGAGACCTCGAGGCCGAAGGCCCGGGCGTAGTAGTCGCGCGCGCGCTCCTCCTCGAGGACGCGGATCATGGCGTGGACGGGCTTGGACATGCGCTCGGGATTCCGTGGGCACGCGGGCGGCGTGCAGGGCCTTCTATGTGGAGCCCGACGCATCCGCCGGAAAGGTGGGCCGCGACCACGGGCCTCGCAGCCCCCCCGCAGCCCACCCCCTGCACCCGCAATCGTGCCGGTGCATATCCGAGGAGGGCAACCGCGCCAATGGCGCCGGTATTTTCGATGACAAATATCCTGAGTTGGCGTGCAATCGTCAATGTTTTAAGGGTTCTAATGTCGGTATTCGAGCAAGATCATTGCTTTAACGGTGAAATCAATAACACATTCGGCCGCGAAAAAATGTACATTGCACACGTCGCTTGACACAACAAGTCGATTAGCATCTTCTTTACACGTGTTGATCAGGGTCATGCATCAACGAATCTACGCGAGTCAGCTTTCCTGATCTGGGACATGAACGCCGTGCTACGCCTATCCAATATCAATGTGCTGCCCAAGCTGTTGGGCGTCATCGCTTTAATCGGTGCGATCGTCGGCGGCTGCGTCTGGTACGCCCAGTCACGAATGACCACGATCGACGACGGATACAGCCGCTTCATCAATAACGAGGCGGCCGCCGTCGGAGAGGCGCGCCGGCTCAATCGCCTGGTCATCGAACTCAACTACTGGGTCTACCGGATCATCGCGGAGACCGAGGCGGGACAGATGCAGGCGGCCAACAGGAGCTTCGAAGCGGCCGTCCCGCAGGTGAACGCGCTGCTTCCCGTCCTTCGCGCGCACGCACCGGCCTTCGTGGCGAAGATCGACGAGCAGAGCGCCCGCATCGAACGCTATCTCCGTGACGTGAGCGAGGTGCGCCGGCTGGGCATCGCCAACCAGAACGACCAGGCGATCGCGCTCGTGCACTCGGCGATCGACCCGATCTTCTCGAGCCTCCTCGCCGACGGCAACGCCCTGGCCGAAGACATCAGGCTCTACATGGAGAAGGGTTCGGACGACCTGACCGAACAGACCGACGCGACCCGTCGGACCCTGCTGGTCGTGAGCGGCCTCGGGATGCTGGCGGGCCTGATCGCGGCGACCTTCATCGCGACGATCGGGATCGCGCGCCCGCTCGACCGCTTGGTCAAGGTCCTGCAGCGCATGGCGCAGGGCGAGATCGACGCCCAGATCAAGGAAGCCGCGCGCCGGGACGAGATCGGCGCCGTCGGCAAGGCGGTCGAGGGCATCAAGGCCATGGTCGCCCGCAAGGCCGCCGAGGAGGCCGAGGTCAAGCGCCTGGCCGACGCGGCCGCGGCCGCCGAGCGGAAACGCACCATGATCGAGCTCGCCGACGGCTTCGAGCGCGCCGTCGGAAGCATCGTCGGGATGGTGTCCTCCTCGGCGACGGAGCTGCAGACGACCGCCCAGGCCATGACGTCGAGCGCCACCGAGACCGCCAGCCAGTCCACCACCGTGGCGGCCGCCGCCGAGCAGGCCTCCGCCAACGTCCAGACGGTCGCGGCCGCCGCCGAGGAGCTGGGCTCCTCCGTGCAGGAGATCGGCCGGCAGGTGCTCGGCTCGGCCAACCTCGCCCAGACGGCGGTCGGCGAGGCCGACGAGACCCACCACCTGGTCCAGGCGCTGACCCAGGCGGCCGCCCGCATCGGCGAGGTGATCGGGCTGATCTCCAACATCGCCGCTCAGACCAACCTCCTGGCGCTGAACGCCACCATCGAGGCGGCGCGCGCCGGCGAGGCGGGCCGCGGCTTCGCGGTGGTGGCCACCGAGGTCAAGGAGCTGGCGGGGCAGACCGCGCGCGCCACCGAGGAGATCAGCCAGCAGATCGCCCAGATCCAGGGCGTGACCGGCCAGGCGGTCTCCGCCATCGACGCGATCGCCGGTCGGATCCGGGAGATCAACGGTGTGGCCACCACCATCGCGGCAGCGGTGGAGCAGCAGGGGGCTGCGACCCAGGAGATCGTCCGCAACGTCGCCCAGGCGGCCACCGGAACGGATCAGGTGACGAGCAACATCGTGGGCGTGGCCCAGGCCTCCGAGTCGACCGGTGCCGCCGCCACGCAGGTGCTCGGCGCAGCCAGCGCGCTATCGCGCCAGTCGGAGCAGCTCGGCACCGAGGTGTCCCGCTTCCTCGCGACCGTTCGGGCCGCCTGAGGTCAGGCGCCGATCCGCAGGACCTCCGTCCGGGTGCCGGCCTGCGCGAAGGCGCCGGGGTCGGCGCCCGTCATCCAGACCTGCCCGGGGAGCGCCTCCAGGGCCTCGAACAGGCCGGCCCGGCGGCGGGGATCGAGGTGGGCCGCCACCTCGTCGAGGAGGATCAGGGGGGCGATGCCGCTCATGGCGCGAACCAGCCGCGCGTGGGCGAGGACGAGCCCGATCAGCAGCGCCTTCTGCTCACCCGTGGACGCCGTGCCGGCGGGCACGTCCTTGGGGCCGTGGCGGACCACGAGGTCGCTGCTCTGCGGGCCGATCAGGGTGCGCCCGGCGGCCCGGTCCCGGTTTCGGCCGTGGCGGAGCGCCATGCGGTAGCGGTCCTCGGCCTCGATGGCGGGCCAGACCGCCACGAGATCGTCGAGGTCGCCCTCCAGGCGGATGGCGGCCCAGGGAAAGGGCTGCGCGTCGTCCCGGGTCTCGGCGATCAGCCGGTCGAGGCGCTCGGCGGTCTCGCGCCGGGCAAGCGCCACGGCGACGCCAAGCTCGGCGACCTCCCGCTCCACGGCGTCGAGCCAGCGGTCGTCGTCGGGCCGCTCCTCCAGGAGGCGGTTGCGCGAGCGCAGGGCCCGCTCCATCGCGGAGACCCGGGCGCCGTGGGCGGCGTCGACCGCCAGCACGAGCCGGTCGAGGAACCGCCGCCGGTCGCCGGCCGCGCCGCGGAACAGCCCGTCGAGGTCGGGGGTCAGCCAGACGACCCGCAGGAACTCGCTGAACGCCACCGGCGAGGCGGCGGTGGCGCCGTCGATCCGGCAGAGCCGGCTCGCCCGCCCGTCGGGTCCCGGTGGCTCCAGCCCGGTTCCGAGGCGGTGCTCGGCGCCCTCGCGGTCGAGGGTGAGCGAGACCGCGAAGCCCCCCGGGCCGCCGCTGCGCGCCATGGCGGCGAACTCCGCCCGGCGGAGGCCGCGGCCCGGCACGAACAGCGACAGCGCCTCGAGCAGGTTGGTCTTGCCCGCGCCGTTCTCCCCGACCAGCGCGACGAAGCGGGCCCGGGGCGTCAGTTCGAGGTCCGCGTGGTTGCGGAAGTCGCGGGCGATCAGTCGGGTGACGCGCAGAGAGGACCCGTCGGGCTCGCCCCGCGGATCGGAGACGTCGCTCATCGGTGGACCGAGGGGTCAACCGAGGGGCCGAGACGCGCCGCGCTCAACCGTCCTTTGCTGTCTGACATCCCATCCAACCACCGCATCCTGAAAGCCCGCCTCAGCGGGCCCCGCAGGAGGGCTCCAGAAACCACATCACCACGTGGAGGCCTCATGCGAGGCCTCCGCTACGCCCCCGGTCCCCGAGGATGAGGACGGGGCAGGGATCCGCGCGGCCGCCTCACACCCGCATCGGCATCAGCACGTACAGCGCCGGCGCGCCCTCGCGGTCCTGGATCAGGGTCGGCGAGCCGGGATCCGCGAGCTTGAACAGGGCGGTGTCGCCCTCGAGCTGCGCGGTGATGTCGAGGAGGTAGCGGGCGTTGAAGCCGATATCGAGGCCGGCCGCCTCGTAGTCGACGTCGAGCTCCTCGGTGGCACTGCCCGAATCCGGGTTGTTCACCGAGAGCGCGAGGCGCCCCTCGGCCAGCCCGAGCTTCACCGCGCGCCCGCGCTCCGACGAGATCGTCGAGACCCGGTCCACCGCCTTCGCGAAGGCGTCGCGCTCGACGGTCAGCCGCTTGTCGTTGTTGGCCGGGATCACCCGCTGGTAATCCGGGAAGGTGCCGTCGATCAGCTTGGAGATCAGCGTCAGGCCGCCGGCGAAGCGCAGGCGGATCTTGGCGGGCGACAGGTCGACCGCGACGGTCTCGCCGCCGTCGTCGAGGAGCTTCTGGATCTCGGCGACCGCCTTGCGGGGCACGATCACGCCCGGCATGCCGACGCTGCCCTGCGGGGCGGGGATCTCGACGCGGGCGAGCCGGTGGCCGTCCGTGGCCACCGCCCGCATCGCCGGCCCGTTCTCGGTCTCCAGCGTGTGCAGGTAGATGCCGTTGAGATAGTACCGGGTCTCCTCGGTGGAGATCGCGAACTGCGTCTTCTCGATCAGCCGCTTCAGGTCGGCGGCGGCGATCTCGAACCCGTGCGGCATCTCGCCGGCGGCGAGGTCCGGGAAGTCGCCCTCCGGCAGGGCGCCCAGGGCGAAGCGCGAGCGGCCGGACCGGATCGTCATCTGGCCGGACTCGCCGCCGGTCTCCAGGGAGACCTGCGCGCCCTCGGGGAGCTTGCGCACGATGTCGTAGATCACGTGCGCCGGCACCGTGGTGGCGCCCGCGTCGGCCACGTCGGCCGGCACGCTCTCGGTCACCTCGATGTCGAGATCCGTCGCCCGCAGCTGGAGCCCCGATCCCTCCGCGCGCAGGAGGACGTTCGACAGGATCGGGATCGTGTTGCGGCGCTCGACGACCCGGTGCACGTGGCCGAGCGACCTGAGCAGGGCCGCGCGCTCGACAGTGACTCTCATCGCAATACTCAAGTGCTAGGGACGGCGCCGCGGCCGGCGACCGTCGCGGAATATGGCCGTTCAGCTTGGCGAAGGGGACAGGGGAACGCAAGGCCGCCGTCGGTGCACCGCACAGCGACCTCCGCGTCCAGGTCGGAGGCCCATGTCCGAAGCGGGGTATCGGCACGGGGCGGCCCGTGCGAAAGCGCCGCAACCGACCCGGATCCCGCCTCCCCGTTCCGATCATGTTGCAGACCATCGACAGCGCGGGCAGGACCGCACACCCCTCGCAGGCCGCCCCGAGCGCGACCCCGAGCGCCCGCCGGATCCTCGCGGCGAGCTTCGTCGGGACGGCGATCGAGTTCTTCGACTTCTACATCTACGCCACCGCCACCGCCCTGGTGATCGGCCCGGTCTTCTTCCCCGCCGGCGCGCCCGGCGTGCAGCAGCTCAGCGCCTTCGCGACCTTCGCCATCGCGTTCATCGCGCGACCCGTCGGCGCGGCCCTGTTCGGGCATTTCGGCGACCGGGTCGGCCGCAAGGCGACCCTGGTGGCGTCCCTGCTGATCATGGGCATCTCCACGGTGCTGATCGGCTGCCTGCCGACCTACGCGTCGGTCGGCTGGTGGGCGCCGGCGGCGCTGTGCCTCCTGCGCTGCGGGCAGGGGATCGGGTTCGGAGGCGAGTGGGGCGGCGCGGCCCTGCTGGCGGTCGAGAACGCGCCGCCGGGCCGGCGCGCGTGGTACGGCATCTTCCCGCAGCTCGGGGCGCCGGTCGGCTTCGTCCTGGCCAATCTCGGCTTCCTCGCCCTCAGCTTCGGCCTGACCCCGGAGAGCTTCCAGGCCTGGGGCTGGCGCCTGCCGTTCCTGGCCTCGGCGGCGCTCGTCGGCGTCGGGCTCTACGTGCGCCTGAAGCTCACCGAGACGCCGGCCTTCAAGGCGGCGCTCAGCCAGGCGCGGCCGGAGCGCGTGCCCTTCGCCACCATGCTGACCCAGCACGGCCACGCCGTCCTGGTCGGCACGTTCGCGATGGTGGCGGTCTACGCGGTGTTCTACCTCTCCACCGTCTTCGCCCTGGGCTACGGCACCGGCACCCTCGGCTACAGCCGGCCGACCTTCCTGCTGTTCGAGTGCATCGCGGTCTGCTTCATGGCGCTCGGCACCGTCGTATCGGGAGCCGCGGCCGACCGCTTCGGCCGCCGGCCGGTGCTGCTCTCCGGCATGGCCGTGACGTTCCTGCTGGGCTTCCTGATGGGGCCGATGCTGGGCCACGCCGCCGGCACCGGCACCTGGCCGCCGGTCCTGGGCTTCCTCTGCCTCAGCCTCCTGACGATGGGCTGGGTGTTCGGGCCGATGGGCGCCGTCCTGCCCGAGCTGTTCCCGACGCGGGTGCGCTACACGGGCGCCTCGGTCACCTACAATCTCGCGGGCATCCTGGGGGCCTCGGGCGCGCCCTACATCGCCCAGCAGCTCGCGGCCTACGGCGGCATCGGCTTCGTCGGGTTCTACCTGGCGGGGGCCGCGATCCTCAGCTTCCTCGCCGTGCTGGCCATGCCCGAGACCGCCGGCCGCTGACGGGACGGTCCGCGCGCCGGCCTCAGCGGGCGGGGCGCGCCTGACCTGCCGTGCCGGCGGGCTCGAAGCGCCCGAGGAAGCGGGTCCGCTCCCACAGCTCGATCGCGTCGCGCCCGACCATCGCCCGGGCGCGGCGGCGCGCCTGCGTGTCGTCCTCGGCCGACAGGATCTCGGCCGCGCGGACGCGACCGGCCCGGTCCAGCCTGAAGGCCCTGTAAGCGCGGCTCCGATGAGCCGTTCCAGCATCCAGCGCGAGCATTGCCAAATCCTCCGGGACGGAGCGTCCCGGAAGACGGTTAACCATCGGTTAAACGCGGTTCTCGCGATCGGTGCGGCCCCGGCGCGCGCCCGCTCGGCGGCGGGCGACCGGTCTCCTCAGCTCCGCTTGTCGAGCGGGCGACCGAGCAGGCGGGCGAACTCGGCCTCGATCTCCTCCACCGAGAACGGGTTGCCGGATCCCTTCGCGTCGGGCGGCGGCGCGGCTGGCGGCGGCGGAGCAGGCGGGGCCGGCGGCGGGGCCGTCGGGGCCGGCACGGGGTCGGCCTTCGGCATCGCCGGCGGCGGCACGGGTCTGGCCGGGGGCGGAGGCAGCGGCGCGGCCACCGGCTCGTCCAGCGGGGCGGGGGCGGGCACCGGCTCGAGCGGGACGCTCGCCATCGCGGCCGCCAGCGGATCGACCCCCTCGGGCACCGGCGGGGCGGGCGGGGATTGCGGCGGCGGCGTCACGGCCGAGGACGAGCGCGACAGGGCGGCCTGGAGCTGCCGGGCCATGTCGGACAGGACCACCGGGTCGACCGACTTGCGCTCGGAGGGCACCGCGAGGCTCGGGGCCTGACGGGCGGGCTCCGGCTCGGGCCTGCGCTCGGAGGCGGGGTTGGGCCGCGGCTCGATCAGCGGCGGCGCCGTCCGGCTCAGGATCCGCCGCGGCGCGACCGCCTCGCGCGGCGGGGGCGCGGGCGGTTCCACCGCCGGCGGCGGCGCGGGCTCGGGCGGGGCCGGGGGCTGGGGCGCGGGCGGCGGGGTCGGCGCGGCACTCAGGGGCGCGGGGACGTCCTGACCGGGCTCGTCGCCGCCGAACAACCCGGGGTCGAGGGGCAGCGTCACGGGCGGGGCGGAGGCCGAGCGCGGCACCGGCGACGGCACCACCACCGGCATCGCGAAGCCCGGATCGAACAGCGGCTCCGCGCGCCGCCCGCCGGATTCCGGGAGACCGCGGGGCGGCTCGGGCAGGCGGCCGCCCTGGACGAGCGGGTCCGGGAGCGGTTCGTCCAGCGGCTCGGGCGCCAGCTCCGGCCGGATCGCCGCCTCCGGCAGGGGCCGCTGACCGCGCTGGATGTTGCGCTCGACCACCACGTCGTTGGGGCCGCCCACCAGGAGCAGGTGCTCGACATTGTCCCGACGCAGCAGGATCAGCTGCCGGGCCCGGTCGAGCTCGTACACGTCGACGATCCCGAGCCGCGGCTGGCGCCCCCGGCTTCCGGACCGCCCCGGCAGGGCGAGGCTCCGGCCGGTGAGCCGGCGCACCGTGAACACGATCGCCGCGAGCGCCGTGAAGATGACGGCGAAGATCACGATATACTGGACGATGGGGGAGCCGTCAGAGCCGAACACGGATTGCAGCCATCGCAAGATTACGCACTCGCACGTTCCGACCGCCGCGGGTGCGCGCCGGCACGGACTTGATCCATACCACGCCGGACGGGCCTCAAGGCAAACGACGTTAAGAGTTCGTTAACAGACCTTTTAATCGAGCGGGTGCAAGACAATAGGTCGGGATCGCGGCGGCCGCCCGGCCGAACCGGGGCTCCCCGCCCCGGGGGCGCGATCTGACGCGGGCACCGGCCGGCCCTGCGATCGGGCTTAACGTGCCGTTAACCATGCAGGCGGCAGATTTTGCCGAGCCCGCTCGTCCCGGCGCGGCCACGCCATCCCGGAGGCGACCATGGCCCTCACCGATCTGCCCGTGCTGAGCATGCTGCGCACGCGGATGCAATGGGCGCAGGCGCGCCAGGGCGTGATCGCCGAGAACGTCGCCAACGCCGACATGCCGGGCTTCAAGCCCCGCGACCTCGTGGAGCCGCGCTTCGACCGCGCCACCGGCGCGCTGGCCACCACCGGGTCCAGCCTGACGCTCACGAGCGCGGGCCACATGGCCCCGCCCGGCCAGAGCGTCGGGGCCGATTCCAAGCGCGCCAAGGGCTTCGAGATCCGCCCCAGCGGCAACGGCGTCAACCTCGAGGATGAGATGATGAAGGCCGGCGAGAACCAGTCGGACTACCAGCTCGCCGCCTCGCTGTACCAGCACAGCCTGACCACCCTGAAGATCGCGATCGGCAAGAGCTAGGCGCGCCAGCCGAAAGTGGAGCGCTGACGGCCGCGGCGTCGCGGCGGCAGGAGGGTCCTGAGCCATGGAATTCACGAAGTCGCTGGCGGTGGCGGCCGCGGGCCTCAAGGCCCAGTCGGGCCGGATGCGCATCATCGCCGAGAACATCGCCAACGCCGATTCCGCGCCGGCCTCGGCCGGGGCGCAGCCCTACCGGCGCAAGATCCCGACCTTCACCAGCCACCTCGACGACGAGACCGGCGCCCGGCTGGTCGAGGCGGGGCGCGTCAAGCGCGACCCGTCGGCCTTCCGGACCAAGTACGAGCCGGGCAACCCCGCGGCCGACGCCCAGGGCGTGGTGCAGATGCCCAACGTCAACGCGCTGATCGAGAACATGGACCTGCGCGAGGCCCAGCGCTCCTACGAGGCGAACCTCAACATGATCAGCGCCACCCGCAAGATGCTGGCGCAGACCCTCGGCATCCTGAAATGAGCCCCGAGGCCCGCGGCAGGACCGCATAGCAAGGACGCATGGCGATGGCTTCGAGCAACTTCGCGGCGGGGGCCTACGCGGCCGTCCAGGGCCTCGCCGGCGGCCGGCCCGCCCCCCGGGTGCAGCCGACGACCGGCACCGGCACCGACTTCATGCAGATGCTCGGGCAGACCCTGGACAGCGTCGGCGATGCCGGCCGGCGGGCGGATTCCCAGGCCGTCTCGGCCGCCGCCGGCAAGGCCAACGTCGTGGACGTGGTCACCGCGGTCGCCGAGAGCGAGACCGCCCTCCAGACCATGGTGGCGGTGCGCGACCGCATGATCTCCGCCTACGAGGAGATCATGCGCATGCAGATCTGACCGGCCGACCGTTTCGCCGCCCGCTCCCCCCGCACAGATCGCACCCCCATGACCGGCCTCGCCATCCTCGACATCGCCCGCGACGGCATCTTCGTGTTCCTCAAGGTGGCCGGGCCCCTGATGCTGGTCGCCCTCGCGGTCGGCCTCGCCGTTTCCCTGGTCCAGGCCCTGACGCAGATCCAGGAGCAGACGCTGATCTACGTGCCCAAGGTCGTGGCGGTGTTCGCCGCGCTCCTGCTGATGCTGCCCTTCATGGGCGACGCCATGGCCGGCTACATGACCCGCATCGCCGCCCGCATCGCGGCCGGCGGCTGATGCGCGCGCCGGCCGGGACAGGCGCGGCTCCCGCGTGCCATAGGGGCCGCGATGAACCTGCTCCTGCCCGGCATCGCCTCGGCCTACCTGATCACCTTCGCGCGCATCGGCACGCTGATCATGCTGATGCCGGGGATCGGCGAGCAGACGGTGTCGCCACGGCTGCGCCTCGCCTTCGCGCTGCTCACCGCCCTGGTGCTGTTCCCGACCGTGCGCCCGCTGCTCGGCGGCACCGAGGGCGTGGCCGGCCCGCGGCTGATCGGGCTCCTGTTCGGCGAGACGATCATCGGGCTCGTGCTCGGCCTGACAGTGCGCATGATCCTCGCCGCCCTTCAGACCGCCGGGGTGATCATCTCGGCGCAGGTCGGGCTGTCCTACGCCATGACGGTCGATCCCAGCCAGGGCGGCCAGCAGGTGGCGATCGGCAACTTCCTGTCGCTGCTCGGGATCACGCTGATCTTCGCCGCGGACCTGCACCATCTCGCCATCGAGGGCGTGGCCCGCAGCTACGAGGTGCTGCCCCCCGACGGCGTGCCGTCCTTCTCGGACGCGCTGATGCTGGCCACGAAGGCGCTCGCCCGGGGCTTCACCCTGGCGGTGCAGATCTCCGGCCCGTTCATCGCCTTCGGGATCCTGTTCAACCTGGGGCTCGGCGTGCTGTCGCGGCTGATGCCCCAGATGCAGGTGTTCTTCCTGGCGGTGCCGGCCTCGGTGCTGATCGGCATGCTGCTGCTGATGGGATGCCTCGGCGTCATGATGGGCGTCTTCCTCGACGATCTGGGCCGGTATCTCGGGGATTACGTCGGCCGCTGAGCGGCCTGACCGCCCGTGACCCGATGATGTCCACGCTCTGAGCGCGACGCGAGATGGCCGACGATACCGACGACGAGGACAAGACCGAGGAGCCGTCCCAGCGACGGCTCGATCAGGCCATCGAGCGCGGCGACGTCGCGACCAGCACCGAGATCAACACCTTCGCGATGCTGGGCGCGTTCACCCTGGCGCTGCTGGTCGCGGCCCCGACCATCGCCACGAACCTCCTGCACGGGCTCAAGGCCTACCTCGCCAACGCCCACGCCCTGCCGGACGACGCCGCGGCCATGAAGGCGGCCATGACGCGCGGCCTGTGGCTGTGGCTCCAGGCGGTGGCGGTGCCGGTGGGACTGGCCGTCGTGGCGGGGCTGGCCGCGGGGCTCCTGCAGCACCCGCTGGTGTTCTCCGCCGAGACGCTGATGCCGAATTTCTCGCGCCTCTCGCCGATGGCGGGCGTGAAGCGGCTCCTCGGCGTCGAGGCCCTGTTCCAGTTCGGCAAGGGGCTGGCGAAGATCGCCGCCGTGGGCGTGGTCGGCGCGGTGATGCTGTGGAACGACCGCGACCGGCTGGAGGTGTTCGCCCGCCTGGACCCGGCCGCCTCCATGCCGGCGATCCTGTCCCTCAGCCTGAAGCTGCTCGCCGGCATGCTGTGCATGCACCTCGCGATCACCCTCGGCGACGCGCTCTACGCGCGGTTCCGCTGGCGCAAGCGCCACCGGATGTCGAAGGAGGAACTCAAGCAGGAGATGAAGGAGTCGGAGGGCAATCCCGAGGTCAAGGGCCGCCTGAAGCAGCTCCGGATGGCCCGGGTGAAGAAGCGCATGATGGCCGCGGTCCCCACCGCCACCGTCGTGGTGACGAACCCGACCCACTACGCGGTGGCGCTCCGCTACGAGACCGGCATGGCCGCGCCGGTCTGCGTCGCCAAGGGCGTCGACGCGCTGGCCCTGCGGATCCGCGCGGTGGCGGCCGAGCACGGCGTCGCGGTCATCGAGAACCCGCCGCTCGCCCGGGCGCTTCACGCCACCGTGGAGATCGACCGGGAGATCCCGGCCGAGCATTACCGGGCCGTGGCGGAGGTCATCGGGTTCGTGCTGCGCCTGCGCAGACGGGCGGCGTAGGCCGCGCGCGACCCCGCGCCGGGGCAATTCGCCGAGTCAGTTTGCCGAGTCAGTTTGCCGAGCCGTTCTGCCGAACGCCCGGGCCGGCGAAAGCCACGCTTCCTCCACCTTTTTTCGCGAGGCTGTGTCTAGGCTTGGCGCGACGAGACTGATGCCGCGCCGCGCATGTCCTGATATGGCCGGCGGACTAACCGGGTGACTGTTCTGGAATGAAGCCGATGGCCGACGTCACTGGACCTCCGGCGCCCGCCGCGGGCCCGCAGAATTCGGGTCCCCCGGTCGCACAGGCGTCAGCCCTGCTGGGAACGGGCTCGATCGACCGGTCGGAACAGCCGGGCCGGGTCGGCCTGCTGCTCGTGCTCGCCGGGCTGCTGGTCGGCGCCGCTATCGGCCTGTCCTTCGTGGCCAACGAGCAGGCCCAGTCGCTGATCGTCTGGCTCCTGGCCCTGCTGGCCATGGCGGGCGTGTTCTTCCTGTTCGCCCTCGCCATCGGGGCGCTGCAGCTCAGCGGCAGCGCCGCCCGGGACGACATCACCAAGGGCATCGTCGACGCCTCGCCGGACGGCAAGCTGGTGGTGGAGGACGGCGGCCGGCTGATCTACGCCAACGAGGCCTACCTGCGGATCGCCAGCGGCGACACCTTCTCGAACCTCGTGCCGGTGGAGCGCATCCTCGTCGGCTCCCCGGAGGTTTCCGAAGCCGTCTACCGCCTGTCGCAGGCCTCGCGCGACGCTCGGGCCCACACCGAGGAGGTGCGGATGTCGCCGCCCCTCGGACCCACGGCCGGCGAGCGCGGCTTCGGCTGGTACCGGGTCTCGGTGCGGCCCCTCGCGCGCCCGCGCCGGGCGGCCTCCCTCTGGACGGTCGCCGACATCACCGCCGAGCGCGAGCGGCAGGAGAACGTCTTCCAGGAACTCCAGCACGCCATCGACTACCTCGACCACGCCCCGGCGGGCTTCCTGTCGATCGATCCGGCCGGCGCCATCGTGTACATGAACGCGACCCTGGCGGCTTGGCTCGGCTACGACCTCGCCAGCGTCGGACCGGGCGGCCCGCACCTCACCGAGATCGCACCGGAGGCGGACGTGCTGGTGCGCACCGCCGGCCTGCCCGGCGAGGTCCGCACCGACCGCTTCGACCTCGACCTGCGCCGCCGCAACGGTCACACCCTGCCGGTCCGGCTCTACCACCGGGTCGCCTTCGGCAAGGACGGCAAGCCCGGCTCGTCGCGGACCTTCGTGATCAACCGCTCCGCCGGGGCCGAGACCGACGAGCCGCAGCGCGCCGCCGAGGTGCGCCTCGCCCGCTTCCTCAACAACTCGCCGATCGCCATCGCGACGCTCGACAGCAGCGGCCGGATCGCCCGCGCCAACGCCTCGTTCACGCGGCTGTTCGGAACGGTCCCGCGGCAGGCCGACGACGGCGCCCCGGACGGCGAGGGCGTGCCCCGGGTCGAGCCCAACGTCGCCGACTCGGTGGCGGACCGGACCGCCCTGGAGGCCGGCCTCGCCCGCGCCGCGAGCGGGCGCACCGATCCCGAGCCGATCGAGGTCCAGCTGAACGGGCCCGGCGGCCGCTCGGCCCGGGTCTGGCTGAGCCCGGCCGACGGCGGCGATCCCGGCCAGCAGACCGACGAGGCCGAGCGGGTGATCCTCTACGCCCTCGACACGACGGCGCAGCGCCAGCTGGAGCAGCAGGTCGCCCAGGCCCAGAAGATGAACGCGGTCGGCCAGCTCGCCGGCGGCATCGCGCACGACTTCAACAACGTCCTGCAGGCGATCATCGGCTACTCGGACCTGCTGCTCGCGAGCCACCGGCCGACCGACCCGGCCTTCCAGGACATCATGCAGATCAAGCAGAACGCCAACCGGGCGGCGGGCCTCGTCCGCCAGCTCCTGGCGTTCTCCCGGCGGCAGACCCTGCGTCCGGAGGTGATGAATGTCGGGGAGGCGCTCTCGGAGCTGACCCTCCTCCTCAAGCGGCTCCTCGGCGAGCGCGTCGCCCTGGAGCTGAAGCACGGCCGCGAGGTCTGGCCGGTGAAGGCCGACGTCAACCAGTTCGAGCAGGTGATCGTCAATCTCGCGGTCAACGCCCGCGACGCCATGCCGGAGGGCGGCAAGCTGATGATCCGCACCGAGAACGTCTCCGATCCGGGGGCGGCCGCGGGGGCGGAGGGGCGCGGCGGGGCGCCGGCGGGCGACCACGTGCTGATCGAGGTGCGCGACACCGGTCAGGGCATCCCGCCCGAACTGATGGAGAAGATCTTCGAGCCGTTCTTCACCACCAAGGAGATCGGCAAGGGCACCGGCCTCGGGCTCTCGACGGTGTTCGGCATCGTCAAGCAGTCCGGCGGCACCATCGACGTGCAGTCGAAGGTCGGGGAGGGCACCGCCTTCCGCATCTACCTGCCGCGCCACGTGCCCGTGGCGGAGGTCGAGGAGGTGCCGGTCGCGGCCGCCGAGCCCGCCCTGCCGCGCGCGGAGCCGCTCGCGCCGACCGTCCTGCAGCCGGGCGCCGATCCGACCGCCAAGCCGGCCACCGGCAGCGACGGCGTCGCGCCGCGGGGCGAGGCGCCGCCCGCCAAGGCCGACAAGCCGGCGCCGCGCAAGCCCGCTGCCGACCATACGGGGCAGGGCACCATCCTGCTCGTCGAGGACGAGGATCCGGTGCGGGCGGTCAACAGCCGGGCGCTCTCGGCCCGCGGCTACACGGTTCTGGAGGCGGCCTCGGGCCTCGAGGCCCTGGCGATCGTGCGCGAGGGCGCCCAGACCATCGACCTCGTCGTCTCCGACGTGGTCATGCCCGAGATGGACGGCCCGACCCTCCTGCGCGAGGTGCGCAAGCATCAGCCCGACCTGAAGGTGATCTTCGTCTCCGGCTACGCCGAGGACGCGTTCCGCAAGAACCTGCCCGAGGGCGAGACCTTCAATTTCCTGCCGAAGCCCTTCAGCCTGAAGCAGCTCGTCGAGACCGTGAAGAAGACGATGGCCGACTGAGGGTCGGCGCCGGCGCGTCCTCCCGCCGCCCCTGAACGCGAAGCGGCCCCGGAGAGGCTCCGGGGCCGCCGATCTTCGCGGGTCGCGAGGTCCGCCGCGCGCCGATCCCGGTGCGCGGCGGCGCGGCTCAGGCCTCGCCCTCGTCGAGATCGTCCGCCGTCGGAGCGGCGTTCTCCAGGATCTTCTCGGCGACCAGACCGGAATTCTGCCGGATCGAGCCCTCGATCTCGGCGGCGATCTTCGGGTTGTCGCGCAGGAAGCCCTTCGAGTTCTCGCGGCCCTGGCCGAGGCGCTGGCTGTTGTACGAGAACCAGGCGCCGGACTTCTCGACGATGCCGGCCTTCACGCCGAGGTCGATCAGCTCGCCGACCTTCGACACGCCCTCGCCGAACATGATGTCGAACTCGACCTGCTTGAAGGGCGGCGCGACCTTGTTCTTCACCACCTTGACGCGGACCTGGTTGCCGATCGCCTCGTCGCGGTCCTTGAGGGTCGAGATGCGGCGGATGTCCAGGCGCACCGACGCGTAGAACTTGAGGGCGTTGCCACCCGTAGTCGTCTCGGGGCTGCCGTACATGACGCCGATCTTCATCCGGATCTGGTTGATGAAGATGACCATGCAGTTCGAGCGCGAGATCGAGCCGGTCAGCTTGCGCAGGGCCTGGCTCATCAGCCGGGCCTGGAGGCCGGGCTGGCTCTCGCCCATCTCGCCCTCGATCTCGGCCCGCGGGGTCAGCGCGGCCACCGAGTCGACCACCAGCACGTCGATGGCGCCGGAGCGCACCAGCGTGTCGGTGATCTCGAGCGCCTGCTCGCCCGTGTCGGGCTGGGAGATGAGCAGGTCGTCGAGGTTCACGCCGAGCTTGCGGGCATAGACCGGGTCGAGGGCGTGCTCGGCATCCACGAAGGCGCAGACGCCGCCCTTCTTCTGGGCCTCCGCGATGGTGTGGAGCGCCAGCGTCGTCTTGCCCGACGATTCGGGACCGTAGATCTCGATCACGCGGCCGCGCGGCAGGCCGCCGACGCCGAGCGCGATGTCGAGGCCGAGCGAGCCGGTCGAGACGGTCTCGACCTCCTGAACCTTGTCGCTCTTGCCGAGCCGCATGATCGAGCCCTTGCCGAAGGCGCGCTCGATCTGAGACAGGGCGGCGTCGATCGCCTTGGACTTGTCCTTGTCCACCGGGGGCATGTCGACCACTTTCAATGCGGGCTGGGCCATCTGGCGGGCTCCTTATGAAGGGGTTGGACGCAGTTCACAACGCGCGTCGCCACCGCTTCTATGTACCCGTTTTGTTCTCAGTCGACAAGGCCCGGGACGCCGCTCGTCCGCCGGGCGGACGCGAAAGTGCGGCTGCGCGGCGCACACCGAGTTCGAGACGGAACGCTGGCCGTTCACACGCCCGGGAAACACCCGGCGGCCGATCGGCCGAATCGTCCCATAGGCGCTCCCGGAAACGACGACGCCCGGCACGAATCCGGCTCTCGCGAGTCGAATTGCGTCCGGGCGTTCGTCGTTCCGGTCACCCGGCGAACCCGGGACGGACACCCTCGCGGGCACCATCCCGCGACGCCGCGGGCCGGGATCAGGCGATCGCGGGAAGCCGCAACCGCCGGGATCGCGGGATCAGGCGGCTTCGCCGGCCTCGGCCTGGGCAGCGTCGCCCTCGACCAGCTTCCAGGTCTTGGTCTTCGAGAACGGACGGCACTCCTCGATGAACACCGTCTGCCCGACCTTGGCGACGTTGCCCTCGTCGTGCGCGTGATAGTTCTTCGAGCGACGCACGGTCTTCTTCATCACCGGGTGCGTGAAGCGACGCTCCACCTTCACCACGATGGTCTTCTCACCCTTGTCGCTGACGACGGTGCCCTGCAGGATGCGCTTCGGCATGGTTGTCTCCTAAAACCCGCCTCAGCCCTTGGCCTGCTGCAGCGTCTTGGCGCGCTGCAGAGTCCGGACACGGGCGATGTCGCGGCGGACCTCACGGACGCGGGCGACGTTCTCGAGCTGGCCGGTGGCCCCCTGGAAGCGCAGGTTGAACTGCTCCTTCTTGAGGTTGATCAGCTCGTCATTCAGCTGATCCGGCGACAGCGCCTTCAGATCAGACAGTCTCTGGGTCGACTTCACGATATCCTCCGTTCAGTCGGCGATGCGCTGGACGACCCGCGTGCGGATCGGGAGCTTCGCGGCGCCGAGGCGGAGCGCCTCCTTGGCGATGTTCTCGGCAACGCCGTCGACCTCGAACATGATCCGGCCGGGATGGACCCGGGCCGCCCAGTAATCCGGGGCGCCCTTACCGGAGCCCATGCGGACCTCGGTCGGCTTGGACGAGACCGGGACGTCCGGGAACACCCGGATCCAGACGCGGCCCTGGCGCTTCATCTCGCGGGTGATCGCGCGGCGGGCCGCCTCGATCTGGCGGGCGGTGACGCGCTCGGGCTCCACCGCCTTCAGGCCGAACTGGCCGAAGTTCAGCTCGAAGCCGCCCTTGGCCGCACCGTGGATGCGGCCCTTGAACTGCTTGCGGAAGCGGGTCTTTTTCGGTTGCAGCATGGCTTCCTACCTTACGCGTGCTCGCGCTCGCGGCGTCCGCGCTCGCGGCCGCCCTCGCCATCGCGCTCACGGCGTCCGCCGGAGCGGCCGCCCTCTTCCTGGGCCTTCTTGTCCTGAGCCATCGGGTCGTGCTCGAGGATCTCGCCCTTGAACACCCACACCTTGATGCCGCAGGTGCCGTAGGTCGTGAACGCCGTGGCGGTCCCGTAGTCGACGTCGGCGCGCAGCGTGTGCAGCGGGACGCGGCCCTCGCGGTACCATTCCTGGCGGGCGATCTCGGCGCCGCCGAGGCGGCCCGAGCAGTTGATCCGGATGCCCTCGGCGCCCAGACGCATGGCCGACTGAACGGCCCGCTTCATGGCGCGACGGAAGGCGACGCGGCGCTCGAGCTGCTGGGCGATCGAGTCGGCCACCAGGGTGGCGTCGATCTCGGGCTTGCGCACCTCGACGATGTTGATGGTCACGTCGGCCTTGGTCATGGTGCCGACGAGCTTGCGCAGCTTCTCGATGTCCGCGCCCTTCTTGCCGATCACCACGCCCGGACGACCCGAGTGGATGGTGACGCGGCACTTCCGGTGCGGGCGCTCGATGACGATCTTGGAGACCGCCGCCTGCTTGAGCTGCTTCATGAGGGCGGCGCGGATCGCGACGTCCTCGTGCATGAGCTTCGCGTAGTCGCCCTTGTTGGCGAACCAGCGGGAATCCCAGGTCCGGTTGATGCCGAGCCGGAGACCGATCGGGTTGACTTTCTGGCCCATCAGATCCTCCTCAGGCCGCTTCGGCCTGGCGGACTTCGCGAACCACGATGGTGAGGTTCGAGAAGGGCTTCAGGATGCGCGCGCCGCGGCCGCGGGCGCGGGCGTGGAAACGCTTGAGAACCAGCGCCTTGCCGACGAAGGCCTGGGAGACGACGAGGTCGTCCACGTCCAGGTCGTGGTTGTTCTCGGCGTTGGCGATGGCGCTCTCGAGGCACTTCTTGACCTCGGTCGAGATCCGCTTGCGCGAGAACTGCAACTCGGCGAGCGCCGTGTCGACCTTCTTGCCGCGGATCATCTGCGCCACGAGGTTGAGCTTCTGCGGGCTGACGCGCAGCATGCGCGCGACGGCCTTCGCCTCGTTCTCGGGGAGCGCGCGGGGGGTGGCTTGCTTGCCCATCTCAGCGCCTCTTCGCCTTCTTGTCGGCCGCGTGGCCCGGGAAGGTGCGGGTCGGCGAGAACTCGCCGAACTTGTGCCCGACCATCTCCTCGGTGACGTAGACCGGGATGTGCTTCTGCCCGTTGTGCACACCGAAGGTGAGCCCGACGAACTGCGGGAGGATCGTGGAGCGGCGGCTCCAGATCTTGATGACCTCGGAGCGCGAGGAGCCCCGCGCCGCCTCGGCCTTCTTGAAGAGGTAGCCGTCGACGAACGGCCCCTTCCAGAGAGAGCGTGCCATAGCGATTACTTCTTGCGGTTGTGGCGGCTGGACAGGATGAACACGTCGGTCCGCTTGTTGGACCGGGTCTTCTTCCCCTTGGTGGGCACGCCCCAGGGCGTGACCGGGTTGCGGCCGCCCGAGGTGCGACCCTCGCCGCCGCCGTGCGGATGGTCGACCGGGTTCATCGCCACGCCGCGGTTGTGCGGGCGCTTGCCGAGCCAACGGTTGCGCCCGGCCTTGCCGAGCGAGATGTTCATGTGGTCCGGGTTCGAGACCGCGCCGACGCTGGCGAAGCACTGACCGTGGACCAGGCGCTGCTCGCCGGAGTTCAGGCGGAGCGTCACGTAGCCCTGGTCGCGGCCGACGATCTGCGCGTAGTTGCCGGCCGAGCGGGCGATCGCGCCGCCCTTGCCGATCTTCAGCTCGACATTGTGGACGATCGTGCCCACCGGCATCGAGCCGACCGGACCGGCATTGCCCGGCTTGATGTCGACGCTCTCGCCGGCCACCACCTTGTCGCCCGGCTGCAGGCGCTGCGGGGCCAGGATGTAGCTCTGCTTCCCGTCCGGGAAGTTGATCAGCGCGATGAACGCGGTGCGGTTCGGATCGTACTCGATCCGCTCGACGGTGGCGGCGACGCCCAGCTGGTCGCGACGCTTGAAGTCGACGTTGCGCAGCACGCGCTTGTGGCCACCGCCGCGGAAGCGGACGGTGATGCGGCCGAGGTTGTTCCGGCCGCCGGAGGACGACTTGCCCTCCGTCAGCGCCTTCACCGGCTTGCCCTTGTAGAGCTCACGGCGGTCGACGAGCACGAGCTGGCGCAGGCTCGGCGTGACCGGTTTGAATGTCTTCAAGGCCATCGGCTTGGATCCCTAAAACCCGTCCTCAGAGCCCGGTCGTGACGTCGATCGTGTGGCCCTCGGCCAGGGTCACGATCGCCTTCTTCACGTCGGAGCGCTGTCCGCGGAGGCCGCGGAAAATCTTCTTCTTTCCCTTGGTGACAAGGGTGTTCACGGCCGTGACCTTGACGTCGAACAGCTTCTCCACGGCCTCCTTGATCTGAGGCTTGGTCGCCTTGGGGGCGACCCGGAACACGACCTTGTTCTGCTCGGTCAGGTTCGTCGCCTTCTCGGTGATGACCGGGGAGACGACGATGTCGTAGTGGCGCGGATCGGCACTCATTTGAAACGCTCCTCCAGCGCGTCGACGGCGGCCTTCGTCAGGACGAGCGTGTCGCGGCGCAGGATGTCGTAGACGTTGATGCCCTGCACGGGCAGCACGTCGATCTGCGGGATGGCGCGGGCGGCCCGGCCGAAATTCACGTCGACCTCGGCACCGCCGATGATCAGCGCGTTCGAGAGGCCCATCTTGCCGAAGCGCTCGATGAGACCCTTGGTCTTGTGGTCCTCGATCTTGATGTCGTCGACGACGATCAGGGTCGAGGCCTTGGCCTTGGACGACAGGGCGTGGCGCAGGGCCAGCGCGCGAACCTTCTTGGGCAGGTCGTGGCTGTGGTCGCGCACGACCGGGCCGAACGCTCGGCCGCCGCCGCGGAACTGCGGCGCCGAGGCCGCGCCGTGGCGGGCGTTGCCCGTGCCCTTCTGCTTGTAGAGCTTCTTGCGGGTCCGGTTCACGTCCGAGCGGTTCTGCACGGCATGGGTGCCGGCGCGGCGCTTGGCGAGCTGCCAGCGGACCATGCGCTGCAGCAGGTCGGCGCGCGGCTCCAGGCCGAAGATCTCTTCGTTCAGCTCGACCGAGCCGGCACCGGCGCCGTCGAGGGTTTTAATATCGAGCTTCATCACGCGGTCTCCTCAGCCGCAGGGGCCTCGGTCGCCGGAGCGGAGGCGCCGTTCTCGCGGAACTTGCCCGGCAGCGGAACATCGGCGGGGAGCTTGCGCTTCACCGCGTCGCGGATCTGGATCCAGCCGCCGGCGACGCCCGGCACCGCGCCCTCGACCAGGATCAGGCCGCGCTCGGGATCGGTGCGCACGACGCGCAAGTTCTGGGTCGTGACCCGCTCGACGCCGAGGTGACCCGGCATCTTCTTGTTCTTGAAGGTCTTGCCCGGGTCCTGACGGCCGCCGGTCGAGCCGATCGAGCGGTGCGAGATCGACACGCCGTGGGTGGCGCGCAGGCCGCCGAAGTTCCAGCGCTTGATACCGCCGGCGAAGCCCTTACCGGTCGTGGTGCCGGTGACATCCACGAACTGGCCGGGGATGAAGTGGTCCGCGGTGATCTCGGCGCCGACCGGGATCAGCGCGTCCTCGGTGACGCGGAACTCGGCGAGCTTCTTCTTCGGCTCGACCTTGGCGACCGCGAAGCGGCCCCGCTCGGCGGCCGAGACGTTCTTGACCTTGGCCTTGCCGACGCCGACCTGCAGCGCGACGTAGCCGTTCTTCTCGACGGTGCGGTGGGCAACCACCTGGCACTGATCGATCTTGAGCACGGTGACGGGGACATGCTCCCCCGCGTCCGTGAAGACGCGGGTCATGCCGACCTTCTGTGCGATGACGCCTGAGCGCATAGGTTCTCTCCCTCGCGCGATGAAACGGTAAGCTCTAAGTCCTCACCGGACTCAGAGCTTGATCTCCACGTCCACGCCGGCGGCGAGGTCGAGCTTCATCAGCGCGTCCACGGTCTGAGGCGTCGGATCGACGATATCGAGCACCCGCTTGTGCGTGCGCATCTCGAACTGCTCGCGCGACTTCTTGTCGATGTGGGGCGAGCGGTTCACGGTGAACTTGGCGATGTGCGTCGGGAGCGGGATCGGGCCGCGGATGGTCGCGCCCGTACGCTTGGCCGTGGAGACGATCTCCTTGGTCGACGCATCGAGGATGCGGTGATCGAACGCCTTGAGGCGAATGCGGATGTTCTGACCGTTCATGATCCTGGAACCTTGAGAGGGACGGCGGGGTACGCGGGGCGCTCACCCCGCCGCGCCCTGCTAAGGATGCTTGCTCGAGCTCAGTCGTTGATGGCGGCGACGACGCCGGCGCCGACGGTACGGCCGCCCTCGCGGATGGCGAAGCGCAGCTTCTCCTCCATGGCCACCGGCACGATCAGCGCCACGTCCATGGTCACGTTGTCGCCCGGCATCACCATCTCGGTGCCCTCGGGGAGCGTGCAGATCCCGGTCACGTCCGTGGTCCGGAAGTAGAACTGCGGCCGGTAGTTGGTGAAGAACGGCGTGTGGCGCCCGCCCTCCTCCTTGGTCAGGATGTACGCCTCGGCCTTGAACTTCGAGTGCGGCTTCACCGAACCCGGCTTGCACACCACCTGGCCGCGCTCCACGTCCTCGCGCTTCGTGCCGCGCAGCAGCACGCCGACGTTGTCGCCCGCCTGGCCCTGGTCGAGCAGCTTGCGGAACATCTCGACGCCGGTCACCGTCGTCTTGGTGGTCGCCCGGATGCCGACGATCTCGACTTCCTCGCCCACCTTCACGATGCCGCGCTCGACGCGACCCGTCACCACCGTGCCGCGGCCCGAGATCGAGAACACGTCCTCGATCGGCATCAGGAACGGCATGTCGATCGGACGCTCCGGCTGCGGGATGTAGGCGTCCACGGTCGCCATCAGCGCCAGGACCGCCTCCTTGCCGATCTTCGGCTCCTTGTCCTCGAGCGCCATCAGCGCCGAGCCCTTGGTGATCGGGATGTCGTCGCCGGGGAAGTCGTACTTCGACAGCAGCTCGCGCACCTCGAGCTCGACCAGCTCCAGCAGCTCCTCGTCGTCGACCATGTCGACCTTGTTGAGGAACACCACCAGCGCCGGCACGCCGACCTGGCGGGCCAGCAGGATGTGCTCGCGGGTCTGCGGCATCGGGCCGTCGGCCGCCGACACAACCAGGATCGCGCCGTCCATCTGCGCCGCGCCCGTGATCATGTTCTTCACGTAGTCGGCGTGGCCGGGGCAGTCGACGTGCGCGTAGTGACGGTTCTGCGTCTCGTACTCCACGTGCGCCGTCGAGATCGTGATCCCGCGCGCCTTCTCCTCAGGCGCCTTGTCGATCTGGTCGTAGGCCGTGAACGTCGCCCCGCCCGTCTCGGCCAGAACCTTCGTGATCGCAGCCGTCAGAGACGTCTTGCCGTGATCGACGTGGCCGATCGTGCCAATGTTGCAGTGCGGCTTGGTGCGGGAGAACTTTTCCTTGCCCAT
>NZ_JBQEPK010000014.1:0-127106 GCF_052045615.1 Methylobacterium sp. 22177 | reverse complement strand
GCGTACATCTTCTCCGGGCTGTCGTGGTCCTGGTAGGCGTCCGGCAGCGTCATGGTCCGCACCCGCACGCCGCCCGCGTCCAGCGCGCCGCGCTCGGCCAGCAGGTGCAGCACCATCGCGCCGAACCCGCCCCGCGAGCCCTCCTCCACCGTGATCAGCACCTCGTGGTCGCGCGCCAGATCCAGGATCAGCGCCTCGTCCAGCGGCTTGGCGAACCGCGCGTCCGCCACCGTCACCGCCACGCCCTGCTCGGCCAGCGCGTCCGCCGCCTTCAAGGCCTCCGCCAGCCGCGTGCCGAGCGACAGGAGCGCCACCCGCGCCTCCGCGTCCCGGCGCACCACCCGGCCCTTGCCGATCGCCAGGACCTCGCCCCGCTCCGGAAGCTCGACGCCCACCCCCTCGCCGCGCGGGTAGCGCAGCGCGATCGGGCCCGTGTCGTGGGCGTGGGCGGTCGCCACCATGTGCACCAGCTCGGCCTCGTCGGCCGCCGCCATCACGGTCATGTTCGGCAGGCAGCACAGGTACGCCAGGTCGAACGCGCCCGCGTGCGTCGCCCCGTCCGCGCCGACCAGGCCCGCCCGGTCCAGGCAGAACCGCACGGGCAGGTTCTGCAGCGCCACGTCGTGCACCACCTGGTCGTAGGCCCGCTGCAGGAAGGTCGAGTAGATCGCCACGAACGGCCGGTAGCCCTCGGTCGCCAGGCCGCCCGCGAACGTCACCGCGTGCTGCTCGGCGATGCCGACGTCGAAGGTCTTGTCCGGGTGCGCCTTGCCGAACAGGTCGATGCCGGTCCCGCCCGGCATGGCGGCGGTGATCGCCACGACCTTGTCGTCGGCGTCGGCCGCCTTGATCAGGCTCTCGCCGAACACCCGCGTGTAGGCCGGCGCGTTCGGCTTGGCCTTGGCCTGGATCCCTGAGACCACGTCGAACTTGACCACGCCGTGGTAGCGGTCGGCCGAGGCCTCGGCCGGCGCGTAGCCCTTGCCCTTCTGGGTGACGACGTGGAGCAGGATCGGGCCGTGCTCGGCGTCGCGGACGTTCTTGAGCACCGGCAGCAGGTGGTCGAGGTTGTGCCCGTCGACCGGGCCGACGTAGTGGAAGCCCATCTCCTCGAACATGGTGCCGCCGCCGACCACCAGCGAGCGGGCGTACTCCTCGGCCGCGGCGGCGCGCTGGTAGAGCGCCTTGGGCAGGAGCTTGCCGAGCTGCTTGGCGGTCTCGCGCAGGGACTGGTAGGCGCCGCCCGACGCCAGCCTTGCGAGGTAGGCCGACATGGCGCCGACGGGGGGCGCGATCGACATGTCGTTGTCGTTGAGGATGACGATCAGGCGCGAGTGCAGGGCGCCGGCGTTGTTGAGGGCCTCGTAGGCCATGCCGGCCGACATCGAGCCGTCGCCGATCACCGCGATGGCGTTGCGGCGCTTCTGCGCGCCGCCCTTCTGCTTGGCGGTGGCGTTGTCGAGGTCGCGGGCGACCGCCATGCCCAGCGCGGCCGAGATCGAGGTCGAGGAGTGGGCGGCGCCGAAGGGATCGTAGACGCTCTCGCTCCGCTTGGTGAAGCCCGACAGGCCGCCGCCCTGGCGCAGCGTGCGGATCCGGTCGCGGCGCTCGGTGAGGATCTTGTGCGGGTAGCACTGGTGACCGACGTCCCAGACGATGCGGTCGTCGGGGGTGTCGAACACGTGGTGCAGCGCCACCGTCAGCTCGACCACGCCCAGCCCCGAGCCGAGATGGCCGCCGGTGATCGAGACCGCGTCGATCATCTCGGCGCGCACCGCGTCCGCCACCGCCTGAAGCTCCGACTCCGGAAGACGCCGAAGCGCCGATGGAGACGGAACGCGGTCGAGAAGTGCACTCTGCTCGGGGGTAATCGCCACGGCATCAACCTCTAACGGATGGGATCGGTTCGACCGCCGAGCCTCAGGACATGTCGAGTGGGGCGACGCCCTCGGGCCGCCCGTCGGAGCCCAGCGTGATCCGCTGGATCCGCGCCTCGGCCCGCTTCAGCAGCGCCTCGCAATGCTTCTTCAGCACCTCGCCGCGCTCGTAGATCGCGACCGATTCGTCGAGCGGCACGTCGCCGCGCTCGAGCCGGCGCACGATTTCCTCGAGCTGTTCCAGCGCCTTCTCGAAGGGCAGGTCGCCGGCGGCGGGGGCCACCTCGGGTCTGCTCGCACTCATCCCAGATACTTCCTTTGGGGGTGGTTGTACGGCGCGATCCCCAATGCCCACAACCCAGGGGGACCGTCCGCCGGCCGGGTCGTGACCGTTTTGGACGCGGGCGGCGGCGTTTGCGCCACACTTGGCGTCCGACGGTTCACGCCAGCGCGAGGGTGAACGGCGTGCCCTCGAAGGCGTCGGCGCCGCGACCGATGCGCGCGATCGCCGCGACCATGCGGCCGTCGCGGTCGAGCATCCGGTCGGCGATCGCCACGAACAGGGGGTTGGGCGTGGCCGAGGGCGAGGCGGCCCGCAGGGCGTCGGCGATCGCCGCCTCGTCGCGCTCCGGCGCCAGCGCGCAGACCGCGATGTAGGCCGCCGCCGTCGAGCGGCTGATCCCGGCGTAGCAGTGGATCACCAGCGGCTTCTCCCGCGGCCAGGTCCGGACGAAGTCGAGGACCCGGGCCACGTGTTCTTCAGCCGGCAAAACGTGTCCGTCGCGCGCCGCCGCGATGTCGCTGACCCCGATGACGGCGTGGTTCTCGGCGTCGATCACGGCCGGCCGCTCCAGCGGCGTGCCGACATTGATCAGCGTGAGCACGTGGCTCGCGCCGGTGGCGGCGACGGTCTCGGGCAGGCGCGAGAGCGGACAGACGTGGAGGGTCGGCATGGTGGGGCGCCAGTGACCTGCGATCGTGACGGATCGAGGGCGGAGATCCGTCAGGGCGGAGACAGGGCGGTGAAGCGCGCGAGGAACCGCGCCTCGGCCTCGGCGGTCGGCCACGGCTCGGCCAGGGCCGGCACCGGGGCAGGCAGGGCGACCGAGGGGCCGAAATAGCGCTCGGCCTCCTCGCGGGCGAAGCCCGCGAGGCGCACCGCCTCGACGTGGGCGGCGATCCGGTCGGCCCGCTTCACGAGGCCGGCGAGCGCGGCCGACGGGGCGGCGAGGCCGAAGCGGCGGCGCACCGCGTCGAGCAGGCGCAGCTCGACGCCGCGGTAGGCGTCGCCGATGGCGGCCTTGAGCGGCGAGATGATGTCGCCGACCACGTATTCCGGCGCGTCGTGCAGGAGCAGCTCGAGCCCGTCCCGGTCGGTGCAGCCGGGATCGAGGTGGCGGCCCACGGCCTCGACCAGCAGGCTGTGCTGGGCCACCGAGAAGACGTGCGGCCCGCGGGTCTGGCCGTTCCAGCGCGCGACCCGGGCGAGGCCGTGGGCGATGTCGGCGATCTCGATGTCCCCGGGCGCCGGGTCGAGGAGGTCGAGGCGCCGGCCGGAGAGCATGCGCTGCCACGCGCGCGGCGGCGCGCTCACCGGATCCGGCCCAGTTCGGCGCAGGGCCCGTGCCGGTGGCAGCCGACGAGGTGGTCGTTGACCATGCCCACCGCCTGCATGAAGGCGTGCACGATCGTCGGCCCGCAGAAGGAGAAGCCCTCCGCCTTCAGGGCCTTCCCGATCGCCCGGGAGACCGGCGTCTCGGTGGCGATCTCCGCGCGGGTCCGGGCGGTGCCCTGGACCGGCCGGCCGTCGACGAAGTCCCACAGGAAGCGCGCGAAGCCGGGGCCGCGCTCCTCGATCCGCAGCCAGGCCCGGGCGCCCGCGACGGTGCCCTGGATCTTGGCGCGGTTGCGGATGATGCGGGTGTCGGCCATCAGCCGCGCGACGTCCGCCTCGGTGAAGCGGGCGATCCGCTCCGGATCGAACCCGGCGAAGGCGTCGCGGAACCCGTCCCGGCGGCGCAGGATGGTGATCCACGACAGGCCGGCCTGGAAGCCGTCGAGGATCAGCTTCTCGTAGAGGGCGCGGCCGTCATGCTCGGGCACGCCCCACTCGGTGTCGTGATAGGCGACGTAGAGCGGGTCGAGGCCGGCCCACCAGCAGCGCGGGCAGCCGTCGGGATGATCGATGAGGCCGGTCTCGGACATGCGGCGATGGTAACGAGAACAGGAGCGGAACGCCACCGCCGGGGCGGGCACCGGCTTCCGCGGCCGCTTCGGCGCGCCGGGACGAGCCGCTGCCCCCGCGCCATGCCGGATGCGCCGCCTCGCGGTCCTACTCGGCCGCGCTCGTCGCCGCGTCCGGCATGGCGAAGGTCGCGCAGGCCGGGCGCTCCAGCGTCACGGGGCGGCCGCCCGCGCGCGGGGTCTCGCCGGCGGCCAGCGCGTCGCCCAGGCGGTCGAGGCGGATCGTGGCGAGGCCGCGGTTCCCGGCCGCGCTGCCCGCGGTGCCGAGCACCTTGCCGCCCGCCGTGATCTCGGTGCCGGGCGCGGGCGCCGCGTCCGGGTAGGCTGCGGCCAGGATGCGGGTCCGGGCCGTGCCCCGGTGCTGCATCCGCGAGACCACCTCCTGGCCGACATAGCAGCCCTTGCGGAAGTCGACGCCGCCGAGCTGATCCATCAGCGCCTCGTGCGGGAAGGCGTCGCCGAAGGCGAAGTCGCGCCCGCCCTCGGGCACGCCGAGGGCGATCCGGTGCGCGTGGTAGTCGGCCTCGGCGGCGTCCGCCGAGAAGGCGCCCGCGGCGGCGTAGAGGCGGGCGCCGAGATCGACGGCGCGGGTATCGGCCACGGCCTCCGCGGCGGGCGGGGTGGCGCCGGCCCAGGCCGCCGCGACCGCGACGGTCGGGTCGGCCGCGATGGTCGCCTGCGCGCGCAGGCGGTAGAGCGTCAGGCGCTTGGCGAGGTCCGCGGCCCTGTCGGCCAGCACGTCGAACCGGAAGCCGTCCGGGATCCGCGAGATCAGGAAATCGAACAGGATCTTGCCCTGCGGCGTCAGCAGGGCGCCGAGGCGCGCCTCACCGGGCCGGAGCGTCTCGACGTTGCAGGTCAGGACGCCCTGGAGCAGCGTCGTGGCGTCCGGCCCGGTGACGGTGACCAGGGCGCGATCCGGCAGCAGGGCGACGGGCATGGGCGGCGATTCCTCGGGGAGCGGGCGGTCCGGCAGGCCGGACCGCGGATCCGGGACGTAGTCGCTGACCGCCCGCGCCTCAACCGTCCGCGCTCACGCGCGCGATGCGGCTCAATGCTGGAGCGTCGTGGTGAAGGCCCCCCCGCGGATGCGCTCGGGGAAGCCCTCCGCGTAGCGGGCCGTGGCCTCCTCGCCGTACGTCGTCACCAGTTCCTGAAAGGCCGCGAACAGGGCGGCCTGAGCCATGCAGTCACCGTCGAGTCCATCGAGGCAGCCTTCCGCGAACGCTTCCGAGACGTAACTCAGCGCGACGCGTTTCTCCTCGACATCGACCTCGATGGGGGCGGTGTGAGAGCTGTGCTGCATGGCCCGATACTTCCATTGCGCCGGACACGGGGCCCGGCGGACACAATGGATGATAAGCAGGTCCCGGCGGCTCGGCCAGCCGAGAATTTCGGATCGGTTAACACGGACGCTCAAATCCGGTGTTTCGCCGGCATCGGCGCCCCGTGTGTTGCGCCTGCATCACCCCCCGAAACGCCCGGCCAGGGCGTGCGACAGCCGGTCGCCCTCGGCGACGTACCGGGCGGCCGCCTCGTGGGCCGCGGGCGTGCAGACCCGGTAGGTCAGCGCGTAGCCGCGGTAGCCCCGGTTGTAGGCACCGGCCAGCCGGTCGCGGCGGGCCGGGGTCACGCCCTCGGAGTCGATCAGCGCCTTCATGCGGGCCGGCCAGTCGGCCGCGTCCGGGGCCGCGCAGAGGTTCCGCAGGAACGCCAGGGCACCGATGATCTCGGACATGCGCAGCAGGTCGCGGTCGTAGGGCGCCGGCACGTCCGCGGGGGCGGTCGCGTCCTTGGACGCGTCCTTGGGCGCCTCCTTCGCGGCCTCCCTGGCGGGCGCGCCGCTCCGGCCGGAGCGCTGCTGCGCCTGGGCCGGCGCGGCGACCGGACCGGCCAGGAGCGCCAGCAAGTACGGGAGCGCCAGCAGGCACAGGAGGGTCGCGGGGCGCCTCACGCCGTTGCCTCCCCGCCCCGCATCCCCGCGCTCCCGTCTTCGCCCCGGGCCGCCACCCGCGCGAAGGCCTCGCGCAGGGTGTCGGCCAGGCCGGGCGTGGTCGGGAGGGTCGCCACCTCCGCGAGCGTCGCCCACCGGGTGCCCAGGGCCTCGGGCCCGGCCACGGGCTCGCCGCCGCGCCACAGGGCGGCGTGCGGGTGGACGACGTAGTGATGCCGGGCCCGGCCGGCCTCGTCCCGGACGATGATCTCGGTGGGCGAGAGCACGCCGACCACCTCCGCCGGCAGGCCGACCTCCTCGGACAGCTCCCGCAGGGCCGCCTCGGCCAGGGATTCGCCCGCCTCCACGAGGCCGCCCGGCAGGGTCCAGACGCCGCGCATCGGCTCGTTGGCCCGCGCCGCCAGCAGGACCCGGTCGCCGCGGATCACCGCGATCGACGCGCCCACGAAGGGCCGGGCCGGGAACAGGCGGCTGTCGGGATCCGGTGCGCCCGCGGTCACGGCTTGCCCCCGTCGGTTGCCACGACGGCCACCCGGCCGTCGGCGAGGCCGACGAGCAGCCGCGCCGTCGCGCCCGCGCCGAGGACGACGATGCCGGTCTCGGCGGGGGCGGGCAGGGGCACGCGCGCCCGCTCGTGCAGGCCGCCCCTGGCCGCCACGAAGGCGATCTCCGGCCGGCCCGCCACCGGCAGGACGAGCTCGGGGCTGCCGCCGGCCGGATCGGTCACGGCGAGATCCGAATCGCCGTCGCCGGCCGCGTAGCCCGCGGCCTCGCCGGCGGGCTCGATCGCGTCGGGACGCAGCGTCCAGAGCTGGAGCCTGCCCCTGGCGCTGACCGTCGCGGCCTGGGGGGCGCCGGACCCGGAGAAGTCCGCGATGCCGGCGATCTTCAGCGGCGGTCCCGGCTGGGCGGGCGTGCGGGCAGCGACGGCCCAGGCCGCGCCCGGATCGCCGGCGGGCCGGTCGATCAGCGCGAGACCGCCGGAATCCGCGCCGGACAGCGTCGCCGCCAGCAGCGCCGGGCGGCCTCCGAGGCGCAGCAGGCGCGGCCGCAGGGGCGCGAACACGGCCTCGCCCCCCGCCGGCACCGTCGCGGTCGCCACGGGAACGGGCTTCGGATCGGTGCTCACCGCCATCGGCTGGCGCTCGCGGATCGTCAGGACCGCGGCGGCCGCGCCGCCGTCGGGGGCGCGGGTGCGCCCGGTGAGGTAGGCGCTCAGGGGGCCCGAGAGGGCGCGGCGCGAGCCCGGCAGGGCCCCGCGCGGCGTCTCGGCGGCGGTCAATCCCTCGACCGCATCCCTGCCGATCGGCCGCACGGTGACGGTGCCCTCCGCCAGGGCGAGCACGGCGCCGCCGTCGTCGCCCCAGACCACGGCGATCGGCGCGCTCTCCTCGTCGCCGGCCTGCTGGGCGCCGGTCTGCGCGCCGGTCTGCGCGCCGGCCTTGCCGCCGGTGATCGGCAGCAGCCCGGACGTCGCGACCGAGACCGCGGCCTCGCTGCGCGAGCCGCGCAGCGCCCGCACCTTGAAGGGCAGGTCGAGGATCCGGATCCCGGGCTCGGCCCGGGCGACCGCGACCGGCGCGACGCACGCGAGCAGGCTGAGGGCGAGCGCGCGCCGCCCGCGGCGCGCCGCCGGGTTCCGGCGCGCGGACGCCGCGCCCGAGGAAGCGTCCGATCTGGTCAAACGTGCTGGCCGCCGTTGATGTGGAGTTCGGCCCCGTTCACGTAGGACGAGGCCTCGGTGCACAGGAAGTAGATCGCCTTGGCGACCTCGTCCGGCGTGCCGAGCCGGCGCTGCGGGATCTGCTCGACGAGCTTCTCGGTGCCGGGCGACAGGATCGACGTGTCGATCTCGCCCGGCGAGATCGCGTTCACCCGCACGCCGAGCGGTCCGAAATCGGCGGCCATCTCGCGGGTCAGGCCCGCCAAAGCCGCCTTGGAGGTGCCGTAGGCTGCCCCCGCGAAGGGGTGGACGCGCGAGCCGGCGATCGACGTCACGTTGACGACCGAGCCCTTCGCCCGGGCCAGTTCCTCGCGCAGGCCCCGGGCCAGCAGGATCGTGGCGAAGAGGTTGACCTGGAACACCCGCTGCCACGTGTCGAACTCGGTGGCCAGCGCGCCGAGGCGCTCGCCCTCCGGCCCCTTCGGCGAGATGCCGGCATTGTTGACCAGCGCGTGCAGCACCCCGCCCTCGGCGGCGAGCCGGCCCCGCACCTCCTCGACGGCGCGGACCGTGTCCTGCGCGTCGGCGAGGTCGACCTGCAGGTGGTCCTCGGGCCCCATCTCCCAGGGGCAGTTCTCCGGGAAGGCGTGGCGCGAGCAGGTGATCACCCGCCAGCCCGCGGCCGAGAAGCGCTTGACGGTGGCGTGGCCGATGCCCCGGCTCGCGCCCGTGAGCAGCATGATGCGCCGGCGTTCGTTGACGGGGAGGGCCAAAGCCGTAAGCCTCGCTGGCGTTCAGGGATCGCGGCCCGGTCGGGCGCGGTGCGTGCCGGTGAGCCCCAATGGTCTAGGCGCACGGGGACCGGAAATCCAGAGCGGGCCGCGCGTCGGTGCCGGAGCACGGAGGGGAAACGCATGACCACCGGTCAGACCAGCGCGGAGCGCATGCCGGAGATCCCGGACGGCAGCCTGTCCCCGGCGCAGGCCGAAGCGGCGGCCGCGTTCCGGGCCGAGCGCGGCGTCCCGGTCTTCGGACCGTTCGTGCCGCTCCTGCGCAGCCCCGAGCTGATGCTCTGCGCGAGCCGGATGGGCCAGTACCTGCGCTACGGCAGCGTCCTGCCGCTGCGCATCAGCGAGTTCGCGATCCTGGTGGTCGCGCGGGAGTGGAGCCAGCCGGTCGAGTGGGCGATCCACCACCCGATCGCCCTGAAGGCCGGGGTCGCCCCCGAGACCGCGCAGGCGCTGGCCGAGGGGCGCCGCCCCGACACGATGAGCGCCGACGAGGCCCTGGCCTACGCGTTCTCGACCGAGCTGACGTGCAACCGCGCGGTGAGCGACGCGACCTACGCGGCCCTGGTCGCGCGCTTCGGCGAGCAGGGGGCGATCGATCTGACCGGCATCAACGGCTACTACGCGCTGCTCGCCATGACGATGAACGTCGCCCGCACGGCCCCGCCGGAGGGCGGCCCCGCGGCCCCGCCGCTGCCGCCACTGGTGGGGTAGGGCGCGCCGCGGCCGTGGTGCGGGGGCCGGGGCCTGGTCCCGCGCCGCTTGTGGCGCCGGCCGCTTCGGTCTAACCGTCCTCCCCCGTGCGGGTGCCCGACGTGCCGCCCGCCCATTCCCGAAAACCCGGCCGGACGAGAGCCATGGTCGCCCATACCCGCGCCGATTCGGCGCCCAAGCCCACCGACCCGGCGCTCGCCGGCGCCCGGATCCTCGTGGTCGAGGCGCGCTACTACGACGCGATCGCCGACGAACTCCTCGCCGGCGCGCTGGCGGCGATCGAGGCCGCCGACGCCCGGGCCACCGTGGTGACCGTGCCGGGAGCCCTGGAGATCCCCGCCGCCGCGGCGATCCTGCTCGACACGGGGGCCTACGACGCCGTGGTGGCGCTGGGCTGCGTCATCCGCGGCGAGACCGGCCACTACGACATCGTCGCCGGCGAGAGCGCCCGGGCGCTCATGGACCTGTCGGTGCAGCGCCGGGTGCCCCTGGGCAACGGCATCCTCACGGTCGAGACCGAGGCGCAGGCCCTCGCCCGCGCCCGGGTCGCCGAGATGAACAAGGGCGGGGGTGCCGCCGAGGCGGCGCTCGGCGTGCTCGCCCTGAAGCGTATGGCCGACGGCGCGCGCCCGCGATGACGGATACACCCATGACCGGGACCCCCGACACCCATCCGGAGACCGGCACCGACACCGCCGGCGCTCCCGCCAAGATCAGCCCGCGCAGCGGCGCGCGCCTCGCCGTCGTGCAGGCGCTCTACGAGATGGACATCTCCGGCAAGGGCGTGCTCGACGCCCTCGCCGAGTTCGAGGCCTTCTGGATCGGCCAGGAGGTCGACGGGATCGCCCATCCCCCGGCCGAGACCGCCTTCTTCCGCGACCTGCTGCGCGGCACGGTCGAGGAGCAGCGCGCCATCGACCCGAAGCTCGACCAGGCGCTCGCCCAGGGCTGGCCGCTGCGGCGCATCGAGATCGTGCTCCGGGCGATCCTGCGGGCGGGCGCCTACGAGCTGATGTTCCGCCGCGACGTGCCGGCGGCCGCGGCGATCTCGGAATACGTCGACGTGGCCCACAGCTTCTACACGGCCGACGAGCCGGGCCTCGTCAACGCCGTCCTCGACCGGGTCGCCCGCGAGGTCCGGCCGGGCGAGGTCGGGGCCCCGAAGGCCTCCGGCAAGCCGGGCTCGTCCAAGCCGCTCCCCGGCAAAGCTGCGGCTGGGAAACCGTCGGCCGGGAAGGCCTGAGCCTTGGCCGGGCCGGCCCGCGCCTCCGAGGAGGGGCTGATCGCCCGCTACTTCGCCCCGCTCGCCGGGCCGGGCGCCGACGGGCTCCGGGACGACGCCGCCGCGCTGACGCCCGCGCCGGGCCACGACCTCGTCCTCACCGTCGACGCCGTGGTGGCGGGGATCCACTACTTCGCGGAGGATCCGCCGGCCTCGATCGCCCGCAAGGCCCTCGGCGTGAACCTCTCCGACATCGCCGCCAAGGGCGCGGTCCCGCGCGGCTTCCTGCTGACCCTGGCGCTCCCCGACGACTGGACGGAGGCCTGGCTCGACGGCTTCGCGCAGGGGCTCGGCGCGGCGGCCGCGGCGGCCGGCTGCCCGCTGCTGGGCGGCGACACGGTGCGCTCCGGTGGGCCGGCGCTGATCTCGGTGAGCGCGTTCGGCGAGGTGCCGACCGGCACCATCGTGCGGCGCACCACCGCGCGGGCGGGCGACCGGATCTGCGTCACCGGCACGATCGGCGACGCCGCCCTCGGCCTGCGGATGCGCCTGGAGCCCGACGCCCCCTGGGCGTCAGGCCTCGACCCGGCGCAGCGGTCCGAACTCGCCGACCGCTACCTGCACCCGCGCCCGCGGCTCGCCGCCGCGCCGGCGGTCCGCCGCCACGCCACCGCCGCCATGGACGTCTCCGACGGCCTCGCGGGGGATCTCGCCAAGATGCTGGGGGCGGGCCGCACCGCCCGGGTGGCGGTGGCCGACGTGCCGCTCTCGGGGGCCGCCCGGAGCGCCTGCGCGGCGGAGCCCGCCCTGATCGAGGCGGTCCTGACCGGCGGCGACGATTACGAGATCCTCTGCACCGTCGCGCCGGAGCGCCTGGAGGATCTCCGGGCCGAGGCCGCGGCCGCCGGGATCGCCGTCGCCGCCATCGGCACCGTCACCTCAGGCGACGGCCCGCCGCGCTTCGAAATGCGCGATGGCGCCGAGCGCGTGTTCGCGGCCGGGGCCTTCAGCCACTTCTGACGCCCGGATCGCGTCCGGCCGGGCGGCCATCGGGCCGGCGGCGGCCCCGGCCGGGTGGCCGATCTGGCCCCGGACCTCCCCGATCATCTCGGCGGCGACCACCGGGATCCAGCGGCCGACCGGGTCCTCGCCCGCGCCGGGCGCCCGGGACAGGGCGCGCTGCAGCACGGACAGCAGGTCGTCTTGGATCGCGAGCGGCTGCGCCGCGACCCGTTCGGCGATCAGGAACCCGACCGCGCCGCTCAACACCTCGATCGTCGCCGCCAGCTTGGCGGCCTGGTCGCTGCTCATGGCGAACCCCCGTCAGAATACAACCAAAAATAGAATATCGGTTGGTTAAGGCAGGGTTAACGGCCGCGGGGACCGTTCCCGATCCTGCTGCAACGGCCGGAAAGGACAGCGAACCCGGTCCCGGCACCCGCGCCTCGTTCGGCACGGGTCCGGGCATCGCCGCCGTCCCGGATCGATCGGGAACGGCTCTGACCGGTCGCGCGGTGCCCGCGAGAGCGGGCCGGCGGCGGCCGGCCGGGAACGGCATTTGCATCATAATGCAGTTTTTCGAGTCCGGGACGCGTCGGCGCGCCGCGCCACGGGACTCGATCCCGGCGCCGTCCGCCCACGCGGCGTTTGCGCTCACCGGCGAAGTTTGGCAATCAAGGCATTGTTCTGGGAAGGAAAGCCCCGGATCCGAGCACCGCGTCCCATGGCCGTCGCCCGGCGGCCAAGCTCGACAATCACAAGCCCACGCCAGGCACGATAATAACAAGGACGGTCGAATGATTCCCTTGGTCCTGATCATCGCGGGCGGGCTCTGCGCCGTCGCCTACGGCATCGTCACGATCCTCGACGTGATGCGGCGCGACGCCGGCACGCAGCGCATGCAGGAGATCGCCGCCGCCATCGCCGAGGGCGCGCAGGCCTATCTCCGCCGGCAGTACACGACGATCGGCCTCGTCGGCGTCGTCCTGTTCGTCCTCCTCGCCGTCTTCCTCGGGATCAAGGTCGCGGTCGGCTTCCTGATCGGCGCCGTGCTGTCGGGCGCGGCCGGCTTCATCGGCATGAACGTCTCGGTGCGGGCCAATGTCCGCACCGCCCAGGCCGCCTCGACCTCGCTGGGCGGCGGCCTCGACGTCGCCTTCAAGTCGGGGGCGGTGACCGGCATGCTGGTCGCGGGCCTCGCGCTCCTCGGCGTCGCCCTCTACTACCTGTTCCTCACCCGCGCGGCCCATCTCGAGCCGTCGAGCCGCGAGGTGATCGACGCCCTCGTGGCGCTGGGCTTCGGCGCCTCGCTGATCTCGATCTTCGCCCGCCTCGGCGGCGGCATCTTCACCAAGGGGGCCGATGTCGGCGGCGACCTCGTCGGCAAGGTCGAGGCCGGCATCCCGGAGGACGATCCGCGCAACCCCGCCACCATCGCCGACAACGTCGGTGACAATGTCGGCGACTGCGCCGGCATGGCGGCCGACCTGTTCGAGACCTACGCGGTGACGGTCGTCGCCACGATGGTGCTGGCCGCGATCTTCTTCTCGGGCGCGGGCGGCAGTGACCGAAACGTCCTCGAGCCGATGATGCTGTACCCGCTCGCCATCGGCTCGGCCTGCATCCTCACCTCCATCGCCGGCACCTACGCGGTGCGACTCGGCGCCAACCAGTCGATCATGGGCGCCCTCTACAAGGGGCTGATCGCCGCCGGCGTGCTCTCCATCGCGGCGATCGCGGCGGTCAACATGACCCTGTTCGGCGGCTTCTCGACGAGCTTCACCACCTCCACCGGCCTGACCTTCACGTCGGGCGCCCTGTTCGGCTGCGCGGTGATCGGGCTCGCCATCACGGCGCTGATCGTGGTGATCACCGAGTACTACACGGGCACCAACTTCCGCCCGGTGAAGTCGATCGCCGACGCGTCGGTGACCGGGCACGGCACCAACGTGATCCAGGGGCTGGCGATCTCGCTCGAATCGACCGCGCTGCCGGCCATCGTGATCGTGGCGGGCATCATCAGCACCTACGCGCTCGCCGGCCTGTTCGGCATCGCCATCGCGGTCACCGCCATGCTGGCGCTGGCCGGCTTCATCGTCGCCCTCGACGCGTTCGGACCCGTCACCGACAATGCCGGCGGCATCGCCGAGATGGCGGGCCTGCCCGCCGAGGTGCGCAAGTCGACCGACGCCCTCGACGCGGTCGGCAACACCACCAAGGCGGTGACCAAGGGCTACGCGATCGGCTCGGCGGGCCTCGGCGCGCTGGTGCTGTTCGCCGCCTACACGTCGGACCTGAACTACTTCATCGCCCATGCGAGCCCGACGCAGTACCGCTTCTTC
This sequence comes from Methylobacterium sp. 22177, assembly GCF_052045615.1. Taxonomy (NCBI): domain Bacteria; kingdom Pseudomonadati; phylum Pseudomonadota; class Alphaproteobacteria; order Hyphomicrobiales; family Methylobacteriaceae; genus Methylobacterium; species Methylobacterium sp. 22177. The sequence goes on along the minus strand of NZ_JBQEPK010000014.1, from coordinate 113,303 downwards.
CAGGGGGTCAGCGTCGATTTCTCGCTCTCCAACCCGTACGTGGTGGTCGGGCTGCTGCTCGGCGGCCTGATCCCGTTCCTGTTCGCCGGCATCGCCATGACGGCGGTCGGGCGCGCGGCGGGCGCGGTGGTCGAGGAGGTCCGGCGCCAGTTCCGGGCCAAGCCCGGGATCATGCAGGGGACCGACCGGCCGGATTACGGGCGGGCGGTGGACATGCTGACCCGCGCGGCGATCAAGGAGATGATCGTCCCCTCGCTGCTGCCGGTCCTGTCGCCGGTGGTGCTGTTCTTCGTGATCCAGTTCATCGCCGGGAAGAGCCAGGCCTTCGCCACCGTGGGCGCGAGCCTGCTCGGCGTGATCCTCACCGGGCTCTACGTGGCGATCTCGATGACCTCGGGCGGCGGCGCCTGGGACAACGCCAAGAAGTACATCGAGGACGGCCACCACGGCGGCAAGGGGTCCGAGGCCCACAAGGCGGCGGTGACCGGCGACACGGTCGGCGACCCCTACAAGGACACCGCCGGTCCGGCGGTGAACCCGGCGATCAAGATCACCAACATCATCGCCCTCCTGCTGCTCGCCGTGCTGGCGCATAGCTGAGTTCCGCGGGGCTGGGGCGCGTCGACGGGGCCGGGCTCTTCGCAGAGCCCGGCCCTTCCCGTCTCGCCGTGTGCGTACCCGCACGCGACGGTCAGTCCTGCGGCGCAACACCTTGGCATCGCGGCGCCGCAGCGCCACCTCGGCGCCGGATTAAACCCGGACGCGGCCCCCGCCGCGCCAGCACGAGGTAACCCATGCCGTCCCTGCTCGACCCGATCCGCATCGGCGCCATCGAGGCGAAGAACCGGATCTTCATGGCTCCGCTGACCCGCGGCCGCGGCACCCGCGAGCACGTTCCGACCCCGATCATGGCCGAGTACTACGCGCAGCGCGCCGGTGCCGGCCTGATCCTCACCGAGGCCACCGGCATCAGCCAGGAGGGCCTCGGCTGGCCCTACGCGCCGGGCATCTGGTCCGACGCCCAGGTCGACGCGTGGCGGCCGATCGTGAAGGCCGTTCACGACCGGGGCGGCAAGATCGTCTGCCAGATCTGGCACATGGGGCGGATGGTCCATTCGGACTTCCTCGGCGGCGCCAAGCCGGTCTCGTCCTCGCCCACGACGGCCCCCGACCAGGCCCACACCTATTCCGGCAAGAAGCCCTACAGCGAGGCCCGCGCCTTGGAGGTGTCCGAGATCCCGCGCCTGCTCGCCGATTACGAGCGGGCCACCGCCAACGCCCTGGCGGCCGGGTTCGATGGGGTGCAGATCCACGCCGCGAACGGCTACCTGATCGACGAGTTCCTCCGCGACGGCACCAACCACCGCACCGACCAGTACGGCGGTTCCATCGAGAACCGCGTGCGGCTCCTGCGCGAGGTCACCGAGGCGGTGGCGAAGGTCGCCGGGCCGGAGCGCACGGGCGTGCGCCTCTCGCCGAACGGCGCGATCCAGGGCTGCAACGACTCGAACCCGGAGCCGCTGTTCGTCGCCGCCGCCCAGGCGCTCGCCGATGCCGGGATCGCCTTCCTGGAGATGCGCGAGCCGGGACCGAACGGCACCTTCGGCAAGGCCGACCACCCGCCGATCGCCCCGGCGATGCGGCGCGTGTTCCGCAACCCGATGATCCTGAACGCCGACTATGACGGGATCAGCGGCCAGAAGGCCCTGGATGCCGGCGAGGCCGACGCCATCGCGTTCGGCCGGACCTTCATCGCCAATCCGGACCTCGTCGAGCGCATCGCCGAGGGCGCGCCGCTCAACAAGGACGACGCCGCGACGTGGTACAGCCAGGGGCCCGAGGGCTACGTCGACTATCCGACGCTGGCCGAGTCCCGCGCCGCCTGACGCGCCGCCTGACGCGCCGTCTTCGGGACCCCTGCCGCATCCGCGCGGGTGCGGCAGGGGTGCGGCAGGAAAGCGCGGCGGTTCCTTGGCAGCGGGCCGTCGCGCACCTATGTGATGGCAGGACCATGGATGTGCCTGCACCTCACGCGCTCGCGGAAGCCGGACCGACCGACGGGCGCTGGAGCGCCGCGGCCCGGATCGCGGAGTTGCGCGACCTCGCGATCCTCGATTCCGAGCCGGAGCCGCTCTACGACGACCTCGTGCGGGTCGCCGCCTATGTCTGCCGGGCCCCGGTCGCGCTCGTCAGCCTCGTCGACGCCGAGCGCCAATGGTTCAAGTCGGAGTTGGGCCTCGGCAAGCGCGAGCTGCCGATCAACTGCTCGGTCTGCGCCCACACGATCGAGGCCGGTGACCTTCTCATCATCCCGGACCTGACCGCCGACCCGCGGACCACCGAGAACCCCCTCGTCACCGGGGCGCCGGCCTACCGCTTCTACGCGGGCGCGGTGATCCGCGGCGGCCACGGCATCCCCCTCGGCGCGCTGTGCGTGCTGGACCGGGCCCCGCGGCCGGGCGGCCTCGATTCGGAGCAGACCGCGACCCTGCTGGCACTGGCGCGCCAGATCTCCAGCCTGCTGGAGCACCGCCGGACGCTGGCGCAGGTCGCCGCCCGCGAGGCGGAGATCGCCGCCAGCGAGCGCCGCTTCCGCGTGATGACCTCGGCGATGCCCCAGATGGTCTGGACCACGCGGCCGGACGGGTTCCACGACTACTACAACGACCGCTGGTACGAGTTCACCGGCGTCCCCCACGGCTCCACCGACGGCGAGGCCTGGAACGGGATGTTCCATCCCGAGGACCAGGACCGGGCCTGGGCGCGCTGGCGCCACTCGCTGGCCACTGGCGAGCCCTACGAGATCGAGTACCGCCTGCGCCACAACAGCGGCGACTACCGCTGGACCCTGGGGCGCGCCATGCCGATCCGGGACGCCGAGGGGCGGATCGAGCGCTGGTTCGGGACCTGCACCGACATCGACGACCTGAAGCGCGCCGAGGCCGAGGCCCGCAAGCTCGCGGCGATCGTCGAGACCTCCAAGGACTTCATCGGGCTCTGCACCCTCGAGGGCGCGATCACCCACCTCAACGAGGCGGCACTGGCCCTGGTCGGTCTGCCCGACCTCGCGGCCGCCCGCGCCAAGACGGTGCCCGACTTCTTCACCGACGACAGCCGCCGGATCCTGGCCGAGACCGTCATGCCGGCGGTGCGCCGGGACGGGTTCTGGGAGGGCGAGCTCGCCTTCCGGCACTTCGTCACCGGCGAGCCGCTGGCGGTGCTCTACAACATCTTCCCGGTGCGCGACCCGACCGGGGCGGAGATCGGCTACGCCACCGTCACCCGCGACCTGCGCGAGGCCAAGCGCGCCGAGGAGGCCCGCGACCTGCTGATCCGCGAGCTGTCGCACCGGATCAAGAACATCTTCGCGGTGGTCGGCGGCCTCGCCGCCCTGACCGCCCGGACCGACCCCGCGGCCAAGCCGTTCGTGGCCGCGTTCCGCGAGCGGCTCGGCGCCCTGGCCCGGGCCCACGAGTACGTGCGCCCGCATTCCCCCGACAGCGCCCCGCCGGTCGCCGGCCAGACGGTGCTCGGGCTGATGCGCCTGATCATGGCCGCCTACGAGGAGAGCGGGCGGGCGCGCGTGGTGATCTCCGGGGACGATGCCGAGATCGGCGAGCGCACCGCCACGGCCCTCGCGCTGATCATGCACGAGCAGGCCACCAACGCGGTCAAGTACGGCGGTCTCTCGACCCGGGAGGGCGCCGTCTCGCTCAGCGGGATCCGCGAGGCGGGCCGCTACACGCTGACCTGGCGCGAGGAGGGCGGCCCGCAGGTCGTCGGCGCGCCGTCCCGGAAGGGGTTCGGCACGGTGCTGGCGGAGCGCAGCGTCGCCGGCCAGCTCGACGGGGTGCTGGAGCACGACTGGGCGCCGGGCGGTCTCCTGATGCGGCTCAGCGTCCCGCTCGAGAACCTGCGGACCTGACATGGCCCGGATGCCGGCCCGGATGCCGGCCGCGCCCGGGCCGGGTCTCGTCGTCCTCGACTTCGACGGCACGCTGGCCGACAGCTTCGCGTGGTTCTGCTCGGTGCTGAACGGCGTCGCCGACCGCTACCGGTTCCGGCGGGTCGAGGCCCACGAGGTGGAGGAGCTCCGGCTCCAGGGCGCCCGGGCGATCGTCGCCCATCTCGGCATCCCGCGCTGGAAGCTGCCGCTCATCGCCCGCCACATGCACGCGCTGGCCGCGCGCGACGCCGCGCAGATCGCCCTGTTTCCCGGCGTCCCGGCGATGCTGGACGCGGTCGCGGAGGCGGGCGTGCCGCTGGCGATCCTGTCGTCGAATCGCGCCGACACGGTGCGGCGGGTGCTCGGGCCGGACAGTGCCGCCCGCATCGGCACCTACGCCTGCGGGGCGTCGATCTTCGGGAAGGCGCGCCGGCTGCGGGCGCTGCTCGCGCGGACCGGCGTGCCGCCGCACCGGGCCCTCTGCATCGGCGACGAGATCCGCGACCTCGAGGCGGCGCGCGCCCTCGGCTGCCCGTTCGGGGCCGTGGCCTGGGGCTACACCGACCCGCGGGCCCTCGCGTCCCTCGGCCCCGAGCACCTGTTCTCGGAGCCGGGAGAGATCGCCCGCCTCGCGGCGGGCGGGGCCGGTCACATGCCGCGATTGGCGCCCGGCACGATGCTGGTGCCGCTGCCGCTGCCGAACGGCTCGTAGCGGGTCAGGCCGCGGAACAGCTGGCTGAGGAAGGCGCGGTCGGCGCCGCTCGTCGGCGTCGTGCGCTCGATGAAGTCGAAGATCCGGCCGTCCTGCAGGCCGTAGAGCGCCACGCGCTCGACCTTGAAGGCGGGGGTGAAGTACACGGCCGTGACCTTCTGGTCCTCGACCTGCTCGCCCAGGAACATGATCGTCCGGCGGGTGTTCTGCGAGATGTAGTACCAGGACTTGTTGCCGACCGTCGACACGGTCGAGGGCGTGCCGAGGATCTGCAGCACCTGCTCCGGGCCCATGCCGGGCTTGATCGTGGCGAGCGCCGCCTGATCGACCTGGTAGCCGTGGCGCAGCTCCTCGCCGATGCAGCCGGACAGGCCGCCTGCCGCGAGGCCGAGCAGGGCGAGGCGCGCGAAGGACTGGACGAAACGGCGCCGCATCGGGCCCCCAGAGAGCGTGTTGACGGACGGGGCGCGACCGTCGCCGCCGGCACGGGGCTCCGACGGCGCTTGCGCCCTGGGCGTGGGTTGCCGTACCGCGGGGTTATGGCTTTGACAAGGCAAGCTTGGCCACAGAGGGCCGGGGTTCCGCACCGATGATCGCCGGGTTGTTCCGCCGCGCGGGCGCGCGCCGCCGCGCCGTCGAGGGGCTGCACGTCGCCCTGAGCCAGGCCGCGCGCCGGCCGGGCCTCTACACGGATCTCGGCGTGCCCGACACCGTGGAGGGCCGGTTCGAGTCCCTGTGCCTGCACGCCATCCTGGTCCTGCGCCGGCTGAACCGGCTGCCGCCCCCGGCCGCCGAGGTGGCGCAGGATCTGGTGAACTCCGTCTTCACCCAGCTCGACGCGTCGCTGCGCGAGCTGGGCGTCGGCGACATGGGCGTGTCCAAGCGGATGAAGAAGCTCGGCGCCGCCTTCTACGGCCGGGCCGAGGGCTACGACGCCGCCCTGGAGGCCGGCGACGCCGCGGCCCTGGAGGCGGCCCTCGTCCGCAACGTGCTCGGCGGCGAGGGTGACGGGCGCGGCCTCACCGCCTACGTGCGGGCGGCCGACGCGGCGCTGGCCGGGGCCGATCTCGACGGCCTCCTCGGGGCCGGGCCGCCCTTCCCGGAGCCCGCGGGCTTCGCGCCGGCACCGGCCGGCCCTGACCACGGAGGACGCGCATGAGCCGCGATGCCAGCAGCCGCGATGCCAGACAGGACGCTTTCCCGCTCGCGCGCTGGGTCAATGTCGAGCGCCTGCCCCAGGGACGCGGCGCCGTCACCGTGGAGGCGACCCCGGCCGAGTGCGCGGCGCTCGCCGCCGATTTCGGGATCCCCGGGATCCGCGACCTCGTCGGGCGCTTCGCCATCGAGGGGGCGACCAGCCGCCTCACCGTGACCGGAACCGTGGAGGCCCTGGTGACCCAGGTCTGCACCGTCAGCCTCGAGCCCTTCGAGGCGCCGGTCCGGGAACCCGTCGAGGTGGTGTTCACCGACACGGACCGGCTCGCCGGCACCGACGCCGAGGACGCCGACATCCCCGACCCCCTGGTGGGCGGCCGCATCGATTTCGGCGCGCTCACCGCCGAGTTCCTGGCGCTGGGCCTCGACCCGTACCCGCGCAAGCCCGGCATCGCCTTCGAGCCGGTCGTGGCGGGCGACGAGGCGGGGCCCCTGGACGGCCTGCGCAAGCTCCGCGACCGCGACGGCTGAGGCCGTCGCGTCCGGCCGGAACCGCCCGCCGGCCGATTTCATTTGCCCGCCGGGCCGGTATCGCTATGGTCCGCCGCGCCCGGCGGGCCCCGTCCCGCCGCCGTCCGAACCCCTTTCCCGCCGAGACCCGCGACCCGCTACCGACATGTCCCAACGCGTGTGCATCTCGCTCGACGCCATGGGTGGCGACCACGGGCCCACCACGGTCGTGCCCGGCGCGGCGCTGGCCCGGGAGCGCCATCCCGGCACCACCTTCCTGATGTTCGGCGACGAGGCGGTGATCGCGCCCCTGGTCGCCAAGGAGCCCCGGCTCAAGGACTGCGTCGAGATCCGCCACACCAGCGTGGCCGTGGCCATGGACGACAAGCCGAGCCAGGCGGTGCGCCAGGGCCGGGGCAAGTCGTCCATGTGGCAGGCGATCCAGGCGGTCCGCGACGGGCAGGCCGACGCCTGCGTGTCGGCCGGCAACACCGGCGCGCTGATGGCGATGTCGAAGATCTGCCTGAAGACCATGTCGGGCATCGAGCGGCCCGCCATCGCCTGCCTGTGGCCGACCGTGCGCGGCGAGAGCGTCGTGCTCGACGTGGGCGCCACCATCGGCACGGATGCCGAGCACCTCGTCGAGATGGCCGTGATGGGCTCGGCCATGGCGCGCATCGTGTTCGACCTCGACCGCCCCACCGTCGGCCTGCTCAACGTCGGCACCGAGGAGATGAAGGGCAACGAGGCGGTCAAGGAGGCCGCCCGGATCCTGCGCGAGATGGAGAGCCCCGGCCTCACCTATCACGGCTTCGTCGAGGGCACCGACCTCGGCCGCGGCACGGTCGACGTGGTGGTGACCGAGGGATTCACCGGCAACATCGCCCTCAAGACCGCCGAGGGCACCGCCAAGCAGATCGGCACGTATCTCCGCGCCGCCATGACCCGGACGCTGTCGGCCAAGATCGGGGCGCTGTTCGCCCGGCAGGCCTTCAAGGCCCTCAAGGACAAGATGAACCCGAGCCGGGCCAATGGCGGGGTGTTCCTCGGCCTCGAGGGCATCGTGATCAAGAGCCACGGCTCGGAGAACGCGCAGGGCTTCGCCGCGGCGATCGATCTGGCGCACGACATGGCGCGGCACGACATGATCCGCACGATCCGCGAGATGCTCGACCAGACGGCGGCGCTGGCGCCGGCCTGACGCCGGCCCGGGCCTCCGTCGACGGACGGGATGGAAAACGGACGTCCGCAGCTTCACAACCGAAGATTGTGAAGCTGGTGTCGTCCGGGAAGGACAATGATGGCAACCCTCCGCACTGACCCCGGGCAGCACCGGCGCGTCCCCCCTCTGCGCTCGGTGGTGGTCGGGACCGGCTCGAGCCTGCCCGCGCGGGTGGTGACGAACGCCGACCTCGCCGAGCGGGTGGACACCTCCGACGAGTGGATCGTCCAGCGCACCGGCATCCGCCAGCGCCACCTCGCGGGTCCCGACGAGACCACCTCGGTCCTCGGCACGCGCGCGGCCAGGGCCGCCCTGGACGATGCCGGGCTGACCGCGGACGACATCGACCTCGTGATCTGCGCCACCTCGACGCCGGATCACACCTTCCCGGCGACCGCGACCCAGATCCAGGCGGCGCTGGGCATCCATCAGGGCGCGGCCTTCGACCTGCAGGCGGTCTGCGCCGGCTTCGTCTTCGCGGTCTCGACCGCCGACAAGTTCCTGACCACGGGGGCCGCCCGGCGGGCCCTCGTGATCGGCGCCGAGACCTTCTCGCGGATCGTCGACTGGGAGGACCGCACGACCTGCGTGCTGTTCGGCGACGGCGCCGGCGCCGTCGTGCTGGAGGCGCAGGAGGGGGCCGGGGACCGCGGCGTCCTCAGCGCGAGCCTGCGGTCGGACGGCCGCCACCGGGAGAAGCTCTACGTCGACGGCGGCCCGGGCTCCACCGGCACCACCGGCCACCTGCGCATGGAGGGCCGCGACGTGTTCCGCTTCGCCGTCGGGCAGGTCACCGACGTGATCGTCGAGGCCTTCGCGCAGGCGGGCATCACCGCGGAGGAACTCGACTGGTTCGTGCCGCATCAGGCCAATCGCCGGATCATCGAGGCCTCGGCCGACAAGCTCGGGGTCGCCCGGGACAAGATCGTCCTGACGGTGGATCGCCACGGCAACACCTCGGCGGCCTCGATCCCCCTGGCCCTCGACGTGGCGCGGCGGGACGGCCGCATCCGGGCGGGCGACCTCGTGATGATCGAGGCGATCGGCGGCGGGTTCAGCTGGGGCGCGGCGCTGATCCGCTGGTGAGGCCTCCGGCGGCGCGCGCGAAACGATTCGCTGCCCCGGCGCGGTTGACCGGGGGCGGAGCGCCGATTAGCGTGCCGGATCATAGGGATACGCCTTCAGCGTTCGGCGCGGCCAAGGGTGCCGCGCCGTGCGTCATGGGGCGAGGGATGCGGGCGAGGGGGCACGGCATGGCAGGCAAGACGGTGACGCGCGCCGACTTGAGCGAGGCCGTCTACCATCAGGTGGGCCTGTCGCGGACCGAGTCGGCCGCCCTCGTCGAGACCGTGCTGTCCGAGATCTGCAGCTGCCTCGCGAGCGGCGAGACGGTGAAGCTGTCCTCGTTCGGCTCCTTCGTGGTGCGCAGCAAGGGCAAGCGCGTCGGTCGGAATCCCAAGACCGGGGTCGAAGTCGCGATCGAGCCGCGGCAGGTGATGGTGTTCAAGCCCTCCAACGTGCTCAAGGCCAAGATCAACGGCCTGAACGGCGCGGGTGAGCACGACGACGATTGACCGCGCGGGCGTCACCGTCCGGGAGCGCGGCCGGATCGGCCGGACTCCAGGCTTGAGTGCGGCCCTGCGAGCCGGCAAGATCGCGCTGCTTCGCCCCGCTCCGTAAGTTGCCCATGCCGCCAGCCCTCGCCGCCGCATCCACCGACGACCCGCCGACCGGGAGCGGCGAGAAGAGCGCCCACGCGTTCCGGACGATCAGCGAGGTGGCCGAGGAACTCGACGTGCCCCAGCACGTGCTGCGGTTCTGGGAGACCCGCTTCGGCCAGATCCGACCCGTGAAGCGGGCGGGCGGGCGGCGCTATTACCGGCCCCAGGACATCGAGCTCGTCGCCGGCATCCGCCACCTCCTGCACGTGCAGCGCTACACCATCGCGGGGGCGCAGCGGGTCCTCAAGGAGAACGGCGTCCGCTTCGTGCAGGCCGTCGGTCGCGGCGAGGCCGTGGCGGCCGAGCCCCTGCTTCAGGAGGTCGAGGCCGAGGCCGCGAGCCGGGCCGGAACGCGGGCCGGGACGCTCGAGGCTTCGGACCGGGCGGCCCTGGCCGAGGCCCTGGACGAGCTGCGGGCCTGCCGCGCCCTGCTCGACGGGCTGCGCGAGCTGCCCGACGCGGAGGCCTGAGGGCCCCGCCGGACTCGACGGGCCCGGGCCCCACACGCGGCAGGCGAACTTTCCGGCAACAACTCGCGTTGTCGCCCGCATGGCCGCGCCCAAATCCAAGCTGACGCCCAGCCAGGAGCTGATGGCCCGCATCATGCGGATCGTCCGCACCTGCCCGGAGGCGGCGTCCGAAGTCCTGGAGTTGATGTTCCTGGTCAGCCAGATCGAGGCGGCCACCGGCGTCGACCGGGAGTACCGCGACGCCAAGCGGGTGATCAGCCGCCTGCGCAATCCGCTCTGGGAGATGGGTCCCACCGACCGGGAGAAACTCCTGGCGGCGGCCGAGACGATCCGCCGGGTCTGCCGCCTGGCCGAGGACGAGATTCCCCCCGTCCCGGTGGCCGATGCCGGGGAGCGGGCGCGGGTCGAGGGGCGGCTCGCCGCCGCGCTGGCCGGCGAGTTCGACGCCGCGCAGATCGCCCGCATCACCGGGATCGTCGCGGCGGCCCTCCAGAATTAAGCCGCCGCCCGGGCCCTCGACGCCCGTGCGGGGCGTCCCCACATGGTCTGGACCGATGAACGGGGCATCCGGACACGTGTCCGGGGAGAGGCCCCGGGTCGGCTTTGGAGAGACGCTGCCATGATCGCCCTACGTCCGCTCGCCGCGCTGCTCGCAGGGAGCATGGCACTGGCCGGGCCCGCCCTGGCCCAGGCGCCGACCAGCCGAACCAAGACGGTGGCGCCCGGCAAGACGGTCCGCATCGAGATCGCGCCGAACCTCAAGAAGGATTGTTCTCCTGGGCCGATGCCCGAGTTCAAGGTCTCGGGACCGCCCAAGAACGGGTCGGTGATCACCAAGGTCGGCAAGCTGAAGACGCCGGCGAGCTACCGCTGTCCCAACAAGGAGGCGGCCGTCCAGGCGCTGTTCTACCAGCCCAACAACGGCTTCACCGGCACCGACGAGGTGACGTTCGAGGTCAAGAGTTCCGACGGGCAAGTCCAGACGCAGACCGTCAAGATCACGGTCGGGGGCGCGGGTACCAAATCGGGAGACGACGGCAAGAAAGAGGGCACGGATTTGTGAGCAGGCTCCGGCCGACCCGGTCTCTGAGCAGTTCTGCCGCCCCGGCAGCCGTCCGGGGGCGGCACGGAGTCTCGTCCGTGCCGCCTTCAGCGCTGCGGAGTGTTGCATGCAATCGACATGCCGGGCGCCACGCTCGCCGCACTGCGACAAAAGCGGGCCTGTCGGTTGCATCCGAGCCGAGACAGGATGAAGCTGTCACGGTCTGAGAGGGTTATCGAATGCCGATGCATGCGACGAACGACCTTTTCCAGAGCTTCGCCCGAGGGTACGAGGCCCGCCGCGACACGGAGATGACGCTCTCCGAGTATCTCGAGGCCTGTCGCGACGAGCCCCTGATGTACGCCTCGGCCGCCGAGCGCATCCTCGCGGCGATCGGCGAACCGGAATTCGTGGACACCGCCAAGGATTCGCGCCTCGGCCGGATCTTCATGAACCGGACGATCCGGACCTACCCGGCCTTCCGCGAATTCTACGGCATGGAGGAGACGATCGAGCGGATCGTCTCGTTCTTCCGCCACGCCGCGCAGGGGCTGGAGGAGCGCAAGCAGATCCTCTACCTGCTCGGTCCGGTGGGCGGCGGTAAGTCGTCGCTGGCCGAGCGGCTGAAGCTCTTGATGGAGGTTCACCCCGTCTACGTACTCAAAGCCGGGGACGAGGTCTCGCCGGTCTTCGAGAGCCCGCTGGGCCTGTTCGACCCCGAGACGATGGGCGAGGAGATCCAGCGCCGCTACGGCATCCCGCGCCGGCGGCTGACCGGCCTGATGAGTCCCTGGGCACTGAAGCGCCTCGACGAGTTCAACGGCGACATCTCGCGCTTCAAGGTGATCAAGGTCCGGCCCTCGCGCCTGCGCCAGATCGCCATCGCCAAGACCGAGCCGGGCGACGAGAACAACCAGGACATCTCGTCGCTCGTCGGCAAGGTCGACATCCGGCGGCTCGAGACCCTGTCGCAGGCCGATCCCGACGCCTACTCGTACTCGGGCGGCCTGAACCGGGCGAACCAGGGCATCCTCGAGTTCGTCGAGATGTTCAAGGCGCCGATCAAGATGCTGCACCCGCTGCTCACGGCGACGCAGGAGGGCAACTACGTCGGCACCGAGAATATCGGCGCGATCCCCTTCACCGGCGTGATCCTGGCGCACTCGAACGAGGCCGAGTGGCAGACCTTCAAGACCAACAAGAACAACGAGGCCTTCATCGACCGGATCTACGTGATCAAGGTCCCGTACTGCCTGCGCGTCACCGAGGAGCAGCGGATCTACGAGAAGCTGATCTCCGGCTCGGAGCTGTCGGACGCGGCCTGCGCGCCCGGCACGCTGGAGATGCTGGCGCGGTTCTCGGTGCTGTCGCGGCTGCGCGAGCACGCCAATTCCAACGTCTTCTCGAAGATGCGGGTCTACGACGGCGAGTCGCTCCGCGAGGTCGACCCGCGCGCCCGCTCGATGCAGGAGTACAAGGACACGGCCGGCGTCGACGAGGGCATGGACGGGATCTCGACCCGCTTCGCCTTCAAGGTGCTGGCCGCGACCTTCAACCACGACACCACCGAGGTCTCGGCCGACCCGGTGCACCTGATGTACGTGCTGGAGCAGTCGCTGCGCCGCGAGCAGCTCCCGCCCGAGACCGAGAAGAAGTACCTGGAATTCATCAAGACCGAGCTGGCCCCGCGCTACGCGGAGTTCATCGGCCACGAGATCCAGAAGGCCTACCTCGAATCGTACCACGATTACGGGCAGAACCTGTTCGACCGGTACATCGACTACGCCGATGCCTGGATCGAGGACCAGGACTTCAAGGACGCCGAGACCGGCCAGCTGATGAACCGCGAGCTCCTGAATCAGGAGCTGACCAAGATCGAGAAGCCCGCCGGGATCGCCAACCCGAAGGACTTCCGCAACGAGGTCGTGAAGTTCGCCCTGCGCTCCCGGGCGCAGCACGGCGGCCGCAACCCGAGCTGGACCTCCTACGAGAAGCTGCGCGAGGTGATCGAGCGGCGGATGTTCTCCCAGGTGGAGGAGCTGCTGCCGGTGATCTCCTTCGGCTCGAAGAAGGACGGCGAGACCGAGAAGAAGCACGGTGAGTTCGTCGAGCGCATGGTCGCGCGCGGCTACACCGAGCGGCAGGTCCGCCGCCTGGTGGAGTGGTACATGCGGGTGAAGCAGGCCGGCTGAGGGGCGACGGGGCTCGACCGGTCCGCCGGGTCGGCCGGGCCCCGTTCCGACCCTCCGCCGCCACAGTTTCGGACGACCGGCCGGCGAAGATCTCGGCCCTGCTGCGAAAGAGGGATCCATTCCTCCGGTGGCAGCATGGTACGACAAGGGTCCGGACCCGGCCGGAGCACGCGGACGAGGGTTTTCGCAGCGGATGCACATCGTCGACCGACGTTTGAACCCGGGCGGCAAGAGCCTCCCGAACCGCCAGCGCTTCCTGCGGCGCGTGAAGGACGTGGCCCAGCGCGCGGTGCGGGAATCCGCCCGCGAGAAGGACATCAAGGATCTCGGCAAGGACGGCCGCGTCACCGTTCCGGCGGACGGCGTCCGCGAGCCCCGGTTCTCGCGCCAGCCCGGCACGGGCCTGCAGGACCACATCCTGCCCGGCAACAAGACCTACGTGGAGGGCGACACGATCGAGCGCCCCCCGGGCAGCGGCGGCGGTCGCGGTGCCGGCGAGGGCGGGGAGGGCGGCGAGAACAGCGAGGACGCGTTCCGCTTCGTGCTCACCCGCGAGGAGTTCCTGGAGCTGTTCCTCGAGGATCTGGAGCTGCCGGACCTCGCCAAGCGGCGGCTGGCCGTGGTCGAGACGGAAGGCTTGCGCCGGGCGGGCTACACGGTGACCGGCTCGCCCGCCAACCTCGCGCTCACCCGCACCCTGCGGAACTCGATGTCGCGGCGGATCGCCCTCAAGCGCCCGAAGCCCGACGAGGTCGCGGCCCTGGAAGCCCGGCTCGAGGCCCTTCCCGAGGGGCACCCCGAGCGGGCCGACCTGGAGCAGGCGCTGTTCCGGCTGCGCGAGCGCGCGAAGCGCATCCCCTACGTCGATCCGATCGACCTGCGCTTCCGCCGGTTCGAGCCCTATCCGCGGCCGATCGCGCAGGCGGTGATGTTCTGCCTCATGGACGTGTCCGGCTCGATGACCGAGCACATGAAGGACCTCGCCAAACGGTTCTACATCCTGCTGCACATCTTCCTGACGCGGCGCTACCGGCACGTCGAGATCGTGTTCATCCGCCACACCGACCGGGCGACCGAGGTGGACGAGGAGACCTTCTTCGGCTCGCGCGAGACGGGCGGCACCCTGGTCTCCTCCGCGCTGGTGGAGATGAAGCGCGTCATCGCCGAGCGCTACGACCCGAACGACTGGAACATCTACGCCGCCCAGGCATCGGACGGCGACAACGTCTCCTCCGACGGGCCGACCTCCACGGAGCTGCTGCGGTCGCACATTCTGCCGGCCTGCCAGCACTTCGCCTATCTGGAGGTCGGCGACGAGAACGGCCCGCGCGCCGGCTTCGTCGAGCACCGCACCACCCTGTGGCGGACCTACGAGGCGATCGCCAAGGCCGGCGGGCCGATCGCCATGCGCAAGGTCAACCACCGCCGGGAGATCTACCCGGTCTTCCGCGAGCTGTTCGGCCGCAAGGAAGGCCGCGCCGAGGCGGAGGCGTGATGGCGGCGCGCGCATCAACCGATCGGGAGGCCGCATGACGCTCGTCAAGGCACGCACGCCCCAGATCATCGCGGGCAACCAGAAGCCCCTGTTCACCGGCAACGACTGGGATTTCGACACGATCCGGCGGATCCACGACGCCTGCGAGGCGGTGGCCGGGCCGCAGCTCGGCCTGTCCTGGTACCCGAACCAGATCGAGATCATCACGGCCGAGCAGATGCTCGACGCCTACGCGTCGATCGGCATGCCGCTGTTCTACAAGCACTGGTCCTTCGGCAAGCACTTCGCCCAGCACGAGTCGGGGTATCGCCGCGGCCTGATGGGGCTCGCCTACGAGATCGTCATCAACTCGGACCCCTGCATCTCCTACGTCATGGAGGAGAACACGGCGACGATGCAGACGCTCGTCATCGCGCACGCCGCCTTCGGCCACAACCACTTCTTCAAGAACAATTATCTGTTCCGGCAATGGACCGACGCTGAAGGTATTCTGGACTACCTGGATTTCGCGAAAGGCTTCATCGCCCGCTGCGAGGAGCGCTACGGCCACCAGGCGGTGGAGCAGGTGCTCGACGCCGCCCACGCGCTGATGAGCCAGGGCGTCCACCGCTACCCGCGCAAGAAGCGGCCGGATCTCGCCTCCGAGCAGCGGCGCGAGCGCGAGCGGATCGAGCACGGCGAGCAGATCTACAACGACCTCTGGCGGACCCTGCCGCAGAAGACGGGCGCCGTCCGCTCCGACCTGGCGGCGGAGCGGCGCAAGGCCCTGCTGGAGCTGCCGCAGGAGAACATCCTCTACTTCCTGGAGAAGGTCGCCCCGCGCCTGCGGCCGTGGCAGCGCGAGATCCTGCGCATCGTGCGCTTGGTCGCCCAGTACTTCTACCCGCAGCGCCAGACCAAGGTGATGAACGAGGGCTGCGCCACCTACTGCCACTACCGGATCATGAACGCCCTGTCGGAATCCGGGCAGATCACCGAGGCGGCCTATCTCGAGTTCCTGCAGTCGCACACCAACGTCATCCGGCAGCCGACCTACGACGACCGCTCCTACGGCGGCCACAACCCATACGCGATCGGCTTCGCGATGATGCAGGACATCGCCCGCATCGCCGAGCAGCCGACCGAGGAGGACCGGGCGTGGTTCCCCGACATCGCCGGGGCCGGCGACGCCATGGCGGTCCTGCGCGATTGCTGGGAGAATTACCGGGACGAGAGCTTCATCCAGCAGTTCCTGTCGCCGAAGCTGATGCGCGACCTGCGCCTGTTCCACGTGGTCGACGATCCGGAGGAGCCGGAGCTGCGGGTGGAGGCGATCCACGACGAGCGCGGCTACCGCAAGCTGCGCCGGGCCTTCGCGCGCCAGTACGACGTGGCGTGGCTCGATCCCGATATCGAGGTGGTCGACGTGGACCTGGAGGGCGACCGGCGCCTGATCCTGCACCACAAGGCGATCAACAAGATCACCCTGCAGAAGGACGACGCCAAGCGCGTGCTGCAGCACCTCGCCGACCTCTGGGGCTACGACGTGGTGCTGAAGGAGGTCGAGCCGGCCACCGGCGCCGTGCTGGGCGAGATCACCGCCAGCGCGCGGCCGATCTTCTTCTGATCGGGGCGGCGGGACGGTTCCTCCGGCCCGCGTCCCCATCCTGATGTGGCGTCAGGCCGAAGCCCTCGATGGAGGCAGCCCTCCGTCATCCCGCGCGCAGCGAAGTGACCCAGGGTGGCGCGACATCCGTCAATGGAGCGCCGACTGGGTCGCTTCGCTGCGCTCGCGAAGACGACACCGCGGATCGACCGGGCTCTTCCGATGAGGAAGGCCGCTCCAGAGGCCTGGTGATTGCCATGGCGGTACCGCCGTGCTGCAAGGGCCCATGACCGCCACGATCCTCACCCTCGCCGAGACGCAGGACTTCCTCGACCGCGAGTTCCCGCAGATGCAGGCGGGCGGCCGGGCCTACCATCTCGAGGCGGTGGGACCCCTCGCGGCGCGGATGCGGCTGGAGGCCCACGAGCGCTTCCTCCGGCCCGGCGCGACTGTCTCCGGGCCGGCCATGATGGCGCTCGCCGACTACGCCCTCTACGCGGCGATCCTCGCCAATATCGGTCCCGTTGCGCTGGCGGTGACGACCAGTCTGAACTTCAACTTCCTGCGCAAACCCGCCACGGGGGATCTCGTGGCCGAGTGCCGGCTGCTCAAGCTCGGCCGGCGCCTCGCCGTCGGCGAGGTGTCGATCACCGCCGTCGGCAGCCCGGAGCTCGTCTGCCACGCCACCGGCACCTACTCGATCCCGCCGCGCTGAGGGGCCCAGGCCGTCGCTGCGGGCGGAGCGAAGCAACTCAGGGCCGCGCGACGCCCGGCGATGTGGCGCTGTGGGTCTGCTTCGCTCCGCTGGCGAAGACGCGTACCCTGCTCAGCCGGCCCGCGCCTCGGTCAGCCGGGCGGCGTAGCGGGCGATCAGGTCGACCTCCAAGTTGAGCCGGTCACCCTGCCGCCGCTCGCCCCAGGTAGTGACCTGGAGCGTGTGCGGGATCAGCAGCACCGAGAACAGGTCGCCCTGGACCGCGTTCACCGTGAGCGAGGTGCCGTCGAGGCAGACCGAGCCCTTCTCGGCGATGAACTTCGCCAGGGCCGCCGGCGCCCGGAGGGTGAACCGCTCGCTGGCGCCCCAGGCATCGGCCGTGACGGTCTCGCGTTCCACGATCTCGGCGACGCCGTCGACGTGGCCGGTGACGAGGTGCCCGCCGAGCTCGTCGCCGATCTTCAGGGAGCGTTCGAGGTTGATCCGCGTGCCCGCCACCCAGGCGCCCACGGTGGTGCGCGCCAGCGTCTCGGCGGCGGCGTCGACCGCGAAGACGCAGCCGCCCGCGGTCGGCTCCACCGACACGGCGGTCAGGCACGGCCCGGCGCAGGCGATCGAGGCGCCGAGCGCGATCGTCGCCGGGTCGTAGGAGGCGCGGATCGCGATCCGACGCAGGTCGCCGTCGCCCGAGACCGAGGCGACCGTGCCGACATCGCTGACCAAGCCGGTGAACATCGCTTACGTCCTGTTGCGCTCGTAGGTCACGGCCGCGTCGGGCCCGAACTGCAGCCGCTCGGCCTCGTGGAACCGATCGCCCGAAAGGGCCTCCGCCAGGGCCGGGCCCAGGGCCCGCAGCCCGCCCGCCGGTCCCAGCGCCATCGGCCCGGTGACGAGCGTGCAGGCATCGATCAGATCGGCCCGCGCGAGCGCCTCCGCAAGGCGGGGGCCGCCCTCGCTGCACAGGCGGGTCAGGCCGCGCTCGCCGAGATGCGTCAGGGCCGCCGGCAGATCGATCCCGCCGGCCGGGTCCGCCGGCACGGTCGCGACCGCGACGCCGAGCGCCTCCAGGGCCCGCCGCGCGTGGGCCGGCGCCGAGCGGGTCGTGAGCACCAGGGTCGGCGTGTCGCGGGCGGTCCGGGCGAGCACGCTCGCGGGGGAGAGCCGCAGGTGCGTATCGAGCACGACCCGCAGGGGCGAGCGCGCCCCTAGGCCCGGCAGCCGCACCGTCAGCGACGGGTCGTCGGCCCGGGCGGTGCCGATGCCGATCAGGATCGCGTCGGCGTGGGCCCGCCAGAGGTGGACCGCCCCGTCCGCCACCGGCCCGGTGATCCGCAGGCGCTCCGGCCCCGCGGCGGCGCAGAAGCCGTCGCGGGTGCGGGCGAGCTTGAGGTGCAGGGCCGGGCGGCCGCGCGTCACCCGGGTGACGTGGCCGACATGGTCGCGCGCCGCCTCGTCCCGCATCAGGCCGGTCTCGACCGCGACGCCGCCCCGCCGCAGGAGGTCGTGGCCGCGCCCCGCCACCCGCGGGTCGGGATCCTCCAGGGCGCTGACCACCCGTGCGATCCCGGCGGCCAGGATCGCGTCGGTGCAGGGTGGCGTGCGGCCGTGATGGGAGCAGGGCTCCAGGGTGACGTAGAGGGTCGCGCCGCGGGCGGCCTCTCCGGCGGCGGCGAGCGCCACGGGCTCCCCGTGCGGGCGCCCGCCCTGCGCCGTGGCCGCCGTCCCGAGGATCCGGCCGGTCCCGGGCTCGACCACGACGGCGCCGACCGACGGGTTCGGCCAGGTGGTGCCGAGCCCGCGGCGGCCCAGCGCCAGGGCGAGGCGCATGAAGTTCGCGTCGCCGCTCATGGACGCCCGGCGCGGCGGCGCCCCGACGCCTCGGGTTCCGGGTCGCCCTCCGCCTCCGGCGCGGCCGCCGGCACCGGCATGCCGTCGCTCAGGGTGCCGAGCAGCTCCTCGAAGTCCCGGGCCTCGCGGAAATTCTTGTAGACCGAGGCGAAGCGCACGTAGGCGACGTCGTCGAGGCCCTTCAGCCCCGCCATCACCAGCTCGCCGATCGCCTCGGACGTCACCTCGGGCTCGCCGGCGCTCTCGAGCTGCCGGGTGATGCCGCTGACCAGCCGCTCGATCCGCTCCGGATCGACGGCGCGCTTGCGGAGCGCCACGTCGATGGAGCGCTGGAGCTTGTCGCGGTCGAACGGCACGCGCTTGCCCGAGCGCTTGAGCACCACGACCTCGCGGAGCTGCACGCGCTCGAAGGTGGTGAAGCGGCCGGCGCAGTCCGGGCAGACCCGGCGGCGCCGGATCGCGGCGCCGTCCTCGGAGGGCCGCGAGTCCTTCACCTGGGTCTCGGAGCCGCCGCAGTAGGGACAGCGCATGGTTCTCGATGCTCGGGCATGGGAACGGCCGCGGACCGGTCGGATCCGCGGCCGTTTCCTAATCCACCGCGGGCCGGCCCGGAAGACCGGCCCCGCTCAAGCGGCTCTCTCGCCTCAGCCGTAGATCGGGAACCGGTCCGTCAGCGCGTGGACGCGGGTCTTGACATCGGCCTCGACCGCGCTGTCGCCGGCCTCACCCTTGGCGGCGAGCCCGTCCAGCACCTCGACGATGAAGCCGCCGATCTGCTTGAACTCGGCGACGCCGAAGCCGCGCGAGGTGCCGGCCGGGGTGCCGAGCCGGATGCCCGACGTGATGGTCGGCTTCTGCGTGTCGAAGGGGACGCCGTTCTTGTTGCAGGTGATGTGCGCCCGCGACAGGGCCGCCTCGGCGGCCTTGCCGGTGAGGCCCTTCCGCTGGAGGTCGACCAGCATCAGGTGGTTGTCGGTGCCGCCCGAGGTGATGTCGTAGCCGCCCGAGATCAGCGTGTCGGCGAGCGCCCGGGCGTTCTCCACCACCTGGCGGGCGTAGATCTTGAACTCGGGCTTCAGCGCCTCGCCGAAGGCCACCGCCTTGCCGGCGATGACGTGCATCAGCGGGCCGCCCTGGAGGCCGGGGAAGATCGCCGAGTTGAACTTCTTGGCGAGCGCCTCGTCGTTCGTCAGGATCATGCCGCCGCGCGGGCCGCGGAGCGTCTTGTGAGTCGTCGTGGTGGCGACGTGGGCGTGCGGGAACGGCGACGGGTGGACGCCGGCCGCCACGAGGCCCGCGAAATGGGCCATGTCGACCATGAAGTAGGCGCCGACCGAGTCGGCGATCTCGCGGAACTTCGCGAAGTCCCAGTGGCGCGGGTAGCCCGAGCCGCCGGCGATGATCACCTTCGGCTTGTGCTCCTGGGCGAGCTGGGCGACCTGCTCCATGTCGATCCGCTGGTCCTCGCGGCGCACCGTGTAGGAGACCGGCTTGAACCACTTGCCCGAGACGTTCGGCGGGGCGCCGTGGGTGAGGTGGCCGCCGGCCGCGAGGTCGAGGCCCAGGAACGTGTCGCCGGGCTGCATCAGGGCCAGGAACACGCCCTGGTTGGCCTGCGAGCCGGAATTCGGCTGCACGTTGGCGAAGCCGCAATCGAACAGGCGCTTGGCGCGCTCGATGGCGAGGTCCTCGGCGATGTCCACGAACTGGCAGCCGCCGTAGTAGCGCCGGCCCGGATAGCCCTCGGCGTACTTGTTGGTGAGCACCGACCCTTGAGCCTCCAGCACGGCGCGGGAGACGATGTTCTCCGAGGCGATCAGCTCGATCTCGTGCTGCTGGCGGCCGAGCTCCTTGGCCACCGCCTCTGCGATCTCGGGATCGGCTTCCGTCAGCGGGGCGGCGAAGAAGCTGTTGGAGAAGTGCTTGTCGGCGGCGGTACCGGCGCTCATGGTCTGCCTCTGTTCTGGTAGGGGCGATGCCCGGCCTTTCGTCGGCGTGCACGGGCGGGCGTTGAAGGTGGGATTCCTACACGCGCCGAGGGCTCAGGCCAAGCACAGGCATTTTGCTCGCGCGCCAAGAATAATTTGTCGCAGACCGCCGCGTTGCCGTCGCGGCGGGCGCCGGCATATTTTCCTTTTCGTCGACGCGTCAGTGGAAAAAAGGAAAACAGTCATGGAATGAAGCATGAACGCTCGAGGATCAGAGACGCGATGCGGTGCTGTCGTCTGCCGGATGTCCTGGATCATCACATCGCTGAGCGTCGGCTCGGACTAGCCGTCATCGCTCTCGACTTGCTGGAGATTGAGGCCGGCTTTCGAAGGGATCTGCCGCGCGGCTGCGACCGCCGGTGCGGTGGGAGCGGTTCGCTCGTCGTCGCGCGGAAGGACCGGACGCGGGATCCCCGGATCGATGGCAAAACCGACGCGCTCGTCGATGTCTCGCGTGAGGTCGTCCAGACCTGGGATCCTGGACAGGGTCCGCTGTACGGCATCGAGATTCACACGAAGTTCGCGGCACGGATGCGGGAGCTCGACCTGCCCGGCATCGGACGGCACGGGATCGAGCAGAGTCTCGGCGCCGGTGATCCGGTGCTCGACGGATCGGACGGCAGCATACGGACGGACGTGATCCTCCGCGACGGCAGGACCGGCGCTGCCCCGGTTCGAGCGATCTGAAACGCGACGCCGCGCGCATACCGCCGGCCGCGCAGAGGCACCTGTCCGCGACGTGGCGGCGCCGCGAGGCCGGCTTCGAGTGCCAGATCATCCCGCTGTCGGATCTGACGGACACCTAGACAGACATCGACTTCGGCGGCCCGTGGACGTGGGTCTGCGCCGTGTACGTCGCCACGCTCCCGGCTTGGGCCGGAGCGTCGATGGCTGTCGCGGCCTGCGCGGCCCGGTCGGACGGTATCGTCCTCGATCCGCACGAGGGGTGGCTGCTACCGCCGAGGAGGCGATCCGCTACGCTCACGACACGGTGGCGCGCATCGCCGGTCTGGACGCGCAGTTCGACACCTCCGCGGACGGCTGAGGGCGGACGGCGTGCGGCGCCGTCAGGCCGGCGGCGCGAGGTTCGTCTCGATCAGGACCGTCTCGGTCTCGAACGCGGCCGCGTGCCACGCCCCCGCCGGGAAGTGGAACACGCTGCCGGCCGAGAACGGCGCGCGGCCCTGCTCGGTCTCCAGGATCCCCGAGCCGGAGAGCACCTGCACGAACTGCTCGTGATCGTGGCTGTGGGCCGGTGCGGAGGCGCCCGCCGGCACGACCACGCGCACGAGGCTGGCGCCGGAGCCCGGGATCGTGCGCTTGGCCACACCGTTCCCGCCGACGCTCTCGGCACGGTCGTCCCAGGTGGTCAGGTGCTCGCTCATCGACGGATCTCCTCGCCGGCAAGTTGCCGCTCCGGTCCGCCGGGTCAACGTTCGTCCCGGCCCGGTCCCCGCGTCAACCGGTCCCGCCGGGCTGGCGACCGCGCCGGCCCTTGCCGGCCGCGGGGTCGGCCGACGCCGGATCGGGCCGGGCCGGGCTACCCGACGGGGCCGGAGGCGCGGCGCTCGCGGACGGCGTGCCGGAGGCGGGCCAGAAGGTCTCGAACAGCTCCTGCATCGCCCGGATGTTGTTGCCCTGAACCTCGGCACCGGTGCGCAGCATCTGCTGGAACATGTCGGAGCCGGCCTCGCCCGCGGCCGCCTGCGGGTTGGCGGCGGGCTTGGTCGTCGGCTTGGCGGTCGGCTTGGCGGCGGGCTTCGGCGGCGGGGCCGGCGGCTCGACGGCGGGCATCATCGCCTTGGCCATCTCGGCCCAGGCCGGGCCGAACGGGAACGGCACGGGCGGGGGCGGCGCGCTCGGCCGCGCGGGCTCGGCCTGCGGCTGGTTCAGCATGACGTGGACGATGCTCGCCACCACGGCGCCCGCCATCATCGGCAGCATCTGGCGCAGGACCTGCGCGCCGACGCCGCTCGTCGCCGAGGCCTGCCGCAGCACCGCCTGCATCAGCTGCGCGGACCCGAACATCTGGCCGAGGGCCTCGAATCCCTGGGCGGGCGCCGGCTTGGCGGCCTCCAGGCCGAACATCCGGGCGAAGCCGGCCGGGTCCAGGCCGACGCTGCGCTGGAGGCCGAGCGTCAGGGCCGGCATCAGCGCCTCGAAGGCGCGGGCCGTCTGCTCGGTCGTCAGGCCGAACGGCTGGCCCATGGCCTGAAGCCCGGCCTCGCCCTGGGCCTGGAACATCTCGAGCGGGTTGAACATGACGCCTCGACTCTGTCCCGGCCGGAACCGTCCGGGACAGGGCATCGTGACCCTTTGCGCGGGGAAATACCAGTTCCCACCCGCGGAACTTGTGCCTTGCCGCCGCCGTCTCAGGTCATCGGCTCGGGATGGGCGTGCCCCGCCGGCAGCGGCGCCGCGCGCTGGGGCGCCTCCGCGGCGATATCCGCCCCCGGCCGCCGCGGACCGCTTCCCTCCAGCCGGTCGACCGTGCGGCGGGCCAGCAGGATGCCGAGCGCCCCGAAGATCAGGGAGCCGATCCCCATCCCGGCCACCACCCCGCGGGGGCCGTAGAGCGCCGCGCCGAGCATCGCCGGCGGGATCGTCCCGAGTGTCGCCCGGCCCCAGTTCAGCAGCGTCGAGCGCAGCGGGAAGCCGAGATTGTTGAAGGCGGCGTTGCCGAGGAACAGCAGCCCGTTGAAGAACCAGATCGCGCCGCCGACGAGGCAGAAGAAGCCGAACAGCTCGGCCGCGACCCCCTGCAGGCCGAACAGGCCGGCGAGCCACCCCCGGCCGAGCGCCAGGAGAAGCCAGACCCCGGCGCAGTAGGCCAGCGTCACCCGGATCGCCGCGCCGAGCACGCCGCGCATCCGATCGAACCGGCCCGCACCCCAGTTCTGCGCCAGGATCGGGCCGATCGCCCCCGACAGCGCGAACAGGCCGCCGAAGGCCACCGGCGTCAGCCGGTCGATCACCGACGCGGCGGCGACCGCGTCCGCTCCGTAGCCGGCAAAAAGGCGCGCCAGGAAGGCGCTCGCCACCGAGGGTGCGAGGTTGGTGAGCACGGCCGGGCCCGCGACCCCCGCCAGGGCGGCCGCGTCGGGCGGCAGGTCGGGCAGGCGCGGCCGGCCGAGGAGCCCGTGCCGCGCGACGCCGCGGATGCCCACCGCCACGAAGGTCGCGCGCGCCACGCAGACCGTGATCGCCGCGCCCGTCACGCCGAGGCCCGCCCCGAAGATCAGCAGCGGGTCGAGGAACGCGGTGACGACGGCGCCGGCGAGCGTGACCGCCATCGCCTGACCCGCCTCGCCGACCGCGCGCAGCAGGCCGGTGAACAGCATGCCGGCGGCGAGCAGCAGGTTCGACGGCAGAGTGATGTGGAGGAACAGGACGGCCACGCGCAGCGCCTCGCCCTCGGCGCCGATCAGGGCCAGGAGCGGGCCGGCCAGCAGCGCGATCAGCCCCGCGATGACGGCGGCCACGAGGCTGCCGAGGACCAGCGCGGACGTCGCGAGGCGCCGCGCCGCCGCCGGGTCGCGCGCGCCGACGGCCTTCCCCACCAGGGCGCCGGCCGCGATCATCAGGCCGATATTCACCGCCGTGGCGAAGAACTGCACGATGCCGGCGAAGCCGACCGCCGCCGTGAGGTTCGGGTCGCCCAGCGTCGAGACGTAGAGCAGCGACAGGAGGTCGACGACGAAGATCGCCATCAGCCCCACCGAGCCGGTGGCGGCCATCACGACGACGTGGCGGAGGATCGAGCCGGTGACGAAGCGGCCCGCCTCCGCCGGGGGCGGCCCGTCGGACAGGTCAGACATCCGGCCCGTCACGCATCCCGGGCGCTGCCTTCCGATTCGAGCTCGGTCTCCGGATCGGATTCCTCGGCGGCCTCCGTCTCCTGCGGGGCCAGGGCGGGCTTCTCCAGGAGCCGCTCGGCGGCCTCGCGCCGGTCGCTGCCCACGAGGTCGCGGGTCTCGGTGCTGAGCGCCCGGGCCGGCCGGACCGGGGCGGTCAGCGGCTCGGGCTTCAGGCCCGCCGCGGCGCCGCGCATCCAGCTGGACCCGTCCGGCAGGGCGCCGGCCTGCTGCAGGACCAGCCGCGCGATGTCGCGCTTGCGCACGTCGTCGGTCCGGGCGGTGGCGGCCTCCGGCGACAGGCCGAGCCCCTCGAGGGCCGCCCGCCCGAAGGCGAGGGCGGATTCGGCGGTCTCGCGGATCTGGTAGTCGACGTCCCGGTTCATCAGCTCCACCGCGTGCAGGCGGTCGTAGGCCCGCACGAAGGTGCGCACGCTGGAGAACTCCTCGTGGACGATGTCGACGATCTTGAGGGCGCCCTCCCGGTCGTCGACGCAGATGCAGACCAGCTCGACCCGACCGATCCCGGCGGCGCGCAGCACGTCGAGGCGCGTGCCGTCGCCATAGTAGATGCGGAAGCCGAAGCGCGAGGCGGCGCGCAGCTGCTCCACGTCCTTGTCGATCACCGTGACCGGGATGCCCTCGGCCATCAGCACGTGGGTCAGCACCTGCCCGAACCGGCCGAAGCCGATCACCAGCACCCGGGCGTCGCCGCTCTCGGAGAGCTCGCTGGAGGGCTCCTCCAGCGCGAAGGTGCTGCGCGCGTTGCGCCGCTCGATCAGCTTGTCGAGACCCTTGGCGGCGATGGGGCCGATCAGCATGGTCAGCGCGGCGAGCGCCACCGCGAAGCGCGTCGCCGTGACGCCGGTGAGGCCGAGATCCTGGGCCTGCGGCAGCAGCACGAAGGCGAACTCGCCCGCGGGCGCCAGGACCGCGGCGCCCCGCAGGGCCCCGAGGGTGTCCGAGCCGAACAGCCGGAACAGGCCGGCCACGATGGCGACCTTGACCAGGATCGCCGCCAGGGTCGCGCCGAACAGGGCCGGCCAGACCTCGCGCACGAGGTTGCCGTCGATCGACATGCCGACGCTCATGAAGAACAGGCCGAGCAGCATGCCGCGGAACGGCTCGATATCGGCCTCCAGCTGGTGGCGGAAGTTCGACTCGGCCAGCAGGATGCCGGCGAGGAACGCGCCCATCGCCATCGACAGGCCGACCTGCTCCATGAGCAGCGCGGTGCCGAGCACCACCAGGAGTGCCGCGGCGGTCATCACCTCGCGGGCGCCGCTCGCCGCGAGCAGCCGGAAGAACGGGTTCAGGCCGTAGCGGCCGACCAGCACCACCGCGAGGATCGCCGCGAGCGCCTTGCCGGTGGAGACCGCCGCCTCCCCGAGCCAGGAGACGTCGGTCGCCTCGCCGGCCGAGGCCAGCAGCGGCATCAGCGCCAGGATGCCGACCACCGACAGGTCCTGGAACAGCAGCACCGCGAAGGCGCGCGCGCCGTAGGCGCTGCCGAGATCGCCCCGCTCCTCCAGGAGTTGCAGGGCCACCGCGGTGGCCGAGAGGGCGAGCGCGAGGCCGATCACCGCGGCGGCGCCGAAACTGAGGCCGGCCAGAATTCCGGCGCCGCCGAGCACCAGCGCGCAGACGACGAGCTGCGCGGTGCCGAGGCCGAAGATGTCGCGGCGCATGGAGACGAGCTGCGACAGGTGCAGCTCCAGGCCGACGATGAAGAGCAGGAGCACCACGCCGATCTCGGCGACGCTCGCCGCCGTCTCGGGCTCGGCGATCAGCGACAGGCCCGAGGGCCCGATCAGCACGCCGGCCACGAGGTAGCCGAGCACGGCGCTCTGCCCGATCAGCCGGAAGATCGGCACGCCGATCACAGCCGCGGTGAGGAAGGTCAGGACCGGCGGCAGGAAGCTCGCATGTTCGACGGGGCTCGCCATGGTGATCGTCCCGGCGGTTCTGCTGGATCGGCGCAGGTGAGGTCCCCGCTTAGCGCGCGCGCGGCCGCGATGCGAGCCGTATGCGGGTGCCGTTCGGCACCGACGGGGCCGCGCGCGGCCGCACGGGGCGGTTCGGCCCGGGCTCAGCCCAGCAGGCGCCCTCAGCCCAGAAGGTGCCCTCAGCCCAGAAGGCGCCCTCAGCCCAGGAGGCGGGGGCGGGCCCGGTGCGAGCCGTCGATGAACTCGAAGCCGCCGGCCGCGCTCAGCATGTGCAGGCGGGTGCCCGGCCAGGCCGCCCCCGGCCGCAGGCGCGTCTCGACCCGCTGGGCGTAGCCCTCCTCGTCGAGGCGCAGGATCCGGGCGAGGCCGAGCGCCGCGCCGTAGCCCTGTCGGCAATCC
Source organism: Methylobacterium sp. 22177 (assembly GCF_052045615.1). Taxonomy (NCBI): domain Bacteria; kingdom Pseudomonadati; phylum Pseudomonadota; class Alphaproteobacteria; order Hyphomicrobiales; family Methylobacteriaceae; genus Methylobacterium; species Methylobacterium sp. 22177. The sequence continues at coordinate 86,503 of NZ_JBQEPK010000014.1, read as the reverse complement.
TGGACGGGCCGGATCAGGCCGCCGTCGCGCGCCACGATCGGGCCCGCGGCCCGGGCGGAGCCGATGTCGATCAGCACCGGGTTGTGCCGGTGGGGCGTCCAGGGCCCGCGGAAATGCGGCGCGTGCCAGAGATGGAGCGTGTCGGAGTAGCTGCCGCCGCCGGCCCGGACCGTGGCGAACATCCACCAGCGGCCGCCGTGCTGCAGCAGGGTCGCGTCCCCGGCCACGACCCCGTCCAGGAGCACCGCCTCGTGGACCCAGCCGCGCGGGAAGTCGGTGGCCCGGTAGAGGTCGATCGTCCCGGAGGCGTGGGATTCCGGGATCATCCAGACCTGCCCGTCCGCCTCGAACACGAACGGGTAGGACAGGTGGGTCTCGAGCTCGAGCACCGGCTCCGGCCGGCCGCGGGGCCCGTTCTCCCCGAAGCCCACCGCGGCGATCACGCCCTTGCCGCGGCGGTAGTCGAACTCCTCCACGAACAGGGTCACGGCGCCGTCCCGGGCGATCGCGAAGGGGTCGGCGTAGAAGCGCCGCCCGTCGTCGGGGAGGACCTGCCAGCCGCCCTCCGGATGCCGGCGCAGGTCGATCAGGTCGGGGCCGGCGATCCGCCGCCAGCCCACCCGCCAGTGCGGGCCGTGGAAGCAGAGGGCGTAGAGCCTGCGCGCGATCTGCCGGGCGAGCCCACCGGCGGCCCGACGGCGCGCGCCCAGGCCGCCGAGGTCGTAGCCGGCCGCGGGCTTCAGGGGCGCCCCGGCGCCGTCGGGAAGCTCCGTCGAGGCGGCGCCGTCGAGGGCGGCGAGGATCAGCGTGATGGTCCGCGCGAGGTAGCCCTCGAAGGCCGCGAGCATCACCGTGTGCGATTCCGCGCCCAGGCGGCCGACCGCCACCGGCCTGCCGTCCGGCCCGCGCAGCGCCGCCACCGGCGCTCCGTGGGCGAACAGGGCGGCGAGGAGGCCGGCCTCGCCCGGCATCCCGTCGTAGTCGAGCCGCCAGGCCGGCGCCGAGCCCGGCTCCGCGGGGCTGCCCGAAAGGTCGAGGACGAGGTCGGCGCCGCTCCCGCCGGGCTCCGGGCCCTCCGGGCTCGCCTCGTAGGGGGCGAGGGCCACCGGTTCCGCGGCGGTCGCCAGACCCGGCCGGGGCAGGCCGTGGATGGCGGCCTCCAGACGGAACAGGAGCTCCGCGTTCGGCGGCAGGCCCTCCGCGTGCTCCACCCAGGCGACCCGGATCCGATGGTCGGGCCGCTGCCCGAGCTGGTCGAGAAGGCGGATGTGCCAGCCGCGCAGGGACCGTCGGTCGAGCCGCACGGTGACGGTCCGGGTGCGGGAGGGCGTCCCGGGCGCCGGCGGCTCCGCCCGGGTGGGAGCCCGGCCACCGGCCGCCGACGGTCGGTCCGTGCCTCCGATCGCCCGCTCCATCAGCCGGTCAGCCTCATGCCCCGCGTGCCGGATTTCGTGTCGACGCTCACGGCAGCCAGGCCCGGTATGCGCCCGGTCCCGACCCTGGATACGGTCGAGCCGGGCTCGAATGCTGTTACGCCGCGCCACGATCAAGCACGGCCGAGTGGCTGTCTACCGGTTCAAGCTTAACGCGCGAGACGATTTCTGGGCGGTGAACCGAAAAAATCGAAACGCGGGCCTTCAAATAAACGCGTGTTGGCGGGCGGTGGTACAATGTCGCGAGGCCGTGGCGGCTCGCCGAGGGGAACCCCACCTCCAGCTGGACCGTTCGCCAGACAATGACGTGGTGCGGAGACAGGACATGACGCGCAAGACGCTGACGATGCCCCTCGCGGCGATGCTCCTCGCCGCCATCCCGGGGACGGCCTTTGCCTGGGGCGGTGGCGGCGGTGGCGGCGGCGACAGCGGCAGCGGCCTCTCGCCCTACGCGGCGCTGAGCGGCAACGATCGCTCGGCGGGGGTCAACAACGGCAATTACCGCGACCCGGCCCTCGATCCCTATATCCGCACCTACGACCCGGAGGCCGCGGCCCGCTACGCCGCTCCGCCGGCGGCGCAGCCGCGCCTGCGCGTGCGGCCCTATTACGGGCATCCGTACTGAGGGCGCGGGGGCGCTCCCGCTGCCGCACGGGCAGGGGCCTCCGACGTCGACGGAGTTCAGGAGCGTCCGGTGCCGCTCGCGGCCCGGACGCGCTTGAGCGTCCACGGTCCGCCCGAGAGCTTGCAGCCGGTGCCGCGGACGAAGCGGCTGCGGCTCGGCGCGATCACCGATGCCAGGAAGTTGCGGCAGATCAGCTCATCCGAGACATACGGCAGCCCGGTCGGGTTGACCGACCCGTGAAGCCCGGTCTCCGGGTTGTCCCACTTGACCGGGCGCCCGTTGCCCTGCGGATCCAGGGCGACGCTCAGGGCGGCCCGCGCCCGGCGCCAATCCTCCTCGGCGAGGTCGTCCCCGAAACTCACGGGCCGCTTCTCGATGCTGCCGGTGACGGTCGGCTCCTCGACCACGCGCGCCGCCGCCGGGGGATCGCCCCGGAAGACCAGCAGTGGCTGGCTGCAGCCGCACAGGACCATCGCCAGAGACAGGGCCGAGACGGACGCGCCGATCTGCGACCGCCGGCTTGGCCCTTTACACGCGCATCCCCGCATTACACCTGACTCACGACGGGCTATTCGCTCGACCGAACACGCCGATGTCGGTGCCCCCTCAGGCCCTGGACGCGGCAGGCAGGAGTCTTGGCGTGGATCAGTTAAGGACCGATGACCCGAAGAGCGCGGACTTCACGCTGAGCGAGGACCCCGTCGGGCTGTTCGCCGCCTGGATGAAGGAGGCCGAGGCCTCCGAGCCCGAGGACGCGAACGCGATGGCGCTCGCCACCGCCGGATCGGACGGGCTGCCGGACGTGCGGATGGTCCTGTTGAAGGACTTCGACGCCCGCGGCTTCGTGTTCTACACCAACACCCAGTCCACCAAGGGCGAGGAGCTGGCGCAGAACCCCCAGGCCGCCCTGGTGCTGCACTGGAAGAGCCTGCGCCGGCAGGTCCGGGCCCGCGGGCCGATCACGCCGGTCACGGCCGCGGAGGCCGACGCCTATTTCCAGAGCCGCCGCCGGGAGAGCCGCCTCGGTGCGATCGCCAGCCAGCAATCCCGCCCGCTCGCGGACCGCGCCACGCTGATGTCGGCGGTGGCGGAGCTGTCCGAGCGCTACGGGGACGGGCCGATCCCCCGGCCTGAGCACTGGACCGGGTTCCGGATCGCGCCGGTGAGCGTCGAGTTCTGGCAGAACGGCGACTTCCGCCTGCACGACCGCGTGCGCTTCACCCGGACGGGCGCGGGCTGGAGCCGGGCGCGGCTCTATCCTTGACCGCGGCCGAAACGCAGAGAGCCCCGGCAGGGCCGGGGCTCTCGCGTCGCGTGACAGGGAGCGACGAGGCTCAGGCCTCCTCGCCGTCCTTCTTCTCGTCCTCGGCGGATTCCTCGGCCTTCTCCTCGGCGGCCTCGGCCGACTGCGCCTCGGCGATGGCGGCCTCCTCGGCCTCCACCTCGGCGCCCAGCACGGTCGGCGGCACGATGTTGGCCACCGGGTCGGTCGCCTCGCCGGTGTAGGTGCCGGCCGGGATCTTGATGTCGGAGACGTGGATGACGTCGCCGATCGCGCGGCCGGTCAGGTCGACCTCGATCGCGTCCGGGATCTGGTCGGGGGCGACCTCGAGGCTCAGCGTGTGGGCCACGATGTTGAGGGTGCCGCCGAGCTTCTTGATGCCGGGGGCCGCGTCCTCGTTGACGAAGTGCACCGGCACCTCGACCGTGACGGTCTGGCCCGAGACGACGCGCAGGAAGTCGACGTGCAGCGGCACGCCGGTCACCGGGTCGAGCTGGAAGTCGCGCGGGATCGCGCGGACCTTCTTGCCGCCGGCGTTGATCTCGAACAGCGTGGTCTTGAAGCCGCCGGCGTAGATCAGGGTGCGGGTGCGGATGAGGTCGACCGCGATGGATTGCGGCGGCTGGCCGCCCCCGTAGATGACGGCGGGAATCTGGCCCTGGCGACGAACGGCCCGGGCGGCCCCCTTGCCGACCCGGTCGCGTGCCACGGCCTCAAGCGTCTTCACAGCGCTCATGGCGTGATCCTTTACGATTGCTGGAGCCGGAAAACGAAAAGGCCGCCCCTGGCGGACGGCCACATCCTTCCCGGCGCGCCCCTGCCTCCAAGGGTGTCTCGGGGGCGCGCCGTGCGCTTACACGGACGGGGCCGGATTGGCAATGCGGCGCCGCCGACCCATGGCCGCCTGACCGTCCGGCATCGATCACAGGCCCGCCAGCGCCCGCCGCGCCCGGCGCTTCTGCAGCCACAGGGTCAGGCCGAGCGCCGTGCCGATCACCAGCGCCGAGATCGCCGTGGTCACCGTGCCGAGGGCGTAGATCTCCGGCGTCGTCACCGTGGTGGTCAGGCCCTGCAGCTCCAGCGGCAGGGTGTTGCGGCCGCCGATCGCCTGGCTGGTGCGGGCGAGTTCGTCGAACGACAGGGTGAAGCCGAATAGCGCGACGCCGACGAGCGCGGGCGCGAGGATCGGCACGACCACGTGCCGGAGCGTCTGCGGGCCGCTGGCGCCGAGGTCGCGGGCGGCCTCCTCGTAGGCCGGGTCGAACCGGTTGAACACCGCGAACATGATCAGCAGGCCGAAGGGCAGCGTCCAGGTGAGGTGCGCCCCCAGCGCCGAGGTGTAGAGGCCCATCAGCGTGCCGTGGTCCTGCAGGAATCCCCAGCCGGTCGCGGCCGCGAGGGCCTTCACGGCGTCGTCGAGGAGCCGGAACTCCAGCCCGATCCCCAGCGAGACCACGATCGAGGGCACGATCAGGCTCGACACGGCGAGGGCGAAGACGAGGCCGGCCCCGCGAAACCCCTTCCGGAAGGCGAGGCCGGCGTAGAACGCGATCCCCACGGTGAGCGCCATCACCACGAGGCCGAGGGCCAGGGAGCGCCGGAACGCCGCCCAGATGTCGACGACGCCGACGCCTTCCCACAGCTTGGCGAACCAGTGGGTCGAGACCCCGTTCATCGGGAAGGTCAGGCCGCCGGACGGGCCCTGGAAGCTGAGCGCCAGGATCGTCAGGGTCGGCCCGTAGAGGAACAGGACGTAGAGGGCGAAGACCGCCGCCAGCAGGTAGAAGGCGCGGCCGCGGGGCTGATCCATCGCTACAGCTCCCGCCGGAGGTCGATCATCCGGGTGAGCCCCAGGATCATCAGCAGCACGGCGGCGAGCAGCACCACGGCGTTGGCGGCGGCGGCCGGAAACTGCAGGTAGGACATCTGCACCTGGATCACCTTGCCGACGCTGGCGATCTGCTGGCCGCCCATGACGCCGACGGTGACGAAGTCGCCCATCACCAGCGTCGTCACGAAGATCGTCCCGATGGCGATGCCGGGCTTGGCGAGCGGCAGGATCACGTTCCAGAGGATCTGCGCGCCGGACGCGCCGCCGTCGCGCGCCGCCTCGATCAGCCGCCGGTCGATGCGCGCGAGGCTGTTGAAGATCGGCACGATCATGAACACCGTGTCGAGGTGCACGAAGGCCAGGACCACCGCGAAGTCGGAGTAGAGCAGGCCCTCGATCGGCGCGCGGATCAGCCCGAGGCTGCGCAGCGTGTCGTTGACGAGGCCGTTGCGGCCGAGCAGCGGGATCCACGAGATCATGCGGATCACGTTCGAGGTCCAGAACGGGATCGTGCAGAGCAGGAACAGGCCCATCCGCACCGTGCCCGAGCGGACGTGGAAGGCCAGGAAATACGCGATGGCGAAGCCGAGCGGCATAGTGATCGCCAGCGTCAGCACGACGAACTTCACCGTCGAGAGATAGGTGCGCACCGTGGTGCAGAGGTCGGCCGACAGGCAGCCGTCGAACACGTCGGCGTAGTTCTGCAGGGTCAGCGCCGGGATGATCTCGTACTCGTTGTACTCCCAGAGCGAGACGATCCCGGTGAGCACCAGCGGGACCACGAGGAAGATCAGGAAGACGAGGGCCAGCGGCGCGGCCTGGAGATAGGCGAGGGCGCGGCGGCGGGGGCGCGCCGCGACGGCGGGCGCCGCGGTCCGCTCGGCGGCCGCGGCGGCGGGCAGGGCGAGATCGGTCATCGGATTCGCCCCCCGCGCGCCGATGCATCCCGCCCCCCTCCGCGGGGGAGGGGGCGGGGAGAGGCGGCGGCGCCCACCGCCCTCACGCCGCGATGAACTCGTTCCACTTGCGCACCATGTAGGTGTTCTCGTCCATCACGGCGTTCCAGCAGGCGACCGCGCCCATCCGCGCGTCGAAGGAGCCGCCGTCGCGGGTGGCGCCGGCCTTCTCGATCAGGGTGCCGTCGGGGCCGAGGATGTCCTTCTCGGCGGGCTTCCCCTCCATCCAGAAGGCCCACTCGTAGGGCTGCATGTTCGCCTGGGCGGTCTCCAGAACGGCCGAGTAGTAGCCCTGCCGGTTGAGGTAGGCCCCGGCCCAGCCGGACAGGAACCAGTTGATGAAATCGTAGGCGGCGTCGAGCTTCTTGCCGCTCAGGGTCTTGGGGATGCCGAAGCCCGAGGCCCAGGCCCGGTAGCCCTCCTTCAGCGGCTGGTAGGTGCAGGGCACGCCCTGCGCCCGCACCTTGGTGACGGCGGGCGACCACATCGACTGGATCACCGTCTCGCCCGAGGCCATCAGGTTCACGGATTCGTTGAAGTCCTGCCAGAAGGCCCGGAACTGGCCGGCGCGCTTGGCCTCGATCAGCACCTTGATGGTGCGGTCGATCTCGGGCTTCGTCATGTTGCCCTTGTCGCCGTAGGTGTAGTCGCCGGTAGCCTCCACCACCATGGCGGCGTCCATGATGCCGATCGACGGGATGTTGAGGATCGAGGCCTTGCCCTTGAAGGCCGGGTTCAGGAGCTCCTTCCAGCTCGTGACGGGCACCTTGATCAGGTCCGGCCGGATGCCCAGCGTGTCGGCGTTGTAGACGGTCGGGATCAGCGAGATCCACCCGGTCTGTTCGCCGGCAAATTTTTTGGACTCCTGGCCCTCCAGGTAGAAGACCTTGCGGGGCGCCGTGCCCTGGTCGCCGATCCGCTTTCCCGCCACTTCCCCCTTGGTGAAAATGGAAGAGATCTTGTCGGCGAGCTTGATCCGCCCGGCGTCCATGCCCTGCAGGTTGCCGGAGGGCAGGATCTTCTTGAGGCTGAAATACTCGGTGTCGATCAGGTCGAAGGAGTTCGGCTGGGTGACCGCCCGCTTGGTCACCTCGTCCGTCACCACCGGGATGTACTCGATGGTCAGGCCGAGATCCTCCTTCACCTTCCGGGCGATGTCGGCGGACTGGTTCACCGCGGTCCCGAGGTAGCGCAGGGTCACGGGCTCGGCGGCGTGCACCGCCGGGAAGCCGGTCACCGGCGTCGCGGCGAGCGCGGCCGCCCCCTTCAGGAGCGTGCGGCGGCTCGGCTTCGAGGGCAGGTCCATGGTCGTCTCCCTACGGGTTACGCGTCGAGGCGATGGGCGGCGGCGGCGTCCCAACCGACCGGGACCGTGTCGCCGAGGTGGAACGGGCGGGTCGCGTAAGCCGCGTCGCTGAGGATGGCGGTGAGGGCGGCGGGGCTCTCAGGCGCGCGCTCCAGCCCCTCGGCGTCGAGGCCGACATGGACGCTGGTGCCCTGGTACTCGACCGCGACCACCCGGGCCGGCAGCGCGGCGGGGCCGGCCTCGGCGCCGAGCCGCATCCGGTCGGCCCGCACGGCGACGAGACCCTCCGGCAGCCGGATCACGTTGTGGCCGCCGATGAACCGGGCCACGAAGGCGGTGGCCGGCCGCTCGAACACGGCGCGCGGGTCGGCGGCCTGCTCGATCCGGCCGGCATTCATCACCACCACGAGGTCGGAGAGCGCCATCGCCTCCTCCTGGCTGTGGGTGACGTGGATGAAGGTGAGGCCCAGCTCGGTCTGGATCCGCTTCAGCTCCACCCGCATCCGCACCCGCAGGAACGGGTCGAGGGCCGAGAGCGGCTCGTCGAGCAGCAGCACCTTCGGGCCGGTGACGAGGGCGCGGGCGAGGGCCACGCGCTGCTGCTGGCCGCCCGAGAGCTGGGCCGGCAGGCGCCCGGCGAGGTGGCCCATCTGCACGAGGTCGAGCATCGCCATCGCCTTGGCGCGGCGCTCGGCCTTGCCGATGCCGCGCATCTTCAGGCTGAAGGCGACGTTGTCGCGCGCGTCGAGGTGCGGGAACAGGGCGTAGCTCTGGAACATCATGGCGGTGCCGCGCTCGGCCGGGGCCGCGTCGCCCACCGCCTTCGGGCCGATCACCACGTCGCCCGCGCTGGCGCGCTCGTGGCCGCCGATCATCCGCAGCGTCGTGGTCTTGCCGCAGCCGGAAGGGCCGAGCAGGCAGCAATAGGCGCCGGACGGCACCTTCAGGTCGATGCCGTCGACCGCGGTGGCCGCGCCGTAGCGCTTGGTCAGGCCGATCAGCTCGACGTCCATGCGGTTCTCCCCCCGGGGGCTGCAGGCAAGCGGCGGGCCAGCGCGTCGTTCAGGCGTCCCGCCGCTCGGCCGGGTCGACGGCCCGGTCGAGCACCCGCCCGCGGCCCGGCTCGGACAGGACCCGGCCGTCCTCGGCGATCACCTGCCCGCCCGCGATCGTCACCACCGGCCAGCCGGTGACGTCGAAGCCTTCCCACGGCGTGTAGTCGGAGCCGTGGTGCAGGTTCGCCTGGCGGATGGTCTCGCGCCGGTTCGGATCCCACAGCGTGAGGTCGGCGTCGAAGCCCGGAGCGATCGAGCCCTTGCGCGGGTAGAGCCCGTACAGCTTGGCGTGGTTGGTGGCGGTCAGCGCGGCGAACTGGTTGAGGCTGATCCGCCCTTTCGAGACGCCCTCCGAGAAGAACACCGGCAGCCGCGTCTCGATGCCGGGGATGCCGTTCGGGATCCAGCGGAAGGAGGTCTTACCCCGCGGGTTCAGCTTGCCCTGCGGGTCGTCGTAGCGGAACGGGCAATGGTCGGAGGAGACCACGTCGAAGATCCCGCGCCGGATCCCCGACCAGACCGCCTCCTGGCTCTCGACGTCCCGCGTCGGCGGCGAGCAGACGTACTTCGCCCCCGCCATGAGATCCTCCTGGCCGAGTCCCTTCATGTCCTCGGCCGTCAGCGTCAGGTATTGCGGGCAGGTCTCGGCCCGGATCTTCAGGCCCCGCGCCTGCGCCCAGGCGATCTGCTCGGTGGCCTCGCGGCCCGAGACGTGGACGATGACGATCGGCAGGTCGATCAGCTCGGCGTGGCTGATCGCCCGGTGCGCCGCCTCCCGCTCGACGATCTCGGGGCGCGACAGGGCGTGGCCGTAGGGCCTGGTCTCGCCCGCCCGCTCCAGCCGCTCGCTGAGGTAGCGGATCGCGTCGTAGCCCTCGGCGTGGACCATGACCCGGGCGCCCTGCCGCCGCGCGACGTGGAACACGTCGAGGAGCTGGCGGTCGTTCAGGACGAGGTCGTCGTAGGTCATGAAGACCTTGAACGAGGTGTAGCCGTCGGCGACCAGAGCCGGCAGCTCCTGGCCGAGCACCGCCTCGCTCGGGTCCGAGATGATCATGTGGATCGCCACGTCGACGTGGCACTGGCCCTCGGCCCGGGCCCTGTAGGCGTCGACCGCACCGCGCAGGGAGGCGCCCCGGGGCTGGAGCGCGAAGGGCATCACGCAGGTGTTGCCGCCGGCCGCCGCCGCCCGGGTGGCGCTGGCGAAATCGTCGGCCATGACGATGCCGGGGCCGGACTCCTGGGCGATGTGGACGTGGCTGTCGATGCCGCCGGGCAGCACCAGCAGGCCGGAGGCGTCGATCACCCGGGCCGCGTCGGCGATGCCCTCGGCCACCGCGACGATCCGGCCGCCGCGCACGCCGACATCGGCCCGGACCGTGTCGCTCGCCGTGACCACCGTGCCGCCCCGGATGGCAAGATCGAATTCGGGCATGCCGCTCACTCCTTCCGCGCCAACGGGCGCGCCGGGCCGATGCACGGTCCGCGCCGATTCGGGCGGACGGGGTCGGCGGGGCAGGAGGTCACAGGCGGCCGCGTCGGTCCATCCACCCGCGCCGCGCAGTGAGCCAGGGCCGCGCGACGCCGGAGAGCGGGGCGCTACCCTGGATCGCTTCGCTCCGCTCGCGAGGGCGGGTGTTCCGCGGGGTTCCGTGCAGAATCCCGGCCTACGGGCCGCGGGTTGGCCGGCTCGGCCGCCACATCCGCGGATCGAGCGCGCAGGCTCGACGGCGCCGCCGCGTGGAACTGCCGCCAGACGCGGCGCATGTGCCGGGCGGAGCCGAAGCCGGCCCGCTCGGCGATCCGCTCCAGGCCGAGATCGCTCCGCGCGATCAGGTCGCGGGCCAGCGCGACGCGGGACCGGTTGACCGCGTCCGTCACCGTCATGCCCGCGTGGAGCCGGAACAGCCGCGCGAGGTTGCGCGGGCTCGCGCCCACGAACCGGCCGAGCAGCGCCGGCGACCAGTCTCGGGCCGGGTCGGCGGCGATCGCGTCCTGGGCCCGGTGCACCGCCGGGTGCAGGTGGCTGCGCCCCTCGAGCCAGGGCGAGAGCTGGGGGTCGTCGGGCCCGCGCCGCATGTACACGACGAGCGCCCGCGCGACGGCAACCGCCGTCGCCGGGCCCGCCCACTCCGCCACGAGGTGCAGCATCAGGTCGATGCCGGCCGTGACGCCGGCGCTGCTGAACCGGTCGCGGTCCTGCACGAACAGGCGGTTCTCCAGCACCCGGGCCCGGGGCGCTGCCGCCCGCAGCCGGTCGCAGCTGGCGTGGTGGGTGGTGCAGGCGTAGCCGTCGAGCAACCCGGCCCGCGCCGCCAGTAGCGCGCCCTCGCAGACGGTCGCGACGGTGTGGCCCGGCCGGACGGCGCCGCGCAGCCACGCGACGATCTCGGCCTCCGCGTCGGCGTCGGCCGCCCGGTCCGGCGCGTCGCCGAGCACCCGCGTCGCGGAGCCCGGCAGGAGCACGACCGTCCCGTCGGCCACCGTATCCGGCAGAGGTCCGGCCCCGCCCAGGTCGAGCCCGATCGAGCAGCGGGTGAGCGCCCGCGGCGCCGCGTACGCCACCGCGAAGCCGACCCGGTCCTGGACGGTGCCGGCGATGCGCAGGACCTCCAGCGGGCCGGCGAGGTCGAGCAGCAGCGCGCGCGGCGGCAGGACCACGAGGACCGGGATGTGCCGGGCCGCCCCGCTCACGCGGCGACCGGCAGGTCCGGGCCGGCCAGCGCCTGATCCACCGTGGCGATCCGGGCGAACCGGTCGGCCAGCACCAGCTCGGTCCGGGCCTTGATGTCGTCGGCGCCGAAGCGGCGGCCGTCCGGGTGGGTCATGGCGAAGGTCAGGGTGGCTTCCGTCACGTAATCGACCTGCCAGCCGCTGTCGGAGGCGTGGCGGGCCGTGGTCTCGCAGCACTGCTCGGTCCGGATGCCCGACACGATCAGCCGGCGGATGCCGTGCTGCGTCAGCCAGCCCGACAGGCCGGTCTCGACCAGGGCGCTGTGCCGGCGCTTGTGGAAGGTGGCCGTCGGCGCGATCACGACCGGCTCGAGGGTGCGGACGAGGCCGGAGGCGATGGCGAACGGCCCGCTCTCGGCCACGTGGAAGACCTGCAGGACCGGGATCTGCCGCGCGGCGGCGCCGTCGATGAGCGCCTGCAGGCGCTCGGTGAAGGGTGGGACATCGGCGTCGTTCCAGAAGGGCCTGTGCCGGAAGGATTCCTGGACATCGATGACCAGCAGCGCAACATCGGACATTTCGTGTCTCCCGCTCGGTGAAACGAGCCGCAGCATTCACCGGTGCGACGTGGCGGGAAAGAAACCGCACCGCCAACCAGCGGACAGATCCGGCCATTCTCAGGCGAACAGGAGCCGCGCGTGACGGACCATCCCAGGACGATCTTCGTGCTCACCGGGGCCGGCGTCTCGGCCGAGAGCGGGCTCGGCACGTTCCGGGACCGCGGCGGGATCTGGGCGCGGTTCGACCCGATGAAGCTCGCCACCCCGGAGGCCTACGCGGCCGACCCTGACACGGTGCTCGACTTCTACGACCATCGCCGCCGCGGCGTGGTCGCGGCCGAGCCGAACGCCGCGCATCGTGCCCTGGCGCGGGCCGAGACGCGGATCGTCGCGCGGGGCGGGCGGCTGTTCCTGTGCACGCAGAACGTCGACGACCTGCACGAGCGGGCCGGCTCGCGGGCGATCACCCACATGCACGGCGAGTTGCTCAAGGCCCGCTGCTGCGCCTGCACCGCTGTCACGCCGTGGCGGGCCGACCTCAGCCGGGCAGACAGCTGCCCCGCCTGCGGCGCGGTGGGCCGGATGCGGCCGGACGTGGTCTGGTTCGGCGAGATGCCGATGCACCTCGACGCGATCGAGGCGGCGCTGGCCGAGGCCGACCTGTTCGTGGCGGTGGGCACGTCGGGGGCGGTCTACCCGGCCGCGGGCTACGTGCGGCAGGCGCGGGCCCTCGGCATCCCGACCTGCGAGGTCAACCTGGAGCCGTCCGACAATGCCGACGCCTTCGACGATGCCCGCTACGGGCCGGCGAGCGCCGCGCTGCCGCGCTACCTGGCCGAGCTCGGCCTCTGAGGCGGGCGCGGGACCGGCGGCGCGGGTCCCGCGCGGGGATTCGTGACGGGCCGCGGACAGGCCCGACCGCGCGGCGCTCGCCGTCGATCCTGCCAAGCCATTGTCCGAGTAGATCTTTTCGATCCGTGACCGGCCGGCCCGGGGCAGGATCAAAATCTTAAATGACGCGAATCACATCGGCGCGAGCTGTCAAGAACTGGTCGGGCAGTTGCCCACGGGTTACAACAGTCAAGCTCGGGATCGGCGTCGCGGCCTACCCGAGCGTTCGTTGAAGCCACAAGGGGAAGCGACTACCCATGCAGCACTTCACCGTAACCGACCGCGAGCGTGACACCGTCCTGGCGGCGCTGCGCTACTACCAGTTCTACCGGATGCAGGGTCACCCGTTCGACCCCCGTCAGGATCACCTGATCGACACCATCGCCGGCCGGGCCGGCGAGGCGTTGGATCTCGCCGAGATCGACGATCTCTGCGCCGGCCTGAACGGCAACCCGCACGCGCTCGCGGCCGCGGCGGCCTGAGGCACCTTCCGGGGCGGCCGAGGCCGCCCGTCACGACCCCGCGGTCGGCCTAGGGACGGGGCCGGAGGACGGGCAACCTCCGAGATGAGCGGGCCACCGCCGCCGGAGCGAACCTCCCTCACCGGGGCCGGGCTTCGCGCCCAACGACACCGTGCCGACGCGCATCCGGGCCTGCCCCGCGGCGCGTCGGTCCGACGGGCGGGTCCGCGCGGCGGGCCCCCCGAAAGGCCGGTTTCGCGCGACGTCGAAACGTGGCCTAACGGATGCGCGACGGCCGCAGGGCCGCGCCTTCCGGGAGCGCCGAGGCCGATGATGCGGACGGGTTCGCGACGGATCCGCCGCGGCGTGCTGCGGAGCGCCGGCCTCCTGCTCCTCGGGCTCGCGCCCGCCACAGCCGAGCCTGTTCAAGCTGCGCCCGATAGCGTCGCCACCGCGCTGGTCGTCTCCGTGGACGTGTCGCAATCCGTCGACGACGCGCGCTTCCGGCTGCAGATGGAGGGCATCGCCGAGGCCCTGGAGGATCCGTCGGTCCTCGGCGCGATCACCGGCAATCCGGGCGGGATCCTGTTCGCGATGGTCACCTGGGCGGACCGGGCGAACCTCGCGGTCGGATGGCGGCGGATCGCCGGCCGCGCCGACGCCGCGGCGGCCGCGGCCCTAGTCCGGGCCACCCCGCGGCAGGCGGGCGAGTTCACCTGCCTCGGCCAGATGTTCCGCACGGTGACCGCCGCCGTGCTCCCGGCGCTGCCGGTCCCGGCCGAGCGCGTGGTGGTCGACGTCTCCGGCGACGGGATCGACAACTGCACCGACGCCGACAGCCTCACGGAGGCGCACCGGTCGCTGCTCGACACCGGCGCGACGGTCAACGGCCTGCCGATCCTGGTGCCGGGCGAGAACGACGTGGTCGGGGCCGGCGCCTACCGGGCGCCCGGCTATGGCCTGCTCCCGACCCCGCTGCCGCAGGAGCGGACGAGTCTGGAGCAGTGGTACCGCGCGCACGTCATCGGCGGTCCGGGGGCGTTCCTGCTGGCGGCCGCCGGCTACGGCGACTTCTCGCGGGCGCTGCGGCGGAAGTTCGTGATCGAGATCAGCGCGCTGGCTCGGTAGGGGCAGGGCCGGACCGACCCTGTCCAATCCTCCTCCTCGTCCTGACTGAGGTGATTGCGCGGCGAGGCCGCGGAGGAGGGCTCCGGGGACAGCGCGGCCTCTGGACGGGTCCTTCGAGGCCCGCGCTGCGCTCCGGCGCCTCAGGATGACGGTGCGGGTTGGATCAACGGCGATGTCGAGGCGCGGTCACCGAGCCTCCGGCCTGTTCCGCCAAGCTCCTCACGGCGCCTTCTTCATCTGCTGCTCGGCGCGGGTGAGCGCCGCCTCGCAGCCCTTGGCGTCGCCCTTCTGATCCGCCGTGCGCGCCTCTTCCAGGGCGACCTTCGCCTGCTGGGCGGCGTCCGCGCCCTGGCCGGCCTGGGCCGCCTTCTCCGGGGGGGCCTGCGGCGACTCGTTCGCCCGCTGCCCCTCCGTCCCGGTGAGCCCCTCGCCGCCGCGCTTGGCGGCGTTGCCCTGGCCGCTGGTATTGGCCGAGATCGACTGGCTCACCTCGGACTGGACGCGCTTCGACATGCTGTCGATCCGGTCGCCGCAGGGCGAGGCGAGGGCGGGGACCGCCGTCAGGATCAGGGTCAGGCAGGCCGTGAGGGCGGGACGCATCATCGGGTCGGGTGCTTTCCAAAACATGGGGCCGCGGGTTCCCCCACGGCCCCAACGTCTCGCGACGGGTGACGGTTCAGGCGCTCAGCTGATCGCGGATCGGCAATTGCCGGACCCGGCGGCCAGTGGCCGCGAAGATCGCGTTGGCGATGGCCGGCGCCACCGGCGGCACGCCGGGCTCGCCGACGCCGCCGAGCGGCCCGTCGTAGCTGCCGGTCGGCACGAGGTGCACGCGGACCACCTTCGGGGCGGCGTCGATCCGGAGGACCTCGTAGCCGTCGAAGTTGTTCTGCACCGCGCGGCCCTGCTTGAAGGTGATCTCGGAGGTGAGGGCGAGCCCCATCCCCATGACCACCGCGCCCTCCATCTGCGAGCGGATGCGCTCCGGGTTCACCTGCGGCCCGCAATCGACCGCGATGTCGATCGCCTTCACCTGGACCTGGCCCTTGTCGTCGACCTCCACCTCGGCCGCCACCGCCGTGTAGGTGACGAAGCTGTAGTGGCCGGCGATGCCCAGGCCGGTGCCCTTGGGCATCTGACGCCCCCAGCCCGCGCCCTTGGCGGCCGCCTCGATCACGCCGCGCAGGCGGCCGGTCTCGATCGGGTAGCGCTTCGGATCCTCGCCGTAGTTCCAGACGTCGCCGATCTCGGTCGGGCTGATCTTCCGGTCGGGACCGATCAGCTCCAGCAGGTACTCCTTCGGCTCGCGGCCGGCGGCGTGCGCCAGCTCCGACACGAAGGACTGGATCGCGAAGGCGTGCGGGATGTTCGACACCGAGCGGAACCAGCCGATGCGGACATGGGCGGCGGCCTCGGGGTTCTCGAGCCGCATGTTCGGGATGTTGAGCGGCGTGTTGACCAGCCCCATCCCGAGCTCGAACGGCAGCTCGTGCTTCGGGTCCGGCGCGAAGATCGAGCCGATCGTCGGCGCCACCGAGCGGTGCAGCCACGCCACCGGCATGCCCTTGTCGTCGAGGCCGGCCTCCAGGTGCTCCACCGAGATCGTGTGGTAGAAGCCGTGGTGGAGGTCGTCCTCGCGGGTCCAGGCGAGCTTCACCGGCGCGCCGCCGACGGCCTGCGAGCAGAGCGCCGCCTCGACCACGTAGTCGGGCTTGGACTTGCGGCCGAAGCCGCCGCCGAGCAGCGTGACGTTCACCTTGACCTTGTCGTCGGGCAGCTTGAGCGCCTTCATCAGGCGGTCGTTGGCCGCCTGCGGACCCTGGACGCAGGCCCAGGCCTCGCAGAACCCGTCCTTCACGCGGGCCACCGCCGCCGGGGGCTCCATCGGCGCCTGGGCGAGGTGGGGCACGAAGTACTCGGCCTGGACCTTGGTCTTGGCCTTGGCCAGGGCGCCGTCGACGTCGCCCTGCGTGCGCACGACCTTGCCGGGCTTGCGGGCCGCGGCCTCCAGCTCCTTGCGGAACGCGTCGGTGTCGTAGCCGGCGTTCGGGCCGTCGTCCCAGGTGATCTTGAGGGCGTCCCGAGCCTTCATGGCCGCCCACGTGTTCTTGGCCACGACCGCCACGCCGCCGAGCGGCATGAACTCGGACGGGATCTCGCCGCCGTCGATCTTGAAGATCTTCACGACGCCCGGGACCTTCTTGGCCTCGCCGTCGTCGAACGACTTCACCTTGCCGCCGTAGACGGCCGGGCGCGCGACGACCGCGTAGAGCATCCCGTCGAGCTTGGTGTCGAGGCCGTAGACGGCCTTGCCGGTGGTGATGTCGAAGTTGTCGATCAGCCCGATCTTGCCGGTGCCGATGTAGCGGAAGTCCTTCGGGTCCTTCAGCTTGACGTCGGTGGGCACCGGCAGCTCGGCGGCGGCCTGGGCGACCGCGCCGTAGCCGAGGGTGCGGCCGGACTTGGCGTGGGTCAGCGTGTGGTTGACGGCCGTGACCTCGGAGGCCGGCACGCCCCACTGCTTGGCCGCCGCCTGGATCAGCATCAGCCGCGCGGCGGCGCCGGCGTGGCGGAAGTGCTGGAAGAAGTGGCGGGTCGAGCGCGAGCCGTCCGTGTCCTGGTTGCCGAAGCGGGTCTCGTCGCCCCAGGCCTGGACCACCTTCACCTTCGACCAGTCGGCCTCCAGCTCGTCGGCGACCGTGAAGGCCACAGAGGTGCGGATGCCCTGGCCCATGTCGGAGCGGTGGTTGGTCACCGTGACGGTGCCGTCCGGCGCGATGGCGACGAAGATCTTCGGATCGTCGCGCCAGCCGTGCGGCATGCCGTCGGCGCCGAACTTCTGCTCCTTCTGCTCCTGGGTCTGGGTCTCGTCGGCCCGGGCGGGGCGCAGCGAGAGGGCCAGAACCAGGGCGCCGGCGCCGCCGAGGATGCCGCGGCGGCTGACGTTGTCGAGGGCCGGCCTGGTGCCGGCGGCGCGCTCGGCGCTCAGCTTGGCGTCGTGGATCACAGGCGCTCTCCCTTGCTGGCGGGCGCCGGCTGGCCGGCGGCCTGATGGATCGCGGCGCGGATGCGCGGGTAGGTGCCGCAGCGGCAGATGTTGCCGCTCATCGTGGTGTCGATGTCGTCGTCGGTGGGCTTGGGCGTGTCCTTGAGGAGGGCGGCCGCCTGCATGATCTGGCCGCACTGGCAGAAGCCGCACTGGGCGACGTTCTGGTCGCGCCACGCCACCTGCACGGGGTGGTTGCCGTCCGGCGACAGCCCCTCGATGGTCACGACCTCCTGGCCCGCGGCCGCCGAGACCGGCGTGATGCAGGCGCGGGTCGCCGCGCCGCCGAGATGGATGGTGCAGGCCCCGCAGAGCGAGACGCCGCAGCCGAACTTGGTGCCGGTGAGCCCGAGCTCGTCCCGCAGGTACCACAGCAGCGGCATGTCGGGGTCGCCGTCGAAGCTGCGCGCAGCCCCGTTCACGGTGAGTTTGATCATCGTTGCGTCCTGTCTGGCGGCGCCGGAGCGGCGTTCAGTCGGGTCCGAGCCGGGCCGGGGGCCACGACCGGCTTAGCCGGCTCACGTTCCCCGTTGCGGACAGGCCGCGGGGCGAACGCTCAAGCTCAGAATAATAAATATTCTAAGGCACGCGGCGGGGTGGGCGCAACGCGGGGAGGCGGCCGGTCATCCCGGAGCCTCTGCGCGCGGGACATGCCGCGTGCGGCGGCGCACATGGGCGACCATCTACAAGTAGACGAAAGTCGGCCGATTCAGGCCGACGGCCCTGTCCGCTCGGCGCCCCGGGACCGCGCCCCAGCCGGGGCGCTGCGCGCGATGACGGGCGCCCGCTGCCGATCTCCGTCGAGCCGGCAGAGCAACCCGCGGCAGTCGTGTCGGCGCCGGCTCCGGAACTGTCCCGCGGCTGCTCGGGCCAGTCGACCGTGTCGCGGCAGCCCCTGTGCCGTCCGCGTGGCACAGCGCGCTCGGGCGGACCGGGACAGGGCCACCGCCGTCCGGATCTCGGATGATCAGGACGCGGGTGCCGACGACCGTGGCGGCGCGGCCCTCAGACCGTCACCTGCGTCCCAACCTCCACCACCCGCCCGGTGGGGATCTGGAAGAAGTCCGTGGCGTCGTTGGCGTTCTTGGCCAGCGTGATGAAGATCCGGTCCTGCCAGAGCGGCATGCCGGAATGGGCGGCCGGACGGATCGAGCGGCGCGACAGGAAGAACGACGTCGCCATGATGTCGAACTTGAAGCCCTGGCGGCGCAGCAGCACCAGCGTCTTCGGGATGTTCGGCGTCTCCATGTAGCCGAACTTCATCACGACCCGGTAGAAGTGCGGGCCGACCGGCTCGATCCGCACCTTGTCGGCCTCGTTGGAGCGCGGCGTGTCCACCGTCTCGACGGTGAGGATCACGTTCTTCTCGTGCAGCACCTTGTTGTGCTTGAGGTTGTGCAGGAGCGCCGCCGGGGCGATCTCGGGATCGCTCGTCAGGAACACCGCGGTGCCGCGCACGTGGTGGGGCGGGCTCTTCTCCAGCATCCCGACCAGCTCGACCAGCGGCACGTCGGTCTTGCGGGTCTTGTTGAACAGGATCGTCACCCCGCGCACCCAGGTCCACATCAGGATGATGAGGCCGCCCGCGAGCAGCAGCGGCACGTAGCCACCCTCCACCACCTTGATCAGGTTGGAGAGCAGGAACAGGAACTCGAGGACGATGAAGGGCAGCATCACGGCGGCGGCCGCCACCGGCGACCACTTCCACATGCGCCACATCACCAGGAAGGTCAGCGAGGCGGTGAGCAGCATCGTGCCGGTCACCGCGATGCCGTAGGCCGAGGCGAGCGACGACGAGGTCTTGAACAGCACCGCCAGCAGCACGACGCCGAACATCAGCAGGGCGTTGATCTGCGGCAGGTAGATCTGGCCGGCATGCGACTCGGAGGTGTGGCGGATCTCCAGCCGCGGCAGCAGGCCGAGCTGGATCGCCTGCCGGGACAGCGAGAAGGCGCCGGTGATCACCGCCTGGCTCGCCACCACGGTGGCGATCGTGGCGAGCACCACCATCGGCAGCAGGCCCCAGGCGGGCACGAGCTGGAAGAACGGATCGGCCGTGTCGGGCTTCTCCAGAACCAGGGCGGCCTGGCCGAGATAGTTGAGGGCCAGCGCCGGGAAGACGAGTCCGATCCACGCCACCTGGATCGGCTTGCGGCCGAAATGGCCGAGATCGGCGAACAGGGCCTCCGCCCCGGTCACCGCCAGGAACACCGCCCCCAGGGCGATCAGCGCGCCGCTGCCGTGGCCGAGCAGGTAGTGCACGGCGTGCCAGGGATTGAGCGCGCGGAACACCTCCGGGTGCAGGCCGATGTGCGGCAGCGCCGCGAGCGCCATCGCGAGGAACCACACGATCGTCACCGGCCCGAAGAAGGCCGCCACCTTCCCGGTCCCGCGGTTCTGCACGAGGAACAGCGCGACGATGATCACCACGGTGATCGGCAGGACGTACTCGTCGAGGGCGGGCGTGACGAGTTTCAGGCCCTCCACCGCCGACAGCACCGAGATCGCCGGGGTGATCACCGCGTCGCCGTAGAACAGCGAGGCGCCGAGGAGCCCCAGCATGAAGACGATGCGCGAGCCGCCGAGCGCCTTCCGGGCCAGCGCCATCAGCGAGAGGATGCCGCCCTCGCCGTTGTTGTCCATGCGCAGCAGGATCGCGACGTACTTGACCGTCACGATCATGAAGAGGGCCCAGAGGATCAGCGAGACGGTGCCGATCACCTCCTCGGGCAGCAGGATGCCGTCGGTCCGGGCCGGGACCAGCGCCTCGCGGAACGCGTAGAGCGGGCTGGTGCCGATATCGCCGTAGACGACGCCGACGGAGCCGACCAGCAGCGTCCAGAAGCCGGCATGGCCGTGCTGGGTCTCGGCCTTCTCGGGGGCGTCCAGGGTGCCGGAGGTGGCCGGTCCGTGGGTCGGCGCCGGAGCGCCGGTCGCGTCGGCGGCCTGGTCGGCCGCGCGCGCTGCGTCGGGGGCTGCGGGCGCGGGCTGGGGGGCTACGCCGGGTGCGAAGGTGTGGCTCATGCGGATGTCGGAAGCTCGGGCGTGGCCGGCGCTTCGCGGTTCGGCTCAGGGGCCAGTCGGGGCCGGGCAGAAAACGCGAAGACTCCGCCGAACCGTGCGGGCCGGCCACCGGGCCGACCGCTCGCGGGATCGTGCGGCCTTGCTATCATGCCCTCGTGCGCCCGGAAACCGTGTGCGCCTGCGAAGATCGCGGAGCTGGGTCTCGGCGCGGCGGGCCGCCCCGTCAAGGTCGACGCGACGCGCCTTTCGGGCACGGCGCGCCCGGGATCCGGACCCGCCCGCGGCGACCCGGAATCGCGGTCCGGGTCGCCGCGTCCTCCGTCGCGGGGGGGCGTGCTCGTCGGCCCGCCCCGCTCCTCACTCGGCGGCGGTGCGGGTGCCGCCCTGCTGGCCGAATCGGCGCTCGATGTAGTCGATGACGATCGTCTCGAAGTCCTTGGCCAGCGTCGGGCCGCGGAGCGTCATCGCCTTCTTGCCGTCGATGAAGACCGGCGCGGTCGGGGTCTCGCCGGTCCCGGGCAGCGAGATGCCGATATCGGCGTGCTTCGACTCGCCCGGGCCGTTCACGATGCAGCCCATCACGGCGACGTTGAGCCCCTCGACGCCCGGATAGGTCTTCTTCCACTCCGGCATCGAGGTGACGATCCAGTTCTGGATGTCGCGGGCCAGCTCCTGGAACGTGGTCGAGGTCGTGCGGCCGCAGCCCGGGCAGGCCGCCACCATCGGCACGAAGGTGCGGAACCCCATGGTCTGCAGGAGTTCCTGGCTGGCCTTGACCTCGACGGTCCGGTCGCCGCCCGGCTCGGGCGTCAACGAGTACCGGATCGTGTCGCCGATGCCCTCCTGGAGCAGCACGCCGATGGCGGCCGAGGCCGCCACGAGGCCCTTCGAGCCCATGCCGGCCTCGGTGAGGCCGAGATGGATCGCGTAGTCCGAGCGGCGCGCCACCTCGCGATAGACGGCGATCAGGTCCTGCACCGCCGAGACCTTGGCCGAGAGGATGATCTTGTTCTGCGGCAGGCCGAGCTCCACGGCGCGGTCGGCCGAGCTGATCGCCGAGCGGACCATCGCCTCGCGCATCACCGCGCGGGCGTCGATCGGCCGCGGCGCCTTGGCGTTCTCGTCCATCAGGTGGGTGAGCAGCTCGCCGTCGAGGGAGCCCCAGTTGGCGCCGATCCGCACGGTCTTGTTGTGCTTGATCGCCTGCTCGATGATCGACGAGAACTGCGTGTCCTTCTTGTCCTTAAATCCGACGTTGCCGGGGTTGATCCGGTACTTGGCCAGCGCCTCGGCGCAGGCCGGGTGGTCGGCGAGCAGCTTGTGGCCGATGTAGTGGAAGTCGCCCACCAGCGGCACGTGGACGCCGATCCGGTCGAGGCGCTCGCGGATCTTCGGCACCGCGGCGGCCGCCTCGTCGCGGTCGACCGTGATCCGCACGAGCTCCGAGCCGACCCGGGCGAGCTGGGCGACCTGCGCCACCGTGGCGTCGATGTCGGCCGTGTCGGTGTTGGTCATCGACTGGACGACGATCGGGGCGCCGCCGCCGACCGTGACCGCGCCGTCGCCCTCGCCGACCGTGACGCCCACGGTGCGGTGGCGCGGGGCGGGGCCGGCGATCTCCGGGCCGCCGCCGGCCAGCGGGTTGTCGGCGGGGATTTCGGAACGGGTGGCTTCCATGACTTCCATCGTGGACTTTCGCGGGCGCGCCTCGCGGGTGCCGGAGCCGTGACGGCTGCCGGGCCGGTCCCGGGGACACGCCTCGCCGGAACTTCGGGGCTGCCGCGGGTTAGCTGCGGACGACCCGGCGCCGCGTCAACCCGGCGCCGCGCGGGGCAGCATCGCGCAGGACAGCATCGCGGCTGTCATGTCGTATCCGGGCGCGGATGTCGAGTTTTCTGCACGTCCGGGCGGCGTCCGACGCGCCGCCGGCCGGTTTTCGTCGGCCGCTGTTGCCGATTCGCTCATGCCGACGCGGGTGCGGACGCGGGTGCCGGCGCGCGGCCGGGTGCCCCGTCGCGATCCCGGCGCATGGTTGATGCTGCATTGCAGCATCCCATCTGTGTTCCATCTATCGTGCGGATCAGGAGGCCGACATGAGCGAGCAATTCGGCGGCGCCGAGCCGCACAATCCCGCCACCGCCGTCCCCGAATCGCCGGTCACGGACGCGATCGACGCCCAGCCGGCGCAGGTGCCGGGCACCGCGCTGACCGGGCCCCGGTCCGAGAAGCCGGTGGCGCTGGCGCTCCAGGGCGGCGGCGCGCACGGCGCCTTCACCTGGGGCGTGCTCGACGCCCTCATCGAGGACGGCCGCCTCGGCTTCGAGGCGGTGACGGGGGCGAGCGCCGGAGCGATGAACGCGGTCGTCCTTGTGGATGGCTGGCTCAAGGGCGGCCCGGACGGCGCCCGCGAGGGGCTGGAGCGGTTCTGGCGCGAGGTCAGCCTCGACGGCGACCTGGGGCCGGCCCAGCGCAATCTCGTGAGCGGCCTGTTCAGCCTGTGGAAGGGCAATCCCGTGGCCGAGTTCTGGGCCAAGATGCTGGCGCCCAGCCCCTACGTGTCGAACCCGCTCAACATCAATCCGCTGCGCAAGGCGCTCGCCGAGCAGGTCGATTTCGACCGCCTGCGCGAGGCCGACACGGCGGGCCTGTTCGTCTCGGCCACCAACGTCTGGACCGGCAAGCTCGCGGTGTTCGAGCGCGAGCGCCTGACCGTCGACCACCTGATGGCCTCGGCCTGCCTGCCCACCGTCTTCCAGGCGGTGGAGATCGACGGCGTGCCCTACTGGGACGGCGGCTATCTCGGCAACCCGCCGCTCTATCCCCTGCATCGCGGCGCCCAGACCCGCGACATCGTGCTCGTCCAGATCAACCCCGTGGAGCGGCGCGAGACCCCGCGCACGGAGGCGGAGATCCGCGACCGGCTCAACGAGATCACCTTCAACGCCAATTTGATGCGGGAATTGCGGGCGATCGACTTCGTCGATGGGCTGATCGAAGAGGGCATTCTCGGCCAGGGACAGTACCGCCGGGTCCTCATTCACCGGATTGACGGCACCGACGCCCTGGAGGACTACAACGCCGCCTCCAAGCTCGACGCCCGCTGGACCGTGTTCAAGCGCCTGCGCGACAAGGGCCGCGCCGCCGCCCAGGCGTGGCTCGCCGAGAACTACGAGCGGATCGGCCGGGACTGTACGGTCGACCTGCAGCAGGCGTATCAGTAGGTCGATCCTTTCCCGATCTGGTTCGTTGACGCGCCGGAACGTCCGCACCGGAGACCTGCCATGACGCTGCTGCGCCGCGAGGCCCTGATCCTGCTCGGTGCCGGTCTCGCCGGCGGCGCCCGCGCCGCCGAGCAGCCGGCCGGAACCGCGCGGGCGACGGATTTCGCCTTCGAGACCCCGGAGGGCGCGCCCATGCCGCTCTCCGCCTATGCGGGCAAGCCGGTCCTCGTGGTCAACACCGCGACGGCCTGCGGCTATGCCGGGCAGCTCGCCGGGCTCCAGACACTCTGGACGCGGTTCGGCGACCGCGGGCTCGTCGTGTTGGGCGTGCCGTCGCCGGATTTCGGCAACCAGGAGCCGCTGGACGGGCCGGCCATCGCGGAGGCGGCGCGGAAGAATCACGGCGTCACCTTCCCGCTCACGGCCAAGACCCGCGTGAAGATGCCGGGCGCCCATCCGTTCTACCGCTGGGCCGCGGCCGAGCGCCCCGCCGAGACGCCGCGCTGGAATTTCCACAAGTACCTGATCGCCCGCGACGGCACCCTGGCGGCGGCCTTCGCCACGCAGGTCGAGCCGACCGATCCGCGGGTCATCTCGGGGATCGCCGCCACCCTCGATCAGGCCTGAGCTCTTAGCCGGGCCGGCCTGCGGGATTAAACCGCCGGGCCGACGCGTTCACACCCTATGGCATCGGACAAGAACAAGCGCCCGGACCTCCTCGACCTGCTGGTGCCCCTGCGGCGCTACGCCCGGTCGCTCACTCGCGACACGCTGCGGGCCGACGATCTCGTCCACGACACGCTGGTGCGGGCCCTGGAGATGCAGGGCTCGCTCCGGCCGAACACCAATCTGCGCACCTGGATGATGACGGTGCTGCACAACGCCTTCATCGACGAGCAGCGCCGCCGGCAGGTCGAGGCGCGGCACGCCGACACGCTGGTGCGGATGACCGAGGACATGGCGCCGCCGGCCCAGGAGGGGCAGGTGCGCCTCGCCCAGATCCGGCAGGCCTTCCTGAAGCTGCCGGAGGAGCAGCGCGCCGCGCTCCACCTCGTCACCCTGGAAGGCATGGCCTACGCCGACGCGGCGGCCGTTCTCGGCATCCCGATCGGCACCCTGATGTCCCGTCTCGGCCGCGGCCGTGCGGCCCTGCGGGCCTTCGAGGAGGGGACACGGACCGACCGCGGCGCCGACGACGCGGAGACGGCCAAGGCACCCGAGACGCGGCGCGGGCCGCCCTCCACCCTCCGGCTCGTCGTCTCCGACGAGCCGCGGGAAAGGTCCGCCTGGCCTCTGCGACGCGCCGTCGGAGAGAGCTGAGCACGGAGCTGACGAAGGACCGGCACCCGAGGGCGCCGGTGCCGACTGACGATTGCGACCGGCGGATCGCCTCCGGGCACGCTGGATTCGAGGACTTCACGATGATCGATCCGATCACAGACGACGATCTCATCGCCTTCGTCGACGGCCAGATCGACCCGATGCGCCGTCTCGATGTCGAGGCGCATCTCGCGGCCAACCCCGCGGCCGCGGCCCGGGTGATGGCCGAGATGCACGATCGCGACGCCCTGCGGGCCTGCTTCGAGCGCGTTCCCGGGCCCGGGCCGGACCGGAACATGGTCCTGGCGCGCCGCTTCGACCGGAACCTGCGCTGGCGCCGCGTCGCCTCGCGGCTCAAGCGGGCCGCGGCCATCGCGGTGCTCGTGGGCGCGGGCTGGCTGGCCCACGACGAGATCGGCCGCTTCGGCGTTCCCGACACCCTGGCGGCGACCCCGGATCCGGCCCTGATCGCCGACGCGCGGCAGGCCCGGGTCGTGGCGCAGCTGCGCAAGAGCATCGGCGGCCAGGCCGACGACCCGGTCTACGACCGGGCGCGTCTCCGCTCGGCGACCGGCATCGACCTGCCGGCCCTGCCCGACGGCTGGCGGGTGCGCGACATCCAGGTCTTCCCCGCGCGGCACGGAACCGGGATCGAGGTCGCCCTCGAGACCGGCCGCTTCGGCGAGGCGTCGCTGTTCGCCACCCGCGGCATCCGCGGCGGACCCACGACGCTCATCACCGGTTCGGACGACGGCGACGTCGTCTCGTGGAACGCCGGAGACACCGCCTACGCCCTGAGCGGTCCGCGCAGCGACGCGGACCTGCGGCAGGCGGCGAGCCTCCTCGGCGCCGGTCCGGCGAGCCGCTGAGACCGCGCCGGACTCCCGCACGGGGCCTCGACAGGGCGCCCCGGCGGGTGCCAAAGATCGGCCATGCAGGCCGCGGATCCAGCACGGGACCCAGCAGGGGACGATGACGGGCTCGCAGCCCTGTTCGAGGCGGCGCGCGCGGTGCGCGCGCACGCGCACGCGCCCTATTCCCGTTTCCCGGTCGGGGCCGCGCTGCGCGACGAGGGCGGCGCGATCCACGCCGGCTGCAACGTCGAGAACGCCGCCTACCCGGTCGGGACCTGCGCGGAGGCCGGGGCGATCGCCGCCATGGTGGCGGCCGGCGGCCGGCGCATCGCGGCGATCCTTGTCTGCGGCGACGGCAACGGCCCGGTGACGCCCTGCGGCGCCTGCCGCCAGCGCATCCGCGAGTTCGCCGGGCCGGACACGCCGGTCCACGCCGCCGGTCCGGGCGGCGTCGCCCGCACCTTCACCCTGGCGGAGCTGCTGCCGGAATCCTTCGGCCCGGAGACGCTCGGTGAGTGAGGCGGCCGCCCGCGACGCCCTGCGCGCCGCCGGCTTCGCGGGTCCCTACGCCTGCGCGGTGGTGACCGGCACCGGCCTCGGCGGGATCGCGGCGGCCCTCACGGACGCGAGCGCCGTCGACTACGCGGCGATCCCCGGGTTTCCGGGACCCGGCGTCAGCGGCCATGGCGGCCGGCTGCACCGAGGGCGCCTCGCGGGGCGGCCGGTCCTGGTCTTCGAGGGGCGGGCCCACGCCTACGAGCGCGGTGACCCGGCGGCGATGCGGGTGCCGCTCGCCTGCGCCCGGCACCTCGGCGCCCGGCGCCTGCTGCTCACCAACGCCTCCGGATCGCTGCGGCCGGCGACCGGGCCCGGCAGCCTCGTGCTGCTCGCCGACCACATCAACCTCTCCGGGATGAACCCGCTGATCGGCGAGGCCAGCGACGCGCGGTTCGTGCCGATGACCGAGGCCTACGACCCGGACCTGCGGGCGCGGCTCCGCGCGGCGGCCGGGGCCTGCGGTGTGTCCCTGGGGGAGGGGATCTACGCGTGGTTCTCGGGCCCGAGCTTCGAGACGCCCGCGGAGGTGCGGATGGCCGGCCTCCTGGGCGCCGACCTCGTGGGCATGTCGACCGTGCCCGAGGTGATCCTCGCCCGGTTTCTCGGCCTGCCGGTGGCGGCGGTCTCGGTGGTGACGAACCTCGCGGCCGGCATCGCGGGCGGCGACCCGAACCACGCGGAGACGAAGGCGGTGGCGGCCCGGGCCGCGGAGGATCTCGGCCGCCTGGTCCGGGCCTTCGTGGCCGGCCTGCCCGACGGAGAGACAGCCGATGACTGATCCCGATGCCGGCGCGGTCGCCCGCCGGGCCCTGCCGCTCCTCGACCTCACCGATCTCGGCGAGACCTGCACCGAGACCAAGATCGACGTCCTCTGCCGGGACGCGAAGCGCGGCGGCGTCGCGGCGATCTGCGTCTGGCCGGGCTTCGTCGCGCAGGGCGCGCGGGCGCTCGCGGGCACCGGGATCCGGATCGCCACGGTGATCAACTTCCCCGCGGGCGGCGAGGACTGCGCCCGCGCCACCGACGACACCGCCGAGGCCCTGCGCGACGGCGCCGACGAGATCGACCTCGTCCTGCCCTACGGCGCGCTGCTGCGGGGCGAGGCGGCGATCGCCCGCGACATGGTCGAGGCCGTGCGCGACACCTGCGGGTCCGCGACCCTCAAGGTGATCCTGGAGACGGGCGAACTCGCCGATCCGGGGCGGATCCGGGAGGCCGGCCGGATCGCCCTGGAGGCGGGCGCCGATTTCCTGAAAACCTCCACGGGCAAGAGCCCGGTCTCGGCGACCCCGGAGGCCGCCGAGGCGATGCTGGCCGAGATCCGCGGCGGCGGCCGCCCCGCGGGCCTGAAGGTCTCCGGCGGCCTGCGCAGCGTCGCCGACGCCGCCACCTACCTCGATCTGGCCGACCGGCTGATGGGCCCCGGCTGGGTGAGCCCGAGAACCTTCCGGCTGGGGGCGAGCAGCCTGTTCGAGACCCTAATGCGGGCGCGGACGCTGTGAGCGTGCGGCTTTCCCAGGAGAGGCTGCCTCAGGAGACGATCCGGGCCAAGCGCGACGGCCAGCCCCTCGATCCAGACGAGATCGGGGCCTTCATCCGCGGCCTCACCGACGGCACGGTCGGGGAGGGTCAGGCGGCGGCCTTCGCCATGGCGGTGTTCTTCCGCGGCCTGTCGCTGCCGGAGCGGGTGGCGCTGACCCGGGCCATGGCCGAGTCGGGCCGGGTCCTCGCCTGGGACCTGCCCGGGCCCGTCCTCGACAAGCACTCCACCGGCGGCATCGGCGACGCGGTGAGCCTGCCGCTCGCCCCGATGGTCGCGGCCTGCGGCGGCTACGTGCCGATGATCTCGGGGCGCGGCCTCGGCCATACCGGCGGGACGCTGGACAAGCTCGGCAGCATCCCGGGCTACGACGCGACGCCGGGCCTCGACGCGTTCCGCCGGGTCGTCGGCACGGTCGGCTGCGCCATCATCGGCCAGACCGCCGAGCTCGCGCCCGCGGACCGGCGCCTCTACGCGATCCGCGACGTCACCGGCACGGTCGAATCCCGCGACCTGATCACCGCCTCGATCCTGTCGAAGAAGCTCGCCGCCGGGCTCGACGGGCTCGTGATGGACGTGAAGCAGGGCTCCGGCGCCTTCATGGCGACGCTGCCCGAGGCGCGCGCCCTGGCGGGGAGCATCGTCACGGTGGCGGAGGGGGCCGGCCTGCACACCGCCGCGCTGATCACCGACATGGACGCGCCGCTCGCCAGCGCGGCCGGCAACGCCGTCGAGGTCGCCTACGCGATCGACTACCTGACGGGCGCGCGCCGCGAGCCGCGCTTCCACGCGGTCACGGTGGCCCTGGGCGCGGAGATGCTGGTCGTCGGCGGCCTCGCGCCGGACCGCGACAGCGCCGCGGAGCGGCTGGAGCGGGCCCTCGCGTCGGGCCGGGCGGCCGAGGGCTTCGGCCGCATGGTCGCGGCCCTGGGCGGGCCGGGCGATCTCCTGGAGCGGCCGGCGGCGCATCTGCCGGCGGCACCGGTGCGCCGGGCGGTGCGTCAGGACGGGACCGTCGCGGGGATCGCGACGCGGGCGCTGGGCCTGGCGGTGATCGGACTCGGGGGCGGACGCACGCGGCCGGAGGATCCCGTCGACCCGCGCGTCGGCTTCACGGACCTCGCCGGTCCGGGATCGTCCGGCGGCCTGCTCGGGATCGTCCACGCGGCCGACGAGGCCGCCGCGGACCGGGCCGAGGCCGCGCTGCGGGCGGCCTACCGGATGGGCGACGCGCCGACGGAGCGGCCGCCCGTCCTGGAGCGGGTGGACGCCGGTTAGGGGCCGCGCCCGGTCGGGACCGGGCGCGCGGACCAGCTGTTACCAGCGGCCGTAGCCGTGACGGTGGCCCCAGCCACCGTGGTGATGGTGACGCGGCCCGAAGCCGTGGTGCCGCCAGCCGTAATGGTGGCCCCGGCCCCAGCCGCCGTGATGGTGATGGCGCGGGCCGTAGCCGTGGTGGCCCCAGCCGCCGTGGCGGTGCCCGTAGCCGTAGCCGTACTGGACGGTGTGGACGTCGCCGCCTTCCGCCCGCAGGCCGGCATCGCGGCCGAGGGGGGCGGCCGTCGCGGGCGCCGCGAGGGCGAGTCCGCCCAGGGCCAGGGCGGCGGCCAGGCGGGTCCGTGCGGTCTTGGTGAACATCGGCGTTCTCCTGATCCACGCCGGTCGCCCTGTGGCGTCCGGCCGTGTCCCAGGTCTGCGCCTTTCCAGTTGACGCAAACGTGACCTGTTCGCTCAGGCCGTGTTCAGGTCAGGGTCGGCGGTAGACCCAGACCCGCGCCGGCGGCAGGTTCAGCCAGACCCGGTTGGAGCGGTCCGCGGTGTAGCTGCCGGCCTCGCAGCGGGCCGGGATCGGCGGCACGACCGCGTAGGTGAACTGCACGAACGGCGCGCCCGGCCGCATCAGGTCGTGGGCGGTGTTGAGCAGGTCGAGCCGCTGCTCCAGCGGCTTGGTGAACAGCGGCAGGCTCGAGATCGTCGCGGCCGCGGGCTGCGTCAGCACGTCCTCGAGGCTCGCGCGCATGTTGTAGGCATCGCCCTGGATGACCCGCACGCCCGGGAAGCGATGGGTCAGGAGGCGGCAGAAATCGGGGTTGAACTCCACGAGGATCAGCCGCTCCGGCGCGACGCCGCGCCGGATCAGCGCCTCGGTCACCGGCCCGGTGCCGGGGCCGAGCTCGACGACCGGCCCTTCCAGGCGCGGGTCGACGTAGGCGGCCATGGTCCGGGCGAGCATCTTGCCCGAGGGCGTCACGGCCCCCGTGACCAGGGGGCGCTCGAGCCAGGACCGCAGGAACCGGGCCTCGTCCTCGAGGGGGTCGCGCCGCGGCCCGAAAATCGCGCTCCTGCCCGCAGGAGCCTTCGCGTTGGGACGGCGGAGCGGCGGCAAGTCCTGGATTCCTTGATGCCGGATGAGAATGAATGGCTAGGGACGGCGCTGTCTTACAGTCAAGCCGGCGCCGCGCCTAGGGGATGCAAGCCACGCCGGCCGCTTGCATAACGGGTCTTCCCGGGATTCGGATCCGGCCTCACGGCCGGACCGCACCCCCGAAGAAGTCCCGCACCTTCGAGAAGAAGCCCGCGGATTCGGGATGGTTCTCCGGGGAGGCCGACTGATCGAACTCCTGGAGCAGCTCGCGCTGGCGCTTGGTCAGGTTCTGCGGGGTCTCGACGAAGACCTGGATATAGAGGTCGCCGACCTCCCGCGAGCGCAGCACCGGCATGCCCTTGCCCTTGATGCGGAACTGCTTGGCGGTCTGCGTCCCCGCGGGGATGCGCACCTGCGTCTGCGAGCCGTCGATCACCGGCACGGTGATCTCGCCCGAGAGCGCGGCCGTCACCATCGAGATCGGCACCCGGCAGAACAGGTCGGCGCCGTCGCGCTGGAAGAACTCGTGCTGCTTGATCGACAGGAAGACGTAGAGGTCGCCCGCCGGCCCGCCGCGCAGCCCGCTCTCGCCCTCGCCGGCGAGCCGGATCCGCAATCCGTCGTCGACGCCCGCCGGCACGTTGATCGAGAGGGTGCGCTCGCGGTTGACCCGGCCGGCGCCCTGGCAGGCGGTGCAGGGATCGTCCACGATCTCGCCGCGGCCGTGGCAGTTGGGGCAGGTCCGCTCGATGGCGAAGAAGCCCTGCGCCGCCCGGACCCGTCCGTAGCCCGCGCAGGTCGGGCAGGTCCGCGGCTTCGAGCCGGGCTTCGCGCCGGACCCGTCGCAGACCTCGCAGGTGATCGAGGTCGGGATCTTGATGGTCTCGGCCTTGCCGGTGAAGGCCTCCTCCAGGGTGATCTCGAGGTTGTAGCGCAGGTCGGCCCCGCGCTCGCGGCCCGGCGTGCCGCCGCGGCCGCGCGCGCCGCCGCCACCGCGGCCGTCACCGAAGAAATTGTCGAAGATGTCCGACATGAAGTCGCCGAACTCGTTGCCGAATCCGGGACCGCCGCCGCCCTGGCTGAAGGCCGCGTGGCCGAACCTGTCGTAGGCGGCGCGCTTCTGGCCGTCCGAGAGGCACTGATAGGCCTCGTTGATTTCCTTGAACTTGATCTCGGCGTCCTTGTCGCCGGGATTCCGGTCGGGATGATAGGTCATCGCGAGCTTGCGGAAAGCGACCTTCATCTCGCCTTCCGTGGCGGTCTTGGTGACCCCCAGGATCTCGTAATAGTCCCGCTTCGACATCCCGCCCTCAGGTGCCTTCCCGTCCCGTCCCGAACCCCGGGCCGCGACGCTTCTACCACTGCGCCGCCGATCCGGGGCGCCGCTGACGAGCCCGGAAACCAGAAGCGCCGACGACGCGGATTCGCGCTCTGCCGTCGGCCCTGGATCCCGGGCCCCGCATGCCCGGCATGACGGAGCTTCTGAATACGCTGCTCACGCAAAGGCGGGGCCGGATCGCTCCGGCCCCGCGCGGTCGTATCAGATCCGCGCCTCAGGCGCGCTTCTTCTGGTCCTTCTCGTCGACCTCCTGGAAGTCGGCGTCGATGACGTCGTCCTTCTTCTCGGAGGCCGCCGCCTCGGCCCCGGCATCCGGGCCGGCCGCCTGGTTGGCGGCGTACATGGCCTCGCCGAGCTTCATCGAGGCCTGCATCAGGTCCGTGGTGCGGGCCTTGATGGCCTCGACGTCGTCGCCCTCGAGCGCGGTCTTGAGCGCGGTCATCGCGGTCTCGATCGTGCCCTTGTCGGCGGCCGGGACCTTGTCGCCGTACTCGGTCACCGACTTCTCGGTGGCGTGGATCAGGCTCTCGCCCTGGTTCTTCACCTCGACGAGCTCGCGGCGCTTCTTGTCGGCCTCGGCGTTCGCCTCGGCGTCCTTCACCATCCGGTCGATGTCGGCGTCCGAGAGGCCGCCCGAGGCCTGGATGCGGATCTGGTGCTCCTTGTTGGTCGCCTTGTCCTTGGCCGTCACGTTGACGATGCCGTTGGCGTCGATGTCGAAGGTCACCTCGATCTGCGGCATGCCGCGGGGCGCCGGCGGGATGCCGACGAGGTCGAACTGGCCGAGCAGCTTGTTGTCGGCCGCCATCTCGCGCTCGCCCTGGAAGACCCGGATCGTGACCGCGTTCTGGTTGTCCTCGGCTGTCGAGAAGGTCTGGGACTTCTTGGTCGGGATCGTGGTGTTGCGGTCGATGAGCCGGGTGAACACGCCGCCCAGCGTCTCGATGCCCAGCGACAGCGGGGTCACGTCGAGCAGCAGCACGTCCTTGACGTCGCCCTGGAGCACGCCGGCCTGCACGGCGGCGCCGATGGCCACGACCTCGTCCGGGTTGACGCCCTTGTGGGGCTCCTTGCCGAAGAAGGACTTCACCACTTCCTGGATCTTCGGCATGCGGATCATGCCGCCGACCAGCACCACCTCGTCGATCTCGGAGGCCGAGACGCCGGCATCCTTGAGCGCCTTGCGGCAGGGCTCGATCGTGCGCTGCACCAGGTCGTCGACGAGCGACTCGAACTTCGCCCGGCTGAGCTTCAGCGCGAGGTGCTTCGGGCCGGTGTTGTCGGCGGTGATGTAGGGCAGGTTGATCTCGGTCTGGGTGGCCGAGGACAGCTCGATCTTCGCCTTCTCGGCGGCCTCCTTGAGGCGCTGGAGGGCGAGCTTGTCCTTGGTCAGGTCGATGCCCTGCTCCTTCTTGAACTCGGCCGTCAGGTACTCGACGATGCGGTTGTCGAAGTCCTCGCCGCCCAGGAAGGTGTCGCCGTTCGTCGACTTCACCTCGAACACGCCGTCACCGATCTCCAGGATCGAGACGTCGAAGGTGCCGCCGCCGAGGTCGTAGACCGCGATCGTGCCCGACTTCTTCTTGTCGAGGCCGTAGGCGAGCGCCGCCGCGGTCGGCTCGTTGATGATGCGCAGCACCTCGAGGCCCGCGATCTTGCCGGCGTCCTTGGTGGCCTGACGCTGGGCGTCGTTGAAGTAGGCCGGGACCGTGATGACCGCCTGCGTGACCGGCTGGCCGAGATGCGACTCGGCGGTCTCCTTCATCTTCTGCAGCGTGAAGGCGGAGATCTGCGAGGGCGAGTACTTCTTGCCGTCCGCCTCGACCCAGGCGTCGCCGTTGTCGCCGCGGGCGATCTTGTAGGGCACGAGGCCCTTGTCCTTCTGGGTCATCGGGTCGTCGTAGGTCCGGCCGATGAGCCGCTTGATGGCGAAGAACGTGCGCTCGGGGTTCGTGACCGCCTGGCGCTTGGCCGGCTGGCCGACGAGCCGCTCGCCGTCGTCCGTGAAGGCGACGATGGACGGCGTGGTGCGCGCGCCTTCCGAATTCTCGATGACCTTGGGCTGCGTGCCTTCCATCACGGCCACGCAGGAATTGGTGGTGCCCAGATCGATGCCGATAACTTTACCCATGGTGGGATCCCTCTTTGTGTCGCGTTCAAGCAGACCGCCGAGCCCCGAAGCAGCTCGGCCCATGGCGGTGTCGGGGGTGATGTGAGTATGGGACCCGGGCCGGATCAAGGGCCGTGAACGGCTGAAACCCAGCGCGCAATCCCGCGTCGAGGGCGATATAAGAAGCCCGTTCCGGGCCCGCAAGGCGAAGCCTGCGCGGCGGGATCGGCCACGCGGATCCGCGCCATCCCCTTGTCATTCCGGCAGGATCTCGCCGCACGGCCGGCCGCGGCCCGGTGGCGTGGCTGCATTTTGTTGCTCCGCTGCCACGTCGGCGCCATCGACGGCGTGTTAACGTTTCGACAAGGGGTTGCGCGTGGCCCCGCCACTTCGTGTCCCCGTCGTAGAGTCCGATGCGCCCGACCCGCAGCCTCCTGCTCCCGATCCTGGCGGTCGCCGTCGCGGCGCCCGGGATGCTCGCCGCGCCCCCCGCGCGGGCCCAGAACTTCTTCGAGCGCCTGTTCGGCATCAAGCCGGAGCGGCCGCCGACGCCGCCGCGCGGCCTGCCGGAGCCGGCGCCTGCGCCCGGGGCACCGGGCGAGCCGGGCCCGCCCGCGGCGGCTCCCGAGGCGCCCCGGCCGGCCCCCGCGCCGGCCCGCCCGGTCGTGCTGAAGACGCCCTCCGAGGACGGCGTGATCGGCCAGGAGCTGCAGCTCAACGGCCTGTCCGGATCCCTGAAGCTGGAGCGCTCCGGCACGGCCGTCTCGGCGCGGATCAAGCTGCCCGGGACCAAGATCTCGCAGCCGGCGGAGTCGTGCACGGTGCCGCTCGCGGGCGGCAATCCGGTGACGCTCACCGCCGAGGGCAAGCCCGAGGGCGTGCCTCGCTTCGAGGCCGCCGGGGCCGAGTGCCCGCTGCGCTTCGACGTGACCGACGGCGGCGTGCTGGTCTCGAGCCTGGGTTCGGGCCCGGTCTGCACCTTCTCGGCGGCGGACTGCGCGACCACGCCGGTCGGCCTCTGGGGGCCGGGCGCCGCGACCCTGATCCCGCGGGCCGGGGAGTTCGACACGGCCCGCGGCGTGGCCGACAAGGCCGTCCGGGACAATTACAAGCTGATGACCCAGCGGGCCCGACGCGAGGACGTGCGGCCGATCGTCAGCGAGCAGGCCGCCTTCTCGTCGGACCGGGAGCAGCTCTGCCGCACCTACGCGCGCGAGGGCACGCACGGGTTCTGCCATCTGCGGGTGACGGAGAACCGCGCCCTGGCCCTGGCCACCCGGCTCGGCGCCAACACGGCGACGCCCACCGCCGCCGTGGCACCCCGCCGGCCGCGTCCCAAGCCGGCCGTCGAGGGCATGAACCCGGACGCGGTCGGCGGCGGCGACGCGCTGCCCGAATAGGCGGCCCGCGCAGGACCGCCGGCGCGACGCGGCGGCGCGACCGGGGGCGGCGGATTCGAGGCGCCGGAGCGCGCGGCCGGGTCAGGCCCGGCCGGCGGTCATCGACAGCATCGCCGGGTCGATGCCGTTGGCCCGCAGGGCGAGGTCGTACTTGGCGTCGAGGTCGGCGTTGAAGATCAGCGCCGGATCGGCCGGGCAGTTGAGCCAGCCGTTGGCCATGATCTCGCTCTCCAGCTGCCCGGCCTGCCAGCCGGCATAGCCGAGCGCCAGCACGGCGCTGGCCGGGCCGTCCCCGCTGGCGATGGCCCGGAGGATCTCCACGGTCGCGGTCAGGCAGATGCCATCGTCGATGATCAGCGTCGATTGCTGGATGTGGAAATCGTCGCTGTGGAGCACGAAGCCGCGCCGCCCCTCCACCGGGCCGCCCATCAGGACCGGCATGTGGCCGACCCGCTCGCGCAGGCGAATCGCGTCCGCCTCGGGCGCGACGTCGAGCTGGACCAGGAGGTCCGGCATGCTGATGTCGGTCGCCGCCTTGTTGACGATAATGCCCATGGCCCCGTCGGCGGAATGGGCGCAGACGTAGATCACCGAGCGGGCGAAGCGCTCGTCGGCCATGCCGGGCATGGCCACGAGGAACTGCCCGTCGAGGAAGTGCGGGCCCGACAGCTCCGTCCGGAGCGGCGACGCGGCCTTCCCGGCCTGCGACGACGCTGCCGACATGGGATCAGGCCTGCGGTGCGGAGGGTGCGCCATCCGTCCATGCTACGCCGCGCCCCTCCGTTGTCCAGCGGGCAATAGGGACGCAGCCAGCCTCCCCCAAGCTTGTGCGGGTCTCATGCGCGCCGCAGAATGTCCCGGCCGGCACGCGAAGGCGATCGTTCCGGCCACGTTCGAGACCGTGACCATCGTGGCTGGCTCCGCCTCTCAGGCCGCGTTCGCCATCGAGGAGCAGCGCGCGCGGATCGAGCGCGCGCACGAGGAGACGCGGAAGTTCGTCGCCGAGCAGCACAAGCTGATCGCCGAGCAGTCGAAACTGGCCGCGGAGCAGACCAGGCTGGCGGCCGAGCAGGTCAAGATGACGGCCGAGGCTTCGAAGACGGCCGTCGAGCAGACCAAGCTCGCGGCCGAGGCCGCCAAGATCGGCCGGGACCGGAGTCTCGCGCCCTGGCAGGTGGCGCTGTCTGGCATGACGGCCGGGGCCGCGCTGTTCGGCGCCGGGGCGGCCTCCGTCAAGCTTCTCGGACCGTGAGCCGCAGGCTGCTCCCGATCCTCGACAGGCACCCCCTGCCACGCTAGGTCAGGCGCGCTGCTCACGCGCGCCATCCCAGCGCGCGACAACGAGGGACCCGCGATGATCCAGGTCGGCGACCACCTGCCCCAGGCCACCTTCCGGGTGATCGGCCCCGAGGGCCCGATCGCGCGCACCACCGACGACGTGTTCAAGGGCCGGCGCGTGGTCCTGATCGGCGTGCCGGGCGCGTTCACCCCCAGCTGCCACCGCAACCACCTGCCGGGCTTCGTCACCCACAGGGACGAGATCCTCGGGCGGGGCATCGACGCCATCGCGGTGACGAGCGTCAACGACGTGTTCGTGCTCGACGCGTGGTCGAAGGCGAGCGGCGCCGAGGGGCTGGAATTCCTCGCCGACGGCAACGCCGATTTCGCCAAGGCCATCGGCCTGGAGATGGACGGCACGGGCTTCGGTCTCGGGATGCGCTCGAAGCGCTACTCGATGCTGGTCGAGGACGGCGTCGTCCGGATCCTCAACGTCGAGGAGACGCCCTCGAAGGCCGAGGTTTCCGGGGCCGAGGCCCTGCTGAAGGTCCTCTGAGCGCGCCGCGCGCCGCAGGGCGGCCCTCTTAAGGCCACGTTCCATCCGCTTGTGTCGCCGGGCTCTGCCCGGAGACCGGCCCGAGGACCGCATGGCCTTCCTGAACGACCTGCCCATCGCCGACCTGATCGCGAATTACGGATACATCGCGATCTTCGTGGTCATCACCCTCGAGAGCGCCGGCGTGCCGTGCCCCGGCGAGACGGTGCTGATCTCGGCCGCCGTCTACGCCGGCAGCACCGGCAACCTGAATATCGGCCTGGTCATCGCCGCGGCGGCGGCGGCGGCGATCCTGGGCGACAATGTCGGCTACTGGGCGGGGCGGCGCTGGGGCATGCCGCTGCTGCTCCGCTACGGCCACCTCATCGCCCTCGATCACGGGCGGCTCAAGCTCGGCCAGTACCTGTTCCGCCAGCACGGCGGGAAGATCGTGTTCTTCGGCCGCTTCACCGCGATGCTGCGCGCCTACGCGGCCCTGCTCGCCGGGGTCAACCGGCTGGACGCGCGCCGCTTCTTCGCCTTCAACGCCCTCGGCGGCATCGTCTGGGCCGGCAGCATGGGCCTCGGCTCGTACTATTGCGGGCGCCAGATCGAGCACATCGTCGGCCCGGTGGGCCTGACCCTGCTGGCGCTGGTGGTGTTCGGCGGCCTGGCCCTGTGGCTGTTCGTGCGCCGCCACGAGGCGCGCCTGCTCAGCGAGGCGGAGATCGCCATCCCGGGCCCGCTCGCCTGAGGATCGTCACGCCTCCGCGAGGTCGATCGCCTCGAGGGCGTCGTGGTGCAGCAGGAGCACGCCGGTGGCCGTGGCCAGCCGGCGCGCCGCCGGCGTGAAGCCGGCGTTCGACACCACGGCGGCCCGGTCCCCGTCCCAGTAGCGCAGCGCCGCGGCGGCTTCCTGAACGGCGGCGTTGCCCACGGGCTTGCTCAGCCGCTTGCACTGCACGACGAGGCGCAGCCCGTCCCGCACCGCCACGATGTCGGCGCCCTGGTCGCCGCTCGCCGGCGTCCGGTGCGCCCGCCAGCCGGCCCGGACCAGGCGCTCGGCGCAGTAGCGCTCGTAGTCGAGCCCGTCGCCGGGCGCCTCGTCCTCGTCCGGGAGCGCGACGGCGGCCGCCTCGGCCTCGATGATCGCCAGCATCCGCGCGTGCTCCGCCTCGGCGAGGTCGGCGAAGCGGGGACCGAGCTGCGGCAGGACGGTCCGCTCGAGGAAGTACGCCCGCTCGCGCAGCCAGCCGTCCTCGATCCAGTTGCCGTAGGGGTCGCTGTAGCTCTCCTGACGCCGCCGCAGCGCCAGCGTCTCGGCATGGGCCCGGGCGATCCGCCGCACCCGGGCCCGGAACCGGCGCGGGCGCCCGAGATGCCGCAGCAGGACGAGCCCGAGGGCGAGCCCCGTCGCGGCGAGCGCCGGCCGGCCGTACCAGAGCCCGAACGGGAGGCCGATCACGGCCGTCCAGAACAGGCGGGCGACGAGGCTGGGCTTGCCGGACATCGGGTCTCTGGGGCGCTGACGGGCCCCGGACCCTCGCAAGCGCGGCTTGCCCGATGCCTAACCCGGCTCCGAAAGCTGTGGACGCGGACGCGGACGAGAGCGCCGCGCCGTCAGCCCTTCCGGCGCTGGTGGCCGAGGCCCATGCTCTTGGCGAGGCTGGACCGCGCCGCGGCGTAGTTCGGCGCCACCATCGGGTAGTCGGGCGGCAGGCCCCATTTCCCGCGATACTCCTCGGGCGTCAGGTTGTAGTGCGTCCGCAGGTGGCGCTTCAGCGACTTGAACTTCTTGCCGTCCTCCAGGCAGACGATGAAGTCGGGCTGGACCGAGCGCCGGACCGGCACGGCAGGCCGCAGCTCCTCCGCCGGCGGGGCGGACGGCTCGCCGAGCCCGTGCAGCGTCGCGTGGATGGCCGCGATCAGCCCGGGCAGTTCCGGCGCGGGGACCGGATTGTTGCTCACGAAGGCCGACACGATGTCGACGGACAGCGTGAGATAGTCCGGTTGCCCTTCACCCGTGGCGTCCATCCCATAACCTCCACTCGATCCCAGCCGGCCACCGACCGCCGGCGCCGGCCGGAATCTGTCTCTGCTCGACCCGATACAGGGTAGTTAAGAGGCAGTTACTATGGTGGTGTGAATTTAATAGCAAGACCAATCCACACACGCCCACAAGTCCCGTCTTAGAGTGGATAAAGGGCGCTCGATATTGAACAAAAGGCGGTCTGGCTGCCTCGCGGGCGTCGACCAGACGATTTCCGCCCTGTGCGTGCCGACCGGGCGTTGCAGGCGCGCCGGATCGCGCCATCTGGGAGGGCGGCGGGCGCCCGGGCGTCTCGCCCGGTCGGACGTGAGCGAGGGGACCAGATGCGTGCCGCCAGGAACGGCTTGCGGGACCTCGTCCCGTGACGGCGCCGTGAGTCGCCGGTCGTGAGCACCTACCGGTTCGACAAGCTGCTGGCGCCCCGCTCGATCGCCCTGGTCGGGGCGGTGGGGCGCGCGGGCTCGCTGGGGCGCAGCGTGCTCGACAGCCTGCGCGCCGCCGGGTTCCCCGGCGCGATCATGCCGGTCCAGCCCGATCAGGCGACCGTCGAGGGGCTGCCCTGCGTGCCGCGGGTCGCGGACCTGCCCGCCGCCCCCGACCTCGTCCTGATCGCGGTGCCGCCGCCGAGCGTGCCCGAGGTCGTCGCGCAGGCCGCCGCGATCGGCGCCGGGGCGGCCGTGATCCTCACGGCGCGGCTCGGCTCCGGGCCGGAGGATCCCGGCCCGGTCGCCCACGGGATCGCCCGCGCCCACGGCCTGCGCCTGCTCGGGCCCGACAGCGCCGGCCTCGCGGTCCCGGGCGCCAAGCTCAATGCAAGCCTGTTCGCCCACGCGCCCCTGGCCGGCGACCTCGCCCTCGTCTCGCAATCCGGCACGGTCGCGGCCGCCATCGTCGCCTGGGGCGCCCGCCACGGCACGGGCTTCTCGGCGGTGCTGTCGCTCGGCAGCGTCCTCGACATCGGCGTGGCCGACTGCCTCGACCATTTCGCCGCAGATTACCGCACCCGCGCGATCCTGCTCTGCCTGGACCGGGTCGCGGATGCCCGCAGGTTCATGTCGGCCGCCCGCGCCGCCGCCCGGGCCAAGCCCGTCGTGGTCCTGCGGGCCGGCCGGCACCGGCCCGACACCCGCGCCGCCGTCACCCATACCGGCGCCCTGGCCCGCCCGGACGCGGTCTACGCCGCGGCCTTCCGGCGGGCCGGCCTGCTGGCCGTGCCGGACCTCGACGCGATGTTCTCCGCCGTGGAGACCCTGGGGCGGCAGCGGCCGTTCCCCGGTCACCGGCTGGCGATCGTGTCGAACGGCCGCGGCATCGGCCTCCTCGCCGCGGACCGGCTGATCGAGCGGGCCGGGACCCTAGCGGCGCCCGCCGAGGCGGAGGGCCGCGCGCCGGGCAATCCCCTCGATCTCGGCATCGAGGCCGCCGGCCCGGCCTTCGCGGCCGCCCTGACGCCGCTGCTGACGGATCGGACGAGCGACGCCGTGCTGGCGATCCACGTGCCGACCGTCCGCTCGGAGGCGGGCGCGGTGGCCGAGGCCGTCGCCGCGACGGTCAAGGCCGCCCGCGCCGGCCAGACCCGCAAGAAGCCGGTCTTCGCGGTCACGCTCGGCGACGCGGAGGCGGCGCGCGAGACCTTCGCGCAGGCCGGGATCCCGCATTTCACCACCGATTCCGAGGCGATCGAGGGCTTCCTGCACCTCGTCCGCTACCGCGAGGCCCAGGACGACCTGATGCGCACGCCGGACTCGCTGCCGCGGGACTTTTCCCCCGACACGGCGCGGGCCCGCTCGATCGTCGCCGGCGCCCTGCGCCAGGGCGCCGCCTGGCTCGACCCGGTGGCGGTGAACGGCCTTCTGCAGGCCTACGGGATCCCGACCGTCCCGATCACGCTCGCCCCCGACACGGACGCGGCCGCGGCGGCCGCGTGGCCGATCATCGCGGCGGGCGGGACGGTGGCGCTGAAGGTCGTCTCGCCGGACATCGTGCACAAGTCCGACATCGGCGGCGTCCATCTCGACCTGACCAGCGAGGCCGACGTCGCGGAGGCCGCCCGCAGCATCCTCGCCCGCGCCCGCCGGGAGCGGCCCGACGCCCGGGTGACCGGCTTCGCAGTCCAGCCCATGGTCCGCCGCGGCCAGCGCCGGGAGCTGATCGCCGGCCTCGCCGAGGACGCGGTCTTCGGCCCGGTGGTGGTGTTCGGCCGGGGCGGGACCGCCGTGGAGGTGATCGACGACCGCGCCCTCGGCCTGCCGCCACTCGACCTGACCCTGGCGCGCGACCTCATCGCCCGCACCCGGGTCGCGCGGCGCCTGGAGGCCTACCGCGACGTTCCGGCGGCCGATCTCGGGGCGATCGCGCTGACGCTGGTGAAGCTGTCCCAGCTCGCCGCGGACCTGCCGCAGGTGCGCGAGCTCGATATCAACCCGCTCCTGGCCGACGAGACCGGCGTGCTGGCCCTGGACGCCCGGGTCCGGATCGGGCGCGCGGAGCGCGGCGCCCACGGCCGCGGCCACCCGCGCTTCGCGATCCGGCCCTATCCGGCCGAGTGGATCCGCACGCTCAACCTCAAGGACCGGACGGTCCGAGTGCGGCCCGTGCGCCCGGAGGACGAGGGCCTGTTCCTGGCCTTCTTCAAGGGTCTCGACCCGGAGGATCTGCGGCTGCGGTTCTTCGGTCCGGTGCGCGAGTTCAGCCACGCCTTCCTGGCCCGCCTGACGCAGCTCGACTACGCCCGCGCCATCGCGTTCGTGGCCACGGAGATCGAGCCGGGCGGCGGCGAGCGCATGCTCGGGGCGGTCCGGCTCCACGCCGACGCCAACCACGAGAGCGGCGAGTACGCGATCGCGGTGGGCCGCGACGCCCGCGGGACGGGCCTCGCCTTCGCGCTGATGCGCCTGATGATCGACTGGGCGCGGTCCGAGGGGATCGGGCGGGTCGAGGGCACGGTCCTGGCCGAGAATCGGCCGATGCTCGCGGTCTGCCGCCGCCTCGGCTTCGCGCAGGGGCGCGACCCGGACGATCCGGGCCTCGTGAAGGTGCACCTCGATCTCGCCGCCGGTTAGCGGCGGCGCGACGCGGCCCGACCCGGCACCGGCCGTGCCGAGGCCGGGCGGCGCGGCTCAGTGGCCGCTGTCGGTCGCGTTGCGGGTGGTCTCGTAGAGGAACCACGTCCGCTCCTCGGACTGGTCGATCCACTCCTCGAGCTGCGAGGTGGTCGCCACGTCGCCGGCCTCGTCGGTGACGCCGTGGAGCGTCCGCATGTTGGCGGTGAGGGCCTTGTTGTCGTCGCGCAGCTCCTTGAGCATGTCGAGGGGCGAGACGTACTCGGCGTCGTTGTCGGCCACGCGGGTCAGGCTCTTCGCCTGGCCGAGCGAGCGCAGGACCGTGCCGCCGATCTTGCGGGCGCGCTCGTTCACCGCGTCGATGATCTCGAAGATCTGGGCCGACTGCTCGTCCAGCAGGAGGTGGTAGTCGCGGAAATGGGGTCCGCTCATGTGCCAGTGAAAGTTCTTGGTCTTGATGTAGAGCGCGAACAGGTCCGAGCTCAGGATCGTCAGGCCCTCGGCGATCGTCCGGACGTCGCTCGGATCGAGGTCGGTCGGGGTGTTCAGGCGCGCGCTCTCGATGCGGCTGCTCGGCTTGGCCTTGGCCATGGTCGTCTCCCGTGCGGTTCGGTGGCTCGGCGCGTCGAACCGTCTCTCCGGGGAGCGGCCGCCGCGCCTTCTGCGAGCCAATGACCGGCCCGTCGGGAGGTTCCGCCGTTCCGAGAATCGCATGGCTGGGTTGGCTTTAGCGGATAGGTTCGACGGATTCCAAACTGCGGGGCTCCGGGCCGGGCCGGGCTGCCGCCGGCTTGGCGGGGGCGGGCCTTGCCGGTGCGGGCCTGGCCCCGGCGGCCCGCGCCGGGACCGGCTTCGCGTCGTGGGCGGCACCGGGCCGGGGCGTGGCCGGCGCGGTGGTGGCGGGGGTCGGCTTCGCGGCGCCCGCGTCCGCAGCCGCCGCGGGCGGGATCGCGCCGGTGGCGGCGGGCTCGGCCGCCGGCGTGTCGAGGTTGTAGATGTCGTCGCGGAAATGCGCCTTCCCGTCCGGCGTGGCGTAGCCGGTGAGATACACGAAGGTCACCGGGATCGGCTTGGCGAGCTTGATGTCGCGGCGCTCGCCGTCGGCGATGCCGGTCTCGATCTCGATGGGGCCCCAACTCGTGCCCGGCCCGTTGGGGCCGTCCGTGCCCTGCAGCAGCCAGCCGACGAGTTCCTTCACCTGTCCGACCCGGACGCAGCCGTGGCTGTGGAAGCGCACGCTCGCGGCGAAGAGCGACTTCGCCGGCGTATCGTGCATGTAGACGGCAAAGCGGTTCGGCATGTCGATGCGCACCTGGCCGAGCGAATTGTCGAAGCCGGGATCCTGGCGCAGCGTGTAGTTGACGGCCTTCTCGCCCGCCCAGTCGATCCGGGTCGGGTCGACCTCGCCCGCCGGGCTGAGGATCCGGATGTGGTTCTTGGCGAGATAGCCCGGATTCCTGCGCATCTGCGGGATGATCTCGTTCTTCACCACCGAGGCCGGGACCGTCCAGGTCGGGTTGAAGTTGATGTCGGTGATCCGCGTCTCCACCGGCGGCGTCGCCTTGTCGGGGGAGCCGACCACCGCGACGTAGCGGCGCGCGACGGCGCCGTTCTCCACCGCCTCCACGGCGGCGGACGGGATGTTGACCACCACGTAGCGCTCGCCGAACGGGAATTTCGAGCCCATCAGCCGGGCCGCCGAGGCGGCGAGCTGCCGCTGGCGCACCGCGGCCGGCACGTTGAGCGCGTTGATGGTGAGCCGGCCCAGGACGCCGCTGTCGGGCAGGCCGTGACGGGCCTGGAACGCCGCGATCGCCGCCACCAGCGGCGGGTCGAGGCGGTCGTTCGGGGGCGCGTCCGCCGGCAGGTCGCCGGTGAGCGTCAGGTGGTGGCGCAGGGCGGGGATCGCCGGGTGGCGCTCGCCGGGCTTGAGGCGCGCGAGATCCTCGGGCAGCCGCTCCCAGCCGCCGGCCTCCGCGAAGGCCGCGTAGCGCTCGGCCGCCCGGAGCGTGTCGAGGAACGTCCGCGACGTCAGCGTCGGGTTCGGGTCGGTGGAGACCTTGGCGTAGACCAGCGGCGCCGGCTCGCGCGACTTCTTGGCCGCCTCCTGAGGCTTGGCCTGCTGCGCCCTGGTCTCCGACGCCTTGGTGTCCTGGACCTTCGCGCTCTGGGCCTTGGCATCCTGCGCCTTGCCCTGCACCGGGACAGGCTCCGGCACGACCTCGGTCGCCCTGGGCTCGGGCGGCTTGGTCTCGGCCCGCTTGGTGTCCGCCTGGCCGGCGGCGCCCTTCGCCTCGGGTGCCCGGGGCTCCTGGCCCTTCGCGGTCTCGCCCGCGGCGGCGGGCGGCACCGCGACCGGCACGGCGAGCGGCGGCACCGGCGCGGGGCCGGCCTGCGCGGCGCCGGCCCCCTGCGCCAGGGCGGCGCCCGGCGCTCCGAGCAGGGCCAGCAGGGACAGGCCCGCACCCAGCGCGGCGTGCGGGCGGGCGTGACGGCGGGG
This sequence comes from Methylobacterium sp. 22177, assembly GCF_052045615.1. Classification (NCBI taxonomy): domain Bacteria; kingdom Pseudomonadati; phylum Pseudomonadota; class Alphaproteobacteria; order Hyphomicrobiales; family Methylobacteriaceae; genus Methylobacterium; species Methylobacterium sp. 22177. The sequence goes on along the minus strand of NZ_JBQEPK010000014.1, from coordinate 42,100 downwards.
CTGGACCGGGACCATACGCAACACTCCCGACGGCGCCCGGGACCGGGCGATCGGGCGGGATCATGGACCGGCGTGGTTACCAATCTCCTCCGGCCTTCACCGGGCTCGGAGAGCTGGATTCACCATGCGGACACTGGTCCAGCCGCTCAGCGCGCCGCGCGGATGTCGGTCCGCGCGAAAAGCGCGCTTATGCTGAGACCCCGACGCCCGCCGCGAGATCGACCTCCGCCATGCCGGAATCCGGATACCCGATCCCGAAGACGATGCCCTACCTGCCGCAGCTCGACGGGGTGCGGGCGCTCGCCATCCTGATCGTGTTCGCGGCCCATTGCGGCTACAGCCACGTGGTGCCGGGCGGCTTCGGCGTGACCGTCTTCTTCTTCCTCAGCGGCTACCTGATCACCACGCTCCTGCGGATCGAGCGGGCGCGGACCGGCACGGTGTCGCTGGGAGCCTTCTACCTCCGGCGGAGCCTGCGCATCCTGCCGCCCATGTACCTGACCCTGCTCGCCTCCGGCGCGCTCTACGCGGCGGGGTGGCTCGACTGGATGCCGGTCGCGCCGGCGGCGATCCTCGGGCAGGCGACGTTCCTGACGAACTATCCCGGCCTGTTCGGAACCGAGGCGGTGCTGCCGGTGCCGCTGTGGAGCCTCGCCATCGAGGAGCACTTCTACCTCGTCTTCCCGCTGGTCTTCCTGCTCTGGCTCGGGCGCCTGCGACCGCGCCGCGCGGCCCTGGCCTGCCTGGGGCTCTGCGCGGCCGTCCTGGCGATCCGGTGCGTCAACGTCTGGCGGCTGCCGGATTACAGCCTGAACTACAGCTGGACCCACACCCGGATCGACGCGATCCTGTTCGGGTGCTGCCTCGGGCTGTGGAACAACCCGGTGGTTCCGGCCGACCGGGCGTGGCGTCCCGCGCCCTGGCACGTCGCGGCGAGCCTCGCGGTGATCCTCGGGACCCTGGCGGTCCGCGATCCCGCCTTCCGCGAGAGCCTGCGCTACACGCTCCAGAGCGCCGCCCTGTTCGTGCCCTTCGCGTACCTGCTCCACGGCGAGGGGCCACTGGTGCGGCTGCTGGCCGGCCGGCCGATGCGCCAGCTCGGGCTCTGGTCCTACAGCTTCTACCTCGCGCACATGACCGTGGTGGCCCTCGTACTGCACCTGCGGCCCGGGCTGCACGGCGTCGGGCTGATGCTGGCCGCCTTCCCGGTGACGCTGCTGTGGTGCTGGGGGATGTACGGGCTCGTCGAGCGCCCCTGCGCGCGCCTCCGCCGCCGGCTGCTGGCGGACCGGCCGCCGGAGCCGAGCCTGGCCGAGGACGGCCGGCGGGCCGGGATCACGCCCGCCTGAGCCTGTCGCGGGCGGCCCTGTGATCCGGCGCGGCCGCGAAGGCCGCCTTCATGGCGTGCCACAGGGGCTTGCGCCGGAACTGCGCGTCGAGCGGCAGGGCCCGCTGCGGCAGGCCGTCGGGCCGCTTGCGGTAGGGATGGTCGTTCAGCCACGTGTCCGGGTCGTAGATGTCCCAGGTCAGGACGTCGAGGCAGGCGGGCTCGTCCAGCACCACGTCGAGGTAGCGCCGGGCGTAGTCGGCCACCATCCGGTCGCGGGTCGCCACGTCGGACGGGAAGGCGCGGTCGTCGATGTCGAGTTCGGTGATCTCGATCCCGAATCCCATCTGGCCGATCTCCCGCAGGAAGCGCCGCAGCTGGCCCTGGTCGATCGGGATCGTGCTGGTGAGGTGCGACTGGAGCCCGAAGCGCCGGATCGGCACGCCGCGGGACCGCATCGCCTCCAGGCGGCGCAGGACCTTGGTGCGCTTGGCCTCCATCCAGGGCACGCCCTGCTCCACCGCGTCCTCGTTCCAGGTGCCGGCGGCCGCGGGGTCGGTCTCGTGGAGGATCCGGAAGGCGAGGTCGACGTAGCCGGGTCCGATCGCGGCGAGCCAGGGCGAGTCGCGCAGGCCGCCGCCGCGGTCGGGATCGGCCTCGTTGCCGAGGATCTCGTTGACCACGTCCCAGGCGACGATCTGCCCCCGGTAATGGCCCGCCACCGTCTCGATCCAGCGCCGCATGAAGTCCTCGGCCTGGACGGCGCTCGCCCGGCCGAGCAGCGGCCCGACCCAGGGCGGCAGCGCCGCGTGCCAGACGAGCGTGTGGCCGCGCATGCGCTGGCCGTTCCCCCTGGCGAAGCGCAGGATCGCGTCGCCGCGGGCGAAGTCGGTCTTGCCCGGCGCCGGCAGGACCTCCTCCATCTTCATCTCGGTGCCACAGACGAGGATGCCGCATTCCCGCGCCACCGCCTCCCGGTAGGCGGGCGTCGCGTCGAAGCGGTGGAACGGCACCTCGCAGCCGTATGTCAGGCCCTTGGCGGCCGCTGCGGCCTGGAGGCTGTCGGCCGACCAGGACGGCCGGCCGAGGGGACCGAACCCCGCCAGGCCGGCCGCGCGCGCCGTGCCGGCGAGGCCGAGGGAGGCCGCGCCCGCGAGGATCGATCGGCGGCTCGGGGGAGGGGACATCCGGGTGCTTCGTTCCGCAGGGGGGCCCGCCACCCTAGCAGACGCCGCCGGGGCGGCGATCCGCTGGTACTGCCGGGGCCGGGGCCAGGATCGGGACGCGATCTCGCCTTCCTCGCGGGGGCGCCCCATCTGATGGACGCCCGTCAGCCCAGGATCCGTCATGAGCCAGCACCCCGCGATCAGCCCCGGTCGCAACGCGGTCGTCACCGGGGCTGCGAGCGGCATCGGCCTCGCCGCCGCGCAGGCCTTCGCCCGGGCCGGCATGAACGTCTGGCTCGCCGACCTGCCGGGCCCGGCCCTGGACGCGGCCCGAGCCGCCGTCGCCGAACTCGCCGCCGTCGAGGTGCGCGCCGTGCCCACCGACGTGTCGGACCGCGGCGCCGTCGAGGCCCTGGCGGCCGCCGTCGCCAAGGGCGGGCCGCCCGCCCTGGTGATGCTGAATGCCGGGATCGAGGCCGGCGGAAAGCTGTTCTCCGACGCCGACACCTGGGCGCGGATCCTGGGCACGAATCTCGGTGGCGTGGTCAACGGCATCCACGCCTTCGCGCCCGGCATGATCGCGGGCGGCAGGCCCGGCGCGATCGTCGTCACGGGCTCGAAGCAGGGCATCACCACCCCGCCGGGCAACGCGCCCTACAACGTCTCGAAGGCGGGCGTGAAGGCGGTCACCGAGGCGCTCGCCCACGAGCTGCGCAACCGGGAGGGCTGCCACACCACGGCCCACCTGCTGATCCCGGGCTTCGTCTACACGGGCCTCACGAAGGCCCGCGGCGTCGCCGAGAAGCCCGCCGGCGCCTGGACGCCCGACGAGACCGTGGCCTTCCTGCTGGAGCGGCTCGCCGTCGGCGATTTCTACATCCTCTGCCCGGACAACGAGACCACGCGGGCGCAGGATCAGAAGCGGATCGCCTGGGCGTCCGGCGACATCGTCGAGAACCGGCCCGCCCTCTCGCGCTGGCATCCGGACTACGCCGAGGCGTTCAAGCGGTACATGGAGGGGTGACCCACGCGGCCTCGCGCTGCCCTGGGTTGCTTCGCTGCGCTCGCAAGGACGGAGCGTGGCAGCGTGGGCTTGCCCGGACCTGTCCCGGCGGCCCCCTGAACCGGACAGCGCTGGCCTGCGCCCCTCGTCTGGCGAAGCCCTTGCACACGGGCTAGGTCAGTGCGACGCAGCCGCCGCACGAGATCAGCGCACGACATCCGGGAGCCGCCCTTGGCCACGATCATCCCCGTCGCTTCCTTCGACTGCGTCGTGTTCGGCGCGACCGGCGATCTGACCGCGCGGAAGCTGCTGCCGGCGCTGTTCTACCGTTTCCGCGACGGCCAGATCCCCGAGACCAGCCGGATCATCGGCGCCTCGCGGTCGGAGCTGTCCCTCGACGCCTTCCGCGAGCACGCCCGCGACGCCCTCAAGCGATTCGTGCCGGCCGCCGACCTGACCGACGATGTGCTCGGGCGCTTCCTCGACCACGTCGACTACGTCGCGGTGGACGGGGCCGGCGACAGCGGCTGGACCGACCTCGTCGCCAAGCTCGACGAGCGGCCCGACCAGGTCCGGCCCTACTACCTCGCCACCTCGCCCGACCTCTACGGCTCGATCTGCCGCAACCTCGCCGCCCACGGGCTCGTCGGCGAGAAGTCCCGCGTCGTGCTGGAGAAGCCGATCGGCAAGGACCTGAAATCGGCCCGGGCGATCAACGACGCGGTCGGCGAGGTCTTCCCCGAATCGCAGATCTTCCGCATCGACCACTATCTCGGCAAGGAGACGGTCCAGAACCTGCTCTCGCTCCGCTTCGCCAACACGATCTTCGAGCGGCTCTGGACCTCGGACGTGATCGACCACGTCCAGATCACCGTCGCCGAGACGGTGGGGGTCGAGGGCCGGGCCGGCTACTACGACACGTCGGGCGCGATGCGCGACATGCTGCAGAACCACATCCTGCAGCTCCTCTGCCTGACCGCCATGGAGAGCCCGCTCAATCTCGAGGCGAACTCGGTCCGCGACGAGAAGCTGAAGGTGCTGCGCGCCCTCAAGCCGATCACCACGCACGACATCCAGAGCGTCACGGTGCGCGGCCAGTACGTGGCGGGCGCCGTCGACGGCAAGCCGGTCGAGGGCTACCTCGCCGAGCTCGGCCACGAGAGCCGGACCGAGACCTTCGTGGCCATGAAGGTCGAGATCCAGTCGGGGCGCTGGGCCGGGGTGCCGTTCTACCTGCGCACCGGCAAGCGCCTGCCCCAGAAGCTCTCCGAGATCGTGGTGCAGTTCCGCGCCTCGCCCTTCTCGATCTTCCCCGAGGAGGCCTTCGGCCGCGAGCCGAACCGACTCGTGATCCGCCTGCAGCCGCAGGAGGGCATGAAGCTCGAGGTGATGACCAAGGATCCCGGTCCCGGCGGCCTGCGCCTGCGCCCGACCGACCTCGACATCTCCTTCGAGGAGACCTTCAAGCAGCGCTACCCCGACGCCTACGAGCGCCTGCTGATGGACGTGGTCCGCGGCAACGCGACGCTGTTCATGCGCCGCGACGAGGTCGAGGCCGCCTGGGCCTGGGCGGACGGCGTGCTCAAGGCCTGGGCCGACCGGCCCGAGGCGCCGCGGCCCTACCCGGCCGGCAGCTGGGGGCCGACCGCCGCCATCGCGCTGATCGAGCGCGACGGCCGGACCTGGCACGAGGAGCTGCGGTAACGAAGAACCGCGGCTCACGGCCAAGCTGCCTTGATACGGTCAAGCCAGATGTGAAATCTGTCTGCGCTGCCGGATACTGCCCCGTCAGAGGGTGGAGACGGCGCTGCACGAGGGATCATCACATGCTCGACAATCATCGGGACGCGGCCGGCCAGGCCGAGCGTCGCCTGGAGCGTTCGGTCGCCGCCGCCCTGCGCGTCATCGCGGCCGCCCATGACGAGCGGCAGGCCCCGCCGGTCTCCGCGGCCCGCCGCCGCCTGAGCGAGGTCTACGGCGCCACCCGCCTGGCCCGGCGCCTGGAGCGGGAGCGCCGGACCGCCTGAACGGGCCCGAACCGTCCGGCGCCGCCGCGGCGCGATCCCGGTACCTAGACGGCCGCGTCCCAGGTCTCGCTGAGGGGGACGGTCCCGCGGACCAGCCGGGCGCGCAGCACGACGTCGCCCGGCGGCACCGGCTCCGGCGGGCGCCACTCGACGTAGATCCGCCAGCCGCCGGTCTGCGGCACGAAGTTGGCGACCGGCTCGTGCATCGTCCCGGCGCTGGCCGAGACCTCCGCGGCGACCGCGTCGTCGGGACCCCGCGGCAGGCCCGGACCCTCGAAGTCGATGACGCAGAGCCGCCGCCGCGGGTCGGGCGGGTTCGACGGGCGCAGGCGCTCCGCCGAGCCGAGCCGCGTCGACGTCACCCGGGCGAGGGCGGCCTCCGGGATCGCCGCCACCGGCTCCGCCCCCACCGTGGTCAGCCCGTAGCTGACGTGCAGCGGCGCGCCGGGCCGCGCCGGGGCGGCCGGCACGAAGGCCGCCACGATGTTGTCCATGTACTCCTCGCCCGACGGGATCTCGAACAGCTGCACGGCGCCGTCCGCGAAGGCGCCCCCGGCAGGATCCGGCGCCACCCACAGGCCCGGCCGCGCCTCGTGGCGCGCCTCCACGTCGAGGTAGGCCGCGAAGCTCCGCTCCCGCTGCAGCAGCCCGAAGCCGGCGAGCGGCCGGGCCGCGAAGGCGGAGATCTGCGGCTGCGCGCGCCCGTTGACCAGGGGCCGCCAGATCCGGTCGAGCCGCGCCGGGTCGGCCCCGGCCGCGACGCAGAGGCCGTCGGAATCGTGCACCTGCGGCCGGAAATCGTCGAAGGGCTTCGCGCCCCGCGCCCCGGGCCCGTTCTGGCCGAAGAGGAACATGCTGGTGAGCGGCGCCAGCCCGAGCTTCGGGAGCGCCCGGCGCGGGTGGAGCGCCGCGGTGACGGCGATCCGGGCCGGATCGCCGGGCGCGATCTCGAACCGGTAGGCGCCGGCCACGCTCGGGCTGTCGAGGAGCGAGAGCACCGTGAGCGTGCGCGCCTCCGGCTCCGGCTCGCAGATCCAGTGCGCGACGAAGTCGGGAAATTCCTCGCCCTCCGGCGCGCCGGTGCCGATGGCGAGGCCCCGGGCCGAGAGCCCGTATTCCTGGTTGGCCGCGCGCAGGCGGAAGTAGGAGGCGCCCAGGAAGACGAGGAACTCCTCCTGGAAGCCCTTCGGCCGCCAGGCCGGGGTGCCCGGGAAGGCGTAGTGCAGGCGGAAGCCCGCGAAGCCGAGATCCGCCGGGAAGCTCTGGCCGGCGAGCCGGGTGCCCAGGTCGAACAGCTGCGTGTCGTAGGGGATCGGGCGCGCGGGCCCCCGGAGCGGCTGGAGGTGGAGCGCCACGCGCCTGCGCTGCAGGAAGCCGCGGTGGAACAGCTGCGCGCTGAAATGCGCGCCGAGCCGCAGGCTCGCGGCCGGCCGGAAGGTGATCGCCCGGTAGCCGTCGTAATCGAGGGCAGCGAGCGCCGGCGGCAGATCCTCGGGCGGTGCGGCGTAGGGCGCGGCGGCGCGGCGCGCCGCCTCGGCCGAGAGCGTCTCGAAGGTCATCGCGTCGCCCTGCGGCTGAAGCGCCGGCCCGGCCCACGTTCTGGACCCATTCAGATCAGTCGCGCTAGGTAGAACCGTGCCGGCAGCCGCGGCCACGACTGTTCGAAGAACGCGGCGTCGGGAGGGGGGATTGATCCGTTCGGCTTCCGGCGGCCTGGGCTGCCGGGTCGGCTCCGTATCCTCGCCCCGCACATCGGTATCCACGGTCATCGGTTCCCGGCCCCGGACGGCCGGGCGGCCGGCAGCCTTCCACGGTCGAGTTCCTCGCGCCATGTCGTCACGCGTCACCTCCTCCGCCGAGCGGTCGCACCGGAACGCGGCTCCCGCCATACCCGATCCGTCGGAGAGCGCATCCTGTCGCGAGGTCTGGACCGGCGCACCCCGCGGCGCCCTGCGCGCCCGTCGCCTCGCCCTGGCCGTCCCGAGCCTCGCCGCCGCGGGCGGCCTCGCGTGGCTCGCCGCGCTCGCCTACCCGGCGGGCGCCAGCCCGCTGGCCTGGGCGGTCCTGGTGCTGTTCGCCCTGGTGATGGGCTGGCAGGCCTTCGTCGCCTGCCAGTACGTCTACGGGTTCGTCGCGGCCCTCCTGGGGGACCGGGCGAAATCCGCGCTGGAGCGCCGCGCGGAGCAGGCGGCCGCCGTGCCGGCCGAGGCGGGACGCACCGCCGCCGTGGTGGCGATCCACGCCGAGGACGCGGTCGCGGTCTTCGCCCGCCTGCGGGTGATGGCGCGGTCGCTCGCCCGCGCCGAGGCGCGGGGCATCGACATCTTCGTCCTCTCCGACACCCGGGACGGCGCCATCGCCGCCGTCGAGGAGCACGAGTACGCCCGCATCCAGGCCTGGGCGGCGTCCGACCCGGCGCTGCCGCGGATCCGCTACCGGCGCCGGACGGAGAATGTCGGCCGCAAGGCCGGCAACATCGGCGAGTTCTGCCGCACCTACGGCGGCGAGTACGCGTTCATGATCGTGCTGGACGCCGACAGCCTGATGACCGGCGCGGCCATGGGCCGGCTCGTCGGGCTGATGCAGGCGAGCCCGCGCACCGGCCTGATCCAGACCGTCTCGTACGCCGCCGGCCGGGACACGCTCTTCGCCCGCATCCAGCAATTCGCCGTCCGGCTCTACGCGCCGCTGGCCCTGCGCTGCCTGGAGACCTGGCAGGGTCCCGAGGGCAGCTACTGGGGCCACAACGCGATCCTGCGGGTCGAGGCCTTCGCGGAGAACGCGCAGCTCCCGAAGCTCCCGGGCCGGGAGCCGCTCGGCGGCGAGATCCTGTGCCACGACATCGTCGAGGGCGCGCTGATGGTGCGCGCCGGCTGGGAGGTGCGGCTGCTGCCCGAGATGGGCGGCACCTGGGAGGAGATGCCCACCAACCTCGTCGACCTGCTCGGCCGCGAGCGCCGCTGGTGCCAGGGCAATCTCCAGCACCTGCGGGTGCTGCCCTGGGCCGGCCTGAGCGCGGCGAGCCGCTGGCACCTCCTCGTCGGGATCCTCTCCTACGGGGTGCTCCCCCTCTGGATCGCCTTCCTGGGGCTCGCCGCGTGGCAGGCCGCCCGGACCGGCGATCTGGGCCTCCTGGCCTACGGCCTGACCGGGCAGGGCGCCGCCGCCCACGCGCTCGCCGCCCTCAGCGTCGCCGTGCTGGCGCTGCCGAAGCTCCTGAGCCTCGGCCACGTCCTCGCCTCCGCCGAGCGCCGGGCCGCCTTCGGCGGCACGCGGGCGCTGCTCGCGAGCGCCGCCCTGGAGCAGGCGGTGTGGGTGGTCCTGTGGCCGGTCCTGACGCTGTTCACTGCCGGCGCCGTGGTCTCGACCTTCTTCGGCCGGGTGGTCCGCTGGGAGACGCAGGACCGGGACGACCGGCAGGTGTCCTGGGCGGAGGCCTTCCGGCTCCAGGCCGACGCCGTGGTGGTCGGCGCGCTGATGGTGTTCGCCCTGGTCCTCGTCGGGAGCCCGTGGCTCGCCCTCTGGCTGGCGCCGGTCGCCCTGGCGCTGCTCACGAGCCCGGCCCAGAGCGTCTGGACCAGCCGGGCCGATCTCGGCCGCGCCGCCCGTGCCCGGGGCCTGTTCCTGAACGCCGACGACACCGCGCAGGCGCCGGAACTCGCCGAACTCGCCCAGCTGCGCGGCCTGCCCGCCGCGCCGGCCCCGCTCCGCCCGGTCCCGCGCGAGCCGGCCATCTGGCTCGCCGCCGACGAGGCCTGACGCGGCTCCGCGTCGACTGTCCGGGGCGGTGCGGGACGGCCTCCGCGCCGCCCCCGGAACCGGCCGCGGATCCGGGCGGCGAGGGTCTAGACCCGAGCCTGTCATCCCGGTTCTTACGGCCAAGCTGCCACAGTGTTGCCATCGAGTCACGGGCGGGCGGAACCGCCCGGGCGGGGCGGTTTCTGGCTTGGATTTGAGGCGCGAGCGTTTACCCCTTGGCGAGGATCGGCACGGCATCGTGCCGCGGTCTTCGCCGCGTTCCCGCCATAGTCCGCGCCTGCCCCGAGAGGCTTTGATGCGTCGTTTTCTCCCCGCCCTGATCGGGCTTCTCGGCGCGGCCGCCTGCGCCGCGCCGGCTCTGGCCTACGAGATCGACCCGCTGACCCGCCAGCCGCTGAACGACGCGCTCACCGTTCGCGTCCGCCCGCAGGCCGTCGAGACCGTCGCGGTGCCGGTGGCCAACGCCGCGCTGAACCCCGCCGACCCGCTGAACGCCGACGCGGCGGTGCCGCAGATGTCGGCGATCCCGCGCGAGACGGTGGCCTATAACGGTCCCTACGGCGCCGGCACGATCGTCGTCTCCACCGCCGAGCGGCGGCTCTACTACGTGCTGGGCGGCGGTCAGGCCCTGCGCTACGGCGTCGGCGTCGGCCGGCCGGGCTTCACCTGGGGCGGCGTGCAGACCATCACGATGAAGCGCGAGTGGCCGGATTGGCGCCCGCCGGCGACCATGCTGAAGCGCCGGCCCGACCTGCCGCGCTACATGAAGGGCGGTCTCGAGAACCCGCTCGGCGCCCGCGCCATGTATCTCGGCGGCTCGATCTACCGCATCCACGGCTCCAACGAGCCGGAGACGATCGGCACGGCCGTCTCGTCGGGCTGCATCCGCATGACCAACGACGACGTGACGGACCTGTACACTCGCGCCAAGGTCGGCACGAAGGTCATCGTCCAGCGCTGATTGTCCGGGGCTTCCGGGGGAAGGGCCGGCCGCGAGGCCGGCCCTTCCGCGTTCAGGCCGCCGGCAGCGTGACCAGGGCGTCCGGGCGCTTCACCTCGATCTCGATGAACGCGATCGGGTGGTCGGACCCGTTCATCACGTCGTGCCGGATGCCCGCGGGACGCATGTAGGATTGCCCGGCCGCGAGCGCCGTCTCGCTGACCGCCGCGCCGTCGTGGACGCGCAGGATCCCGTCCACCAGCATCACCACGAAATACGGCCAGCCGTGCTCGTGCCAGCCGGTCACGCCGCCGGGCGGGAAGTCCCAGCGCGTGATGCGCACGGCGGCATCGTCCTGCTGGACGGTGGGCGTGGCGGGGATGGTGCAGGCGAAGGCCATGGCGGCTCCAAGATAGGCGGGCGCAGATGCCCGCGCGACGGGATGCAAGCCTCCGGCCTCCACGCCGCGATTCGACCCGCGCCGTCGTCGCGAGCGCAGCGAAGCGAGCCGGGGACGCGCGACCTCCGAGATCGTGGCGCCGCCGGGTCGCTTCGCTCCGCGCGCGATCACGAGGCTCGGGGCCGGACTAAGCTGGAGCGCCTGCCCTCAGTGGCAGCCGCACGAGCCCGACCCGCAACCCCCGCCCTGCTTCACCGGGGCGGTGCGCGCGGTCTCACGGTCCAGCCCCCGCTCGGCGAGCTCGCCGAGATAGGTGTTCCAGCGGCTCTCGTACTCGCGGCCGAGGGTGTGCAGATAGCCCCAGCCGTAGATGCCGGTGTCGTGCATGTCGTCGAAGCCGAGCTTCACCGCGTAGTTGCCGACCGGCTCCACCGCCAGGATGGCCACGGCGCGCTTGCCGCCGATCACCTTCCGCTCCAGCGGCGAGTGGCCCTGGACCTCGGCCGAGGGGCTCGACACCCGCAGGTACTCGGCCGGGAGGGCGTAGCGCGCCCCGTCCTCGAAGGCGACGTTGAGCACCCGCCGGTCGGCCGACAGGCGGATCTCGGTCGGCCACAGATCCTCGGTCACGGGCCACACTCCTCACGCAATCTGGGGCTGCGGCGCGGGACCTGCTTGCCCGCGACCGCCGGTGGCATCATATGCCGGACGATGCTCGATGACAGCTCCCTGACGCCACAGGCGTCCGCGGTCGATGCCCCCGCCGGGCCGGCGCCGCTGATCGACCCGTTCCAGCGGGCGATCTCGTACCTGCGCATCTCGGTGACGGATCGCTGCGACCTGCGCTGCGCCTACTGCATGTCCGAGCACATGGAGTTCCTGCCCAAGCGCGACCTGCTGACCCTGGAGGAACTGGACCGGCTCTGCGGCGTGTTCATCGCCCGCGGCGTGCGCAAGCTCCGGATCACCGGCGGCGAGCCGCTCGTGCGCCGCGACATCATGCACCTGTTCCGCCGGCTCTCGCGCCACCTCGATTCGGGGGCGCTGGAGGAGCTGACGCTCACCACCAACGGCACGCAGCTCACGCGCTACGCCGACGAGCTGGCGAGCCTCGGCGTGCGCCGGATCAACGTCTCGCTCGACACCCTCGACCCGGACAAGTTCCGGGAGATCACCCGCCGCGGCGACCTCAAGGTGGTGCTCGACGGCATCGCGGCGGCCCGCGCCGCCGGGATGAAGGTGAAGATCAACGCGGTGGCGCTGCGCGACGTCAACGCCGACGAGATCCCCGACATGATCGCCTGGGCCCACGGGCTCGGCATGGACATGACGCTGATCGAGGTCATGCCGCTCGGCGAGATCGAGGCGGACCGGACCGACCAGTTCCTGCCCCTGTCGGTCGCCCGGCAGCGGCTGGAGACCCGCTACACCCTCACACCCCTCCCCGACCGCACCGGCGGCCCGGCGCGCTACGTCCGCGTCGAGGAGACCGGGGGCAAGCTCGGCTTCATCACACCGCTGACCCACAATTTCTGCGAGAGCTGCAACCGGGTCCGCCTGACCTGCACGGGCCAGCTCTACATGTGCCTGGGCCAGGAGGATTCGGCCGACCTGCGCGCGGTTCTGCGCGCCTCCCAGGACGATTCGGTGCTGGCCGCGGCGGTGGTCGAGGCGATCACCCGCAAGCCCAAGGGCCACGACTTCGTCATCGAGCGCCAGCGCCCGGCCGCCGTGCCGCGGCACATGAGCGTGACGGGGGGGTAGGCGCCTCGACTGTCCCTGCGAGCGCGGCGAAGCAATCCAGGGCAGCGGTCCCTTACGGGCGTAGCGCATCCCTGGGTCGCTTCGCTGCGCTGGCAAAGACGGACGCGCTCACATCTCCTCGTCGGCGTAGCGGGCCGGCTGCCGCCCGCGCTGGCCGGAGCCCCGCCGCGGCGCGCCCGCGCTGATCCCCGCCACCAGGTCGGCGATGTGGCGCAGCGTCTCGACCGCCAGCGCCTTCTCGCCCTCGCCGCGGCCCTGCGGGATCAGCGCCTTGGCGAAGCCGAGCTTCTGCGCCTCCTTCAGCCGGGAGCCCGCCTGCGCCACGGGCCGGATCGCCCCCGACAGGCCGATCTCGCCGAAATAGACCGTCTCGGGCGGCAGCACGGCCCCCGACAGCGACGAGACCAGGGCGGCCGCCACCGCGAGGTCCGCCGCCGGCTCGGTGATGCGCAGGCCCCCCGCCACGTTCAGGTAGACGTCGTGGCTCCCGAGCCGGATGCCGCCGTGGGCCTCCAGCACGGCGAGCACCATCGACAGCCGGTTCGGGTCCCAGCCGACCACGGCGCGCCGGGGCATGCCGAGAGAGGAGGGGGCGACGAGCGCCTGGATCTCCACCAGGAGCGGCCGCGTCCCCTCCATCCCGGCGAAGACCGCGGTGCCCGCCGCCTGATGGTCGCGGCCGGCCAGGAACAGCGCCGACGGGTTCGGCACCTCGCTGAGCCCCGAATCGGTCATCTCGAACACGCCGATCTCGTCGGTCGGCCCGAACCGGTTCTTCACGGCGCGCAGGATGCGGAAATGGTGGCCCTGGTCGCCCTCGAAGGAGGCGACCGCGTCGACCATGTGCTCCACCACCCGGGGGCCGGCGATCTGCCCGTCTTTGGTGACGTGGCCGACCAGGATCACCGCCGTGCCGGTGGTCTTGGCGAAGCGGATCAGCGCCTGGGCCGAGGAGCGCACCTGCGTGACCGTGCCGGGGGCGGATTCCACCGTCTCGGTCCACATGGTCTGGATCGAGTCGATGATCGCCAGCGCGGGCGGGCGCCCCTGGCTCAGGGTCTCGACGATGTCCTCGACGTTGGTCTCGGCGGCGAGCTGGACCGGGCGGGCGCTCAGGCCCAGCCGCTCGGCCCGCAGGCGCACCTGCCCGACCGCCTCCTCGCCCGAGATGTAGGCGACCCGCTCGCCCGTGCCCGCCATGGCGGCGGAGGCCTGCATCAGCAGGGTCGACTTGCCGATGCCGGGATCGCCGCCGAGCAGGATCACCGAACCGCGCACGAAGCCGCCGCCGGTCACCCGGTCGAGCTCGCCGATCCCCGAGGGGATGCGCGGCGCCTCCTTGGCCTCGCCGATCAGGCCCTCGAGGGGAAAGACCCGGCCGCGGTTGCGCGACGGCCGGGTCGCGGCGGGACCCGACTGGCCGGGGGCCGAGGGCGCCTCCTCGACGATCGTGTTCCAGCCGTTGCAGGCCTCGCAGCGCCCGCGCCAGCGGTTGTAGACCGCCCCGCAGGACTGGCAGACGAAGGTCTGGTGGATCTTGGCCATTCGAGTCCGCGCGCCGGCCGTCCGGCCTTCCGGTCAGGGGAGGGAGCTACCCTACATAGGTTCGAACATAACGAGAACCCAGTCCCGTGAGGATCTCGTAGCCGATCGTGCCGGCGGCGCGACCGACCGTGTCGATGTCGAGGCGGTCGCCGATCAGTACCGCGGCGGCGCCGCGCCGGGCCGCGGGCGCCGCCGTGACGTCGAGGATGATCAGGTCCATCGAGACGGAGCCCAGGATCGGGCACGGGACGCCCCCGACCAGCGCCTGGCCGCGCCCGCTGATCGACCGGGGGAAGCCGTCGGCGTAACCGAGCGAGAGCGTCGCCAGGCGGCTGGGCGCGGTGGCGGTCCAGCGGCCGTTATAGCCCGCGGTGGCGCCGGCCGCGACGCCGCGCACCTGCGCGATCGTCGCCTCCAGCCGCACCACCGGCCGCATCGGGTTCGCGGCGCCCGGCGTCGGGTTGCCGCCGAACAGGGCGTAGCCCGGCCGCAGGAGGTCGTGCCGGGCCCCGTCGAGGAAGATTCCCGACGAGTTCGCCAGCGAGGCCCGGAGTCCGGGATAGGCGGCCCGAACCCGAGCGAAATCGGCGATCTGCCGGGCGTTGACCGGGTCGTCCGGCGTCTCGGCGCTGACGAAGTGGCTGAGGAGGAGGTCGATCCCGGCCTCCGCGATCCGCGCGTCCCCGGCGAGATCCAGCGCCTCGGGCACCGACAGGCCGAGCCGGTTCATGCCGGAATCGACGTGGAGCGCCGCGGGCGGGCGGTTCCCCGCGAACGCCGCCCAGTCCGACAGCTCCTCGGTGCTGCCGAGCACCGGGCGCAGACCGTGGGCCGCGAAGGCCGCCGCGGCGCCCAAGGGCAGGCCGTTCAGCACGTAGATCGCGGCCTCCGGCAGGGCGGCCCGGGCGGCGACGCCCTCGGACAGGTGCGCGACGAAGAAGGTCCGGCAGCCCGCGGCCCACAGGGCCGGTCCGACCCGGCCGATGCCGCAACCGTAGGCGTCGGCCTTCACCACGGCGGCGCAGTCGGCGCCGGCACCGCGGGCGGCCAGGATCCGCCAGTTGGCGGCGATCGCTCCGAGGTCGATCGTGAGCCGGGCGCCGTGAGCGCCGATCTCCGTCACAGGTCCGGTCTCGGCCACGCAGACCGCCTCCATCTGTTCGCCACCGGGGTCGCGGAAGCACAGGCCGGACCCATAGCATCCGGACGGCGCCCGGGGGCAGCACGGGCCGTCGTTAACACCGGACGCGCCCCGGCGCGCGGCGCGGCTGATGCACGGACGGCACAGCCGCGTGATCAGGCGGGCACGCCAGGGTGACGGCCGAGGTCGGGCTTGGTATAAATCCAGCGCGGTCCGGGGGAGCCGCACGGCCGACGCGCTATCCCCGCGGGTACCAAAAAGCTCAACGATGCCGTTTACCGTTCTGGATCTCGCCGTGCTCGGCATCGTCGCGGTCTCCGCGCTGCTCGCGGCCGTGCGTGGTGTGACCCGCGAGGTCCTGGCGATCGTCGCCTGGGTGGCGGCCGCCGCCGTCGCGTGGACGCTGCATCCCATGCTGCTGCCGACCGTGAAGCAGCACGTGAACAGCGACACCGTGGCGCTCGTCGCCTCGATCGCGGCGATCTTCCTCGGCACCCTGATCGTCGTGTCGATCATCACGGTGAAGATCTCCGACGTCGTGCTCGACTCGCGGATCGGCGCGGTCGACCGCTCCCTCGGCTTCCTGTTCGGCGCGGCCCGCGGCTTCCTGATCTGCGTGATCGGCTGGGTGTTCCTGTCCTGGCTGGTGCAGGGCAAGGTGCCGGACTGGGCCGCCCAGGCCCGCACGCGCCCGATGCTGGAGAAGTCCGGCGACGCCCTGGTGGCGCAGCTGCCGGAGAATCCGGAAGGCTTCCTCAAGCAGTTCAAGAAGCCGAAGACCGGCGCGCCGCCCAACGAGTCCGCCGACGCCCCGGCCGAGACCGACGCGGCGCCGCAGCGCCGGACCGAGACCGCGCCGACCCCGACGCGACGCTGATCTGCGGTATTCGCCGTAGGTCTCATCGCGCGGAACGCCTAGATAGCGGTTCCGGTGGTGTACGGATTGCTTCCGCGACGACCGGCGCGCCGGCCCGTCGCCGCCGGGATCTGTGAGTGATCGACAGCCCCATGTCACACGCCGCCGCCTCCACCGACACCTTCGATCTCGATCTCGACGGCGACACGCTGCGCGAGGAATGCGGGGTCTTCGGCATCTTCGGCCATCCGGACGCCTCGGCGATCGTCGCGCTGGGCCTCCACGCCCTGCAGCACCGGGGCCAGGAGGCGGCCGGCATCGTCTCGTTCGACGGCTCGGTGTTCCATTCCGAGCGCCGCCCCGGCCTCGTGGGCGATTCCTTCTCGGACGGCGACACGATCGCCCGCCTCAAGGGCCGCGCCGCCATCGGCCACGTGCGCTACTCGACCACCGGCGGCACGATCCTGCGCAACGTCCAGCCGCTCTTCGCGGAGCTCGCCAGCGGCGGCCTCGCGGTCGCCCACAACGGCAACCTCACCAACGCCCTGTCGATCCGCCGCGACCTCGTGCGCGACGGCGCGATCACGCAGTCGACCTCCGACACCGAGGTGATCCTGCACCTCGCGGCCCGCTCGCGGAAGCCCCGGATCATCGAGCGCTTCATCGACGCCCTGCAGGCGATCCAGGGCGCCTACGCGATCGTGGCGCTGACCAACAAGAAGCTGATCGGCGCCCGCGACCCGCTGGGCATCCGCCCGCTGGTGCTGGGCGAGCTCGACGGCCGCTACATGCTGGCCTCCGAGACCTGCGCCCTCGACATCATCGGCGCCCGGTTCGTGCGCGACATCGAGAACGGCGAGATCGTGGTGATCTCCGAGGAGGGGATCGAGTCGATCCGCTTCGCCGACGCCGTGCCGATGCGGCCCTGCATCTTCGAGTACATCTACTTCGCCCGGCCGGATTCGGTGGTGAACGGCAAGAGCGTCTACGCGGTGCGCAAGGCGATCGGCCGGGAGCTCGCCCGCGAGGCCTCGGTCGCGGCCGACATCGTCGTGCCGGTGCCGGATTCCGGCGTGCCGGCGGCGCTCGGCTTCTCGCAGGAGACCGGGATCCCGTTCGAGATGGGGATCATCCGCAACCACTACGTCGGCCGGACCTTCATCCAGCCGACCCAGTCGGTGCGCGAGCTCGGCGTGCGCATGAAGCACTCGGCCAACCGCGCGGCGATCGAGGGCAAGAGCATCGTCCTCGTGGACGACAGCCTCGTGCGCGGCACGACCTCGGTGAAGATCGTCCGGATGATGCGCGAGGCCGGCGCCGCGGAGGTCCATTTCCGGATCGCGTCGCCGCCGATCACCTACCCGGACTTCTACGGGATCGACACGCCCGAGCGGGAGAAGCTGCTCGCCGCGACCCACGATCTCGAGGCCATGCGCAAGTATATCGGCGCCGATTCGCTGGCCTTCCTGTCGATCCCCGGCCTCTACCGGGCGATGGGCGAGGAGGCGCGGAACGCGGCCTGCCCGCAATACACCGACCACTGCTTCACGGGCGACTACCCGACCGGCCTGACCGACCTGTCCATCGCCGGCCCGAAGCGCTTCGCCATGCTGGCCGAGGCCGACTGACAGGATCCGGCCGTTGCGCGCGAACGGGCATCCCCTGTGCGCGGAAATGCGCTAGGTCCTCGCCATGGCTGAGTCTCAGAGAACCCTGGAAGGCCGCGTCGCGGTCGTCACCGGCGCATCGCGCGGCATCGGGCGCGCCGCCGCCCTGGCTTTGGCCGGGGCCGGCGCGCACGTCATCGCGGTGGCCCGGACCGTGGGCGCCCTGGAGGAGCTCGACGACGCGATCCGCGCCGCCGGCTCCAGCGCCACCCTCGTGCCGTTCGACCTCGCCGATTACGACGCGATCGACCGCCTCGGCGCGGCGATCAACGAGCGCTGGAAACGCCTCGACATCCTGGTCGCCAATGCCGGGATCCTGGGCGCGCTCATGCCGATCGGCCACATCACCCCGAAGATCTGGGGGCAGGTGATGGACGTGAACGTCACCGCCAACTGGCGCCTCATCCGCTCCCTCGACCCGCTGCTGCGCATGTCGGACGCGGGCCGCGCGATCTTCGTCTCGTCGGGAGCGGCCTCGAAATGCCGGCCCTACTGGGGACCCTACTCGGTCTCCAAGGCGGCGCTGGAGGCCCTGGTGCGGACCTACGCGGCCGAGAACGAGACCACGGCGATCCGGGCCATGCTGCTCAATCCGGGCCCCCTGCGGACCGGCATGCGCCGCTCGGCCATGCCGGGCGAGGACCCCGAGACCCTCCGGACGCCCGAGGACCTCGCCCCCCATTTCGTGCGGCTCGCCGCGCCGGACTGGGCCGAGACCGGGAAGCTCTACGATTTTCCCACCGACCGGGTGCTGCGTTTCCGCGCGCCCGAGTAAAGGGGTCCGGGGCCTGCGGCCCCGGCGGGTGGCGGGCGGAGCCCGCCAGGTTTGGGATTTGCGATGATCGACGTCCGCTGCATCTGCGCGATCGGCCTGCGGGGCCAGCTCGGCCTCAACGGCCACCTGCCCTGGGAGGGCAACACCGACCCGCTCTTCGTGGAGGACGTGACGCGCTTCTTCGCCCTCACCATGGGCCACGTGCTGATCGCCGGGCCGAAGACGGTGGCCTCGGTGCCCGAATTCGCCTTCAAGGACCGCACCATCGACGTGATCCGCAGCCACGAGGATCCGGAGGCGGTGCTCAAGCGCTATCCCGGGCGGCGGATCTTCGTCGGCGGCGGGATCGCGGTGTGGAACGTCTACGCGCGGTACATCCAGCACTGGGACATCACGCGCCTGCCCTACGACGGCGAGGCCGACCGCTGGTTCGACCCGGCCTGGCTGGTCGGCGGGCCGCTGCGGACGCCCTGAGCGGCACCTTCCTGCAATCCGGCGCGTTGGCGCGCACGCGTCGCGTTTTCCGGAGACCACGATGAGCGCCCCGAGCTACCGCTTCGGCATCGAGGAGGAGTACTTCCTGGCCGATGCCGAGACCCGCGGGACGCCGCGGGGCGACCTCGCCGCGTTCCACGCGCGGGTGGAGGCGGAGCTGCCCGAGACGGGCCGCGAGCTGGTCGCCGCGCAGGTCGAGCTCTGCACGCCGCCGCTCACCGACGCGGCGGCCGCCCGGGAGAATCTCGGCGGCCAGCGGCGGCAGCTCGCCGGCATCGCCGCCGAGAGCGGCCTGCGGCTGCTGGCCTGCGGCACGCACCCCCTCGCCCGCTGGTCGCGCCAGACCGCCACCGACGGCGCGCGCTACAAGGGCATCCTGTCGGATGTCGGCATCGCGGCGCGGCGGGCGCTGATCTGCGGGATGCACGTCCACGTCGAGGTGCCGGACCCCGAGGCCCGCGTCGACCTGATGAACCGGCTGCTGCCGTTCCAGCCGCTGCTGCTCGCGCTGTCGGCCTCCTCGCCGTTCTGGCAGGGCGAGGCGACGGGCCTGCGGGCCTACCGGCTCAGCGTCTTCGGGGAATTGCCGCGCACCGGCCTGCCGGAACTCTTCGCCGACGCCGCCGCCCACGCGCGGTTCGTCGCCATCATGACCCGGTCGGGCGCGATCGCGGACGCGAGCTTCCTGTGGTGGTCGCTGCGCCCCTCCATCAAGTTCCCGACGCTGGAGCTGCGCATCGCCGACGCCTGCACGCGCCTCGACGATTCGCTCTGCATCGCCGCCCTGTTCCGCTGCCTCGTGCGCCTGTGCGTGCGCCGGCCGGAGCTCCACGCCGGCCTCGACGGCGTCTCGCGGGCGCTGGCCTCGGAGAACCTCTGGCGCGCCCAGCACAGCGGCGTGGCCGCGTCCCTGATCGACGAGGCGCGCGGCGAGGCCGTGCCGTTCGCCGAGGCGCTGGAGGCGATGCTCACGCTCGTCGCCGAGGACGCGGACGCCCTCGGCTGCGCGGCGGACGTGGCCCGCGCCCGGGCGATCGTGGCCGAGGGGACCAGCGCCGACGGGCAGGTCGCGGCCTACGAGGCCGCGCTCACCGCGGGTCAGGACGAGCGCGCCGCGCTGGCGGCCGCGGTGGACTGGATCGCCGACGCGGCGCGCTGAGGGCTGCGCAGGGCTGCCGCATCGCCTCCGTCATCACGAGCGGAGGTTGGATCAGCCCTTGTCGAACGGGTTCTGCGAGGTCCGCAGGGACAGGCGGATCGGCGTGCCCGGCAGGTCGAACGCCTCGCGCAGGCCGTTCACGAGGTAGCGCGTGTAGGATTTCGGCAGGGCGTTGAGCTGATTGCCGAACAGCGCGAAGTGGGGCGGCCGGCTCTTCACCTGGGTGGCGTAGCGGATCTTGATCCGCCGCCCCGATACCGCGGGGGGCGGGTTGCGGGAGGTCGCCTCGTTCAGCCAGTCGTTGATGCGCGAGGTGGAGACGCGCCGGTCCCAGACCTCGGCGGCCTGCACCACCGCCTGCATCAGCTTGTCGACGCCGTCGCCGGCGAGGCCGGAGAGCGGCACGACCGCGACGCCGCGCACCTGCGGCAGCAGGCGCGTGCAATCCTCGCGGAGCTGCTTGAGCAGGCCCGGCTGGTCGGCGACCAGGTCCCACTTGTTGAGGCCGATCACCAGGGCGCGGCCCTCGCTCTCGACGAGGTCGACGATCGTCAGGTCCTGCTTCTCGAACGGGATCGTCGCGTCGAGGAGCACCACCACGACCTCGGCGAAGCGCACGGCGCGCAACCCGTCCGAGACCGCGAGCTTCTCCAGCTTGTCGTCGATCCGGGCGCGGCGGCGCATCCCGGCCGTGTCGTGCAGCTTGATCCGCCGCCCGCGCCACTCCCAGTCCAGGGAGATCGAGTCCCGGGTGATGCCGGCCTCGGGGCCGACGAGCAGCCGGTCCTCGCCGAGCATGCGGTTGATCAGGGTCGACTTGCCGGCATTCGGGCGGCCGACGATCGCGACCTTCAGGGCCCGGCCGCCGGGGGCGTCGTCGTCCGGATCCTCGTCCGCGTCGCGCTGGGGCAGGGCGCCCTTGAGCGCCTCGTGCAGCTCGCCCAGACCCTCGCCGTGCTCGGCGGAGAACGGGATCGGGTCGCCGAGCCCGAGGGTGAAGGCCTCGTAGGCCCCGGCGAGGCCGGCGCCGCCCTCGGCCTTGTTGGCGATCAGGATCACCGGGCAGCCGGCGCGGCGCACCAGCTCGGCGAAGGGCTGGTCGGCCGGCAGCACGCCGGCGCGGGCGTCGATCACGAACAGCACCACGTCGGCGGCGAGGATCGCCGCCTCGGTCTGCATGCGCATCCGGCCGGTGAGGCTCGCGGCGTCGGCCTCTTCCAGGCCGGCGGTGTCGATCACCCGGAACTCGAGGCCGCCGAACGCGACGTCGCCCTCGCGCCGGTCGCGGGTCACGCCCGGGCGGTCGTCGACCAGCGCGAGCTTCTTGCCCACGAGGCGGTTGAACAGGGTCGACTTGCCGACGTTCGGCCTCCCGACGATCGCGACGGTCGGCATATCCATGGTGGTTCTCGAAACAGTCCGGACGAAGGATCAGCGCGTGATCGGCGGGGGCGGCGCGGCGGGCTCGGGCTTGGCGGCGGTCACCGTCACGGGACCGCCCGCGACGATCGCCGCGTAGACCTCGATCCGCTCGCGCAGGTTCCGCGGCGTGTCGGGATCGGCCACGATCTGGTCGAACCAGCGGCTGGCGTCCTCGTAATCGCCCTTCTTCAGGGCGGCGAGGCCCAGCATCTCGCGGGCGGTGTGGCGGAACGGCGTCCCGGCGGCGAGGCCCTGGAGGTTGGCGAGCGCCGGGTCCGGGTTCGGCCCGTCGAGGCGCAGCAGCGCGGCGCGCAGGCGCGCGAGGTCGCGCAGGCCGTCGCCGAGGCCGGTATCGTCGGCGAGCTTGTCGAACTCCGCCGCCCCGGCCGCCGGATCGCGCTTGCCGGTCTCGGCCGCCGCCCGGAACCGGGCGAGCAGGCGGTAGCCCGCCGGGCCCTGCGCCTCCAGCGTCTCGAAGGCCTTGTCGGCCTCCGCGACCTTGCCGTCCTTGGCGAGGCGGTTGGCGTCGTCGAACTGCACCGAGGCGACCTCGGCCGCCGCGCGCTGCTGGGCCTGCCAGTAGCGCCAGCCCGCCACACCCGCCACCACGAGCACGGCGAGCGCGATGATCACGCCGCTGTAGCGCTTCCAGATCTGGAGGATCCGGTCGCGGCGGTAATCCTCGTCGACCTCGCGAAGGAACTCGTTGTTCTCGGCCATTCTATCCCGGCCCGCATGATTTCAGCGGACCACCTCGTCTCGTTCGGGCCCCGCGCCTAACACACGGGCGCCGGGTTGGCGACAGGCCATGTCTCAGGTGCCGCCGCGGGTGCCGGCTCAGGCCGCGCTGCCCGGCCAGACCGGCACGCCGATCACCGGGTAGTGCAGGTAGCGGGCGAAGACGAACCACGCGGCCGTGCCGATCACCAGGGCCAGGACGTCGTTGCGCCAGCCCAGGGGCGCCGCCGCCGGACCGCCGTGCTGGGCCGCGACCGCCCCGGGGGCGAGGCCCCGGCGCTTGGCGCTGATCCGGGCGGTCACCGCCCAGGCGAGGAAGCCGCCGAACAGGAGCATGGAGCCGAGATCGCCGTTGGCGAGCAGGTGCGCCGTCGCCCAGATCTTCACGGCGAGCAGCATCGGGTGCTTGGCCTTGGCGCGGATATGGCCCGGCAGGTAGGCGGCCGCGAGGCACACGAAGGCGAGCCAGACCAGCGTCAGGGCGAGGTGGCGCGTCCAGACGGGCGGGTCCCAGACCGGGATGTAGCCGGCGAGCCGATAGTCGTGGAAGCCGATCCCGATCAGCACGAGCCCGAGCAGCGACAGGGCGGTGTAGCCGAGCTTGTAGCGGCCCTCGCCGATCCGGCCGACGATCGCGGCGCGCCGGGTGCGGGCCATCGAGAAGGCGTGCGTGCCGAGGAACAGCACCAGCCCGAGGATCAGGAGAACCATGGATGACTTTCGGTCGGGCCGCGCGGGTCCGGTCGGCGGCAAGCACTCTGTAATGGTTCTCAAGCGAATCTCCGCCTGTTTGTCCAGGCGCGGCCGGGACGCAGCCGAGTGGCGACCATGGGTTGGGCGGATCGGATCGCCGGACGAGCGCGCGCCGCGCGCCGCCTCGGAGCCGGAGCGGCCGCGCGGCGGATCCTCCCGGCGCTCCTCCTGGCGCTCTTGCCGCTCCTCCCGCACAGAGCCGCGGCCGCGCCGGAGCCGCCGCTCTCGGCCCTGACCCTGGTCGGGCCGCCCGCGCTCGTCTTCAAGGCGGGGCGCGACGCCTGCGACGGCGCCGACGTGCCCGACGCGCCGGCGCGCGCCTTCCGGGACGCGTCGGGCTCGGTGGCGCTCTACGGGATGCACTACCGCAACCGGGCGCTGCGCGGCCCCGACCTCGGCCATCTCAAGCTCGACTGCGCGGTGGTGCTCGATTCGGGCGAGAAGCCCGATCCCGCGGCCTACGACGACCGCTCCTGGATCACCGCGACCTGGACCGAGGACGGGACCCGCGTGGCCGCGCTCCTCCACCACGAGTACCAGGCGAACGAGCATCCCGGCCGCTGCCCGGCCGCCAGCTACATGGCCTGCTGGTACAACACGATCACGGCCGCCGCCTCGTCGGATGGCGGCCGCAGCTTCCGGCGGCAGAGCCCGCCCGCCGTGGTCGCCGGGGCGCCGTTCCGGCAGGAGGTCGACCAGGGCCGCCACCGCGGCTTCTTCAACCCGTCGAATATCGTGGCCGACGGGACGTGGCGCTACTTCCTCGCCTCGACGACCGGCTGGACCCGGCCCGGCAGCGATCAGGAGGCGGGGGTCTGCCTGTTCCGCAGCGACGACCCGGCCGACCCGACCCGCTGGCGGGCCTGGACCGGCACCGGCTTCACCGCCGCCTTCCCGGATCCCTACCGCGCCGCCCGCCCGAACACGGCCACCTGCCGGCCGGTCGGGCCGTTCCCGGGCCCGGTCGGCGCCGTCGTCCGGCACCGCGGCACGGGCGCCTGGATCGCCGTGTTCATGGCGAAGGCGGGGGAGGGCTTTCCCCGGTCCGGCTTCTACTGGACGACCTCCCGGGACCTGATCACCTGGGACAGCCCGCGCCTGCTCCTCGAGGGCGCGACCCTCTACGAAGACCCCTGCGCGGCGACGGCGCCGCTCCTGGCCTACCCGTCGCTCCTCGACCCGGACGCGCGGGGCCGCAATTTCGACGATGTCGGCGACCGGGCGCTCCTGACCTACGCGAGCCTGCGCACCGAGGGCTGCACGATCACCTCCGACCGCGACCTGCTGCGCCGCCCGGTGGCGATCCGCGTCTGGCCCTGATGCCGCTCGACCGGCGCGTCGCGCGCGACACGTTCCCGAACCCCGGCCGCATCCGGTCCGGCCGGACCGCGGCGGCCGACGTGGCGGAGGCCGAGGCGACGATCGCCGGGTCCTACCGGGCCCGGCTCTCCGAAGCGGGCCGGCCGAGCGCCACCGTGTAGGACGGGCCGGCCGCGACGGAGCGCCCCGGGACGCCGATCCGCTGCCAGAGCACGGTGCCGAGGGTCACGCTGAGCATCAGCGCGGTCGCGGAGAGCAGGAGCGTGGTCGCCCGGGCGTAGGCGCGACCGGCATGGATCAGCAGGCAGCCGAACGCGAAGATCGCGACGGCCTGGAACAGGTGCTGCACGGGCGACGTCCTCTCTGACGGCGGACGCGCGGTCCGGGCCGGCCGGGATCGACGCCATCGTGCCCGGGCGGCGTGAAAACGCGGTTAACGTCGGGTATAGCTGGCTCCGCCATCGCCCGCTCGCAGAGGAAGCCGCATGTCGCGTTCGAGGGTCCCGGAGGCGGAGAGCCGCCCCGACGGGACGGGGGTGATTCCGTCCCCCGACACGGCAATCCTGGGATCGGGCGCCGTCGGCGCGGGGGCGATCGGGGCGTCGGCCCTGGGCGCGCTGGCCCTCGGGGCCGCGGCCCTCGGCGTCGTGGCGGTCGGCGCCTTCGCGATCGGCCGCCTCTCGGTGGGTCGCGCCCGGGTCGGCGCCCTGGAGGTCGGCTCGCTGGAGATCGACACGCTCACGGTGCGGTCGGTGCGGATGCCGGAGCGCGGCTGAGCCGCGGCGCCGGAGACCGCACCCGGAGACATGCGAGGAGGGGAGCGATGACCGATCGAAAACCGCCCTTCCGGCCCGCGGACGCGGTCGACGCCCTCGGCGAGGTCGAGGGCGATTTCGTCCTGCCGCTCTGCCTGCCCGGATCCAACCTGCTGATCGGCGAGGATCTCGCCATGCTGGTCCTCGACACGATCCACGGGCAGCGGGTCGGCCTGCCGCTGAGCCCGCAGGGCGCGGCCGACCTCCACGCGGTCCTGGGTGAGGCCCTGCGGCTGCTGCAGGCGCGGGACCGCGGCCCCATCCAGTAGGCGCGCGCCGGCGAAAGGCTTCGTTGAGGCGGCCGGGATAGACAGGTCCCGGTTCCTCTCCGTGGCGGCCGATGCGCGCTCCGTTGCTACTCCTGCTGCTGGCCTGCGCCGCGCCCGCGCAGGCCCGGCCCGCCACCTTCCTGGCGGCGCACGCCGTCGGCATGGCCTCGCTGCCGCCCGTCCCGCCCGCGCCTGCGGCCATACCCGCACCGGTCGCCGCCGACGCGCGCGCCCGCTTCCTGCCGCTCATCGCCCGCGAGGCCGCCGGCACCGGCCTGCCCCTCGCGGTCGCCGACGCCGTCGCGCGGATCGAGAGCGGCTACGATCCCACCGTGGTCGGCAGCGTCGGCGAGGTCGGGCTGATGCAGGTCCGCCCGACCACCGCGGCGATGCTCGGCTTCCGCGGCACCGTCGCCGAGCTGGCGTCGCCGGAGATCAATGTCCGCTACGGCGTCCGCTACCTCGCCGAGGCCTGGCGCCGGGCCGACGGCGACCTCTGCCGCGCGCTGATGAAGTACCGGGCCGGCCACGGCGCCGAGTCGATGTCGCCCCTGTCGCAGCTCTACTGCGCCCGCGCCCAGGCGATCCTCGGCGACCCGGAGGCGCGCGCCGTCCGGGCGAGCGCCCGCGCGGCCGCGCCGGACCGCCTCGCCGCGCGGCCGGCGGGCCCCGTCCACCGGACGCGCGTCGCCGCCGTCCCGGCGAGGCCGCTGTCGTTCTGGGAGGCGCACCGGGCGCGCATCGCCCGGCTCAACGCCGCCGTGGTGGCGCGCTGGCGGGCCCGCGGCTGGTCGGCCGCCCCCGAGGCGTCGTCCGGCGATCCGGCGGGCGGCTAGCGCCGGTCACGCCTCGGGTTCGGCCTCCGGCCCGTCCGACCGGGCGCCGCGGGCGACCTCGCGCATCGCGGCGTCCGGGAGCGGGCGCTGGAGCCGCAGCGCCTCCGCGGTCGGCGCCTCCAGCCAGGTCGCCCACTCCTCCGGCTTCGTGAGCAGGACCGGCATCGCCTTGGGATGGACCGGCCCGACGACGCCGTTCGCCTCCGTGGTCAGGAAGGCGAAGAGCCGGTGCTCCTCGGCGACCCGATCGGGGTTCTCGCGCTTCGTGCCCCGCACGCCGGTCCAGGGCCGCCAGATCCCCGCGAAGGCGAAGAGCGGCCGGTCCTCGTCGAGGGCGAACCAGACCGGCGTCTTGCGCGGCTTCGTGTCGGCGTACTCGCTGAAGGCGTTGACCGGCACGAGGCAGCGATGGGCGACCCCGAGCCAGGGCCGCCAGTGCGGGCTCGCGACGTTGCGCACGTTGGTGATCGGATGCTCGCCGAACGCCTTGGGCCCCGGCATGCCCCAGCGCATCATCGCGAGGTCCCGGCCGGTCGCGCCGTTCAGGACCACCGGCGCCAGCTGGTCGGGAAAGATAGCCGGCAACAGCGGAAGGTTTCCGGTGCGATCCTCAGCGATCCCGAAGGCCCGGCGCAGGTCCGCGGGGCCGGTCCGCAGGCTGTAGAGGTTGCACATGGACGTCCCGGACGGTTGGTGAGCACGGCGCCGGCTCTACACGCGTCCGGGACGCCGCGACCAGCCGGGCGGAGGGAATGCCCCGGCCGATCCGTGGCCGGGGCGCCGTCGCCTCAGTTCAGGTGGAACACCACCTTCACGCAGCCGTCCTTCTTGTCGCGGAAGGTCTTGTAGAGGTCTGGCCCCTCCGCGAGGTTCTGCGAGCGGTGTGTGATCAGGGAGGTCATGTCGATCTTGCCCTCCTGGATCAGCTTGGTCAGCGGCTCGAGGTAGCGCTTCACGTGGGTCTGGCCGCTCTTGAGGGTCAGGCCCTTCTGGACGATCGAGCCCATGTTGACCGGGATCGGCCCGCCGTAGACGCCAGGCACCGAGACGATCCCGCAGGGACGGACCGCCTTGATGGCCTCGGCCAGCGCGTAGGGCCGCTCGGTGGCGGTGAGCTTCTCCTGCACCGTCGACAGCATGCCGGTGAGGCCGCCGTGGCCGGCGCTCGCCTCCATTCCGACGCAGTCGATCACGCCGTCGGCGCCCTGGCCCTTGGTGATCTCCTTGATCCGCTCGAACACGTCCTCGTTCATGAAGTCGATGACGTCGGTGGCGCCGGCCTTGCGGGCGAGGGCGATCCGCTCGGGCACGGTCTCGATGGCGATGATCCGCTCGGCTCCCATGATCTTCGCCGACTGGATCGCGAAGATGCCGACAGGGCCGGTGCCCCAGACCGCGATCGTCTCGCCGCCCCGGATCTCGCAGTGCTCCGCGCCCTGCCAGCCGGTCGGCAGGATGTCGGTGAGGAACAGGACGGACTCGTCGTCCATGCCGTCCGGCACCTTCATGGGCGCGACATCCGCCATGGGCACGCGCACGTACTCGGCCTGACCGCCCGCGTAGCCGCCGGTGAGGTGCGAGTAGCCGAACAGGCCGGCCGTCGTGTAGCCGAACTGCGCGGCCGCCATCTCGGCGTTGCGGTTCGAGCGCTCGCAGACCGAGTAGTTGCCGAGCTTGCACTGGCGGCACGCGCCGCAATTGATGTTGAAGGGCACGACGATCCGGTCGCCCTTCTTGAACTTGGTGAAGCCCTGTCCGACCTCGACGACCTCGCCCATGAACTCGTGGCCGAGGACGTCGCCGCTCTTCATGGTCGGCATCAGGCCGTCCATCAGGTGCAGGTCCGAGCCGCAGATCGCGCAGCTCGTGACCTTGATGATGACGTCGCGGGAATCCTCGATGACCGGATCTGGGACCGTGTCGCAGCGGATGTCGTTGCGGCCGTGCCAGCACAGTGCCTTCATGCGTCGTCTCTCCGGAAGCTCTCGGGGTCGCGGCCAACTCGGCCGTTCTCCCGTAAAGCCCGCTTCGGTGCGGCCAAGTTCCGGCGGCGGCGCGCCCCGCCTCGGGGCGAAGGGGTTTACGAATGTTTCACGTGAAACAGACCCGTTTACCGCCGCTTCACGAGTCGCGCGGGCACGGCCAGGGTCAGGCGACGCCGTCGATGCCGATCCGCAGCTGCTCGGGCCCCCGGAGCGACGCGCCCGGCCGGTAGGGCGGCGGATCGACCGCGAGCCGCGGGGCGACGAGGCGGCGGCTGAGCGCAACCAGGGCGATCTCGGCCTCAAGCCGCGCCAGGGGTGCGCCGACGCAGTAGTGCAGGCCCCCGCCGAAGCCGAAATGCTCGATGTCGCCCCGGTCGGGATCGAAGCGGTCGGGCGCCGCGAACCGGTCGTGATCGCGGTTCGCGGCCGCGAACATCAGGATGACGGGCGCGCCCTTGGGGATCATCTCGCCGGCCACCGCGATCGCGCCGAGGGCCTTGCGGGTCCGGAAATGCACCGGCGGCTCGTAGCGCAGGACCTCCTCGATCAGCCGCGGGGCCCGCTCGGGATCGGCCTTGAGCCGCTCCAGCTCCTCGGGATGCCGGAGCAGGGTCAGCATCGCGTTGGTGATGAGGTTCACGGTGGTCTCGTGACCCGCGACCAGCAGCAGGACCGCCGTCGACAGCAGGTCGAAGTCGCTCATCTGCTTCCGGCCGTCCGGGCCGGGGGCGGCGAGGCCGCTCAGCATGTCGTCCGCCGGGCGGCGGCGCTTCTCGCGGATGAGGTCGCGCATGTAGGCGGCGATCTCGTCGAAGGCGCCGACGATCTGGCGCCGGGTCCCGTCGTCGTGGCGCGCGTCCGGCTCCACGGCGGTGGCGAGCTGCGTCGCCCAGGCCTGGAACCGCGGCTCGTCCGCGCGCGGCACGCCGAGCAGCTCGCAGATCACCGTCACCGGCAGCGGGTAGGACAGGTCGCTCACGAGGCAGACCTCCCGCCGCTCCCGGCACGCGTCGATCAGGCCGTCCACCTCCCGGGCGATCCGCGGCCGCAGCGCCTGCACCCGCGCGATCGAGAATTCCCGCATCACCAGGCTGCGCAGCCGGTCGTGGTCCGGGGGGTCGCGGAAGATGAACGGGCGGTGCGTGGCGCTGATGCGATTCTTGATCGGGTTGAGGATCAGGTCCTTGAGCGGGTTGCCGGTGCGGGGCCGCCGGGGCGGCGGCAGGTCCTCGGAGCTGAGCCGCGGGTCGAACAGCAGGCTGCGGATCGCCGCGTGCGTGGAGACGACGTAGCTGCCGTCGCGCTGGCGCGAGACCGGCTGCTGCCGCATCCGTCGATAGAGCGGGTACGGGTCGGCCCGGTTGGCCGGATCCATCACGGCGGCGAACAGCGCGTCGTCAGACATGGACGGTCTCGGCGGAAGGCCGCGCCGGGGCGGCTCGGTGCGGCGGTGGGAAGCCCGGAACCGCCATCTCGACGCGCGGCCGGTCGGTGGCGTCGGTGATCGGCGGGAACGGATCGCCGGCCGTGATCGCCTCCGCGTAGGCGGGCAGCCAGCGGGCCTGATCGAACGAGACGGCCGCGATGCTGCGCCCGGCGCGGCCGTACACGGCGAGGAAGCGGCGGGAGGCCCGGGATCCCTGGACCACCGCGACGGAATCGGCCCCTTCGGGGAGGCCGACCAGCTTGATGTTGATCCCGAACTGGCTCGACCAGAAGGCCGGCAGGTGACCGTAGGGGCGCTGGTCGCCGGGCCCGGCCAGCATGTTGCGCGCCGCGTGCGCGGCCTGCTCGACGGCGTTGCCCCAGTGCTCCACGGCGATCAGGCGGTTGCCGTAGAGGGGGATCGGCCACCGGGCGACGTCGCCCGCGGCGTAGATGTCCGGGCAGGGCACCCCGTCGGCGTCGAGGACCCGGCAGGCCGCGTCGCAGGTCACGCCGCCGGCATCCGCGCGCAGGCCCGCACCCCGCAGCCAGCCCGTCGCCCGGGTCGCCCCCAGGGCGACGATGACCAGGTTGGTCTCGATGGTGCTGCCGTCCGCCAGGCGGGCCCGGGCGACGTGCCCGGACGCGTCGCCCTCGAACGCCCGCACCGTCGCGCCGGGGCGGAACGTGGCGCCGGACGCGCGCACGCACTCGGCGATCACGCTGCCGACGAAGGTCCCGAGACCCCGGGCCAGGGGCGCGGCGTTCGGGTCGACCAGGGTCACGGGCAGGCCCAGATCGCGCAGGCAGGAGGCCGCCTCGCAGCCGATCAGGCCGCCGCCCACGATCAGCACCTGCCGCGGGCGCGCCACCAGGGCGTCCCGCAAGGCGGCCGCGTCGTCGCGCCCGCGCAGGGTGAAGATGCCGGCGAACCCGCCACCGGTCTCGGCCGGCCAGGGCCGGGCCTCGGCGCCGGTGGCGATGAGCAGGGACTCGTAGGCGAGCGTCGACCCGTCGGCGAGCCGGAGCGTGCGGGCCGCCCGGTCGAGGGCGACGGCCGGGTTCCCGAGACGCCAGCGGGCGCGGAGCTCGGCCAGTTCCGGCAGCCGGGTCGCGTCGGCGGCGAGCTCCCCGGCGAGCACGTGCTTCGACAGGGGCGGGCGGTCGTAGGGGCGGTGCGGCTCGGCGCCGACCAGGGTGAGCGGCCCGTCGTAGCCGCCCCGCCGCAGCGCCTCGGCACCGCGCAGGCCGGCGAGGGAGGCCCCGACCACGACGATGCCGGCGGGTTCGGGAGTCACGGCGCGCCCCCGTCGTCCGGGCCGGCCTGGAGGCTGATGGCGCGGACCGGGCAGGCCTGCAGCGCCCGCTTGATGGCGCCGCGCCGCTCGGCCGGCGGCGCGGGATCGTAGAACAGGATCTCGTGGCCGCGGAGCGCGAAGGCGTCCGGCGCGGCGTAGCAGCACTGGGCGTAGCCCTGGCAGCGGTTGAGATCCACGACGACCCGGAGCGCCGCGGTGTCGGAGGCCGGCTTCACGCCGACCTCGCGAGCGGGCGCGCGGCCCCGTTATCGGCCTTGCCCCGGGCGCGCGCGAGATCGTCCACCGCGGTCAGGATCGACGCCATGGCGTCCCGCGCCGCGAAGGCGTCCCGCATCGCGCCGGCGCGCGCGCGGAAGTCGGGCTCGTCGAGCACGCGCGCCACCGCGGCGCCGACCGCCTCCGGGGTCGGCGCGTTGGTTCCGAGGTTGATCCCGACGCCGGACCAGCCGATGCGCGCGTTCACCTCCGCCTTGTCCTCCGTCAGGCCGGCCGAGACGATCGGCACCCCGGCGGCGAGCGCCTGCGAGACGCTCCCGTAGCCGCCGTTGGTCACGAGCACGCTCACCCGCGGCAGCAATTCGCGGAACGGCAGGAAGCACGACACCCGGGCATTGGCCGGGACTGGAACCGCCAGCGCGTCCACGGGCCGACCGCCGGTGGTGGCCAGGACCAGCAGATCGTCCCGGTCGGCCAGGGCGGTCAGGGTCGGCTCGACCAGCTCGCCGAGATCCGCGTTGGCCAGCGTGCCCTGGGTGACCAGCACGACGGGCCGGCCCGCCGCGTTCGCCGCCTCCAGCGCCGGCCACCACTCCGGCAGCGGCGCGGGCGGCGTCGGCGGCTGGAGCAGGCCGATGAAGCGCAGGCCCGGCGGCAGGGTGCCGTAATCGTACTCGAAGCCCGGCACGGTCGGCTGCAGGAACAGGTCCGGCAGGATCACGATGGAGTGGGGCAGGGAGGCCGGCAGGGGCGGCAGGCCGAGCGCCGCGAGCTTCGCGTCCGTGTAGGCCCGGACCGGGTTGACGAAGGCCGCATCCATGCCGGCCTTCAGGGTGGCGTAGCGGACCAGGTCGTCCCGGTCGCGGGCCGGCGGCAGGCCGAGTCCCACGGGGGCGTGGTCGGGCCGGTCGAGGAACAGGATGCTGACGTTGACGGTCACGATCGGCGGCCGCGGCGCGCTGTCGAGGAGCAGCGGCAGCGCGCCCAGGAACATGCTGCCGGCCAGGATCACGTCGGGGGCCTCGGCCGCGATCAGCGCCCGCAGGGCGGCGGCCTGGACCGGCATGGGATCCACGAACCGGCGCTCGAACTCGCGGCGATAGCGCTCCGGGCCGGCCGGCAGGTCGGTCTCGCGGTACTCGGCCGCGTGATCGTCGGCGTAGGGCGCGAAGCGCAGGCCCGCCGCCTCGACCTTCGGCCGGAAGGTCGGGTCGGTGAGCACGAGGACGTCGTCGCCCCGGGCGGCCGCCGTCCGCCCGATGGCGAGGAGCGGATTCACGTGGCCGGTGAGCGGCGTCGCGGCGATCAGGATCTTCATCACGGCCTCCTCGGGCGCCGCCGGTCGGGCCGGCGTCGCCCCTGCTCGGGTGCCGGCGCCTTCATCCGCGGGCGCCCCGTGGCCCCCGGCGCGCCGGACTCACAGGGGAAATCGCGGCCGGTCCAGCGCAGTTACACAACCGGAGGGTGCTTCGTGCGGCGCCGCACCATGGCATCCGGTTGAAGTCCGACGCAATATCGGAGTGTCACAGGCCACAGCCATCGTGCGTGCCGCCGGCACGCGGCGCGTCCTCCGTCCGGACGATGGCTGACGGCGCCCGGCCGCGACGGTCGGGGCGCCGTCAGTCGACCACGACGACCCGGTTCGGCAGCTCGTCGGGGTCGCCCGGACCCGCCGGGAGATGCTCCGCCAGGCAGGCTCCGACGCGCGCGACCGCCGTCGTCAGGCCGTCCTCGATCGCGCCGCGCCCGAGGGCCGGCATCAGCTCGGCGAGGATCCCGTCCCAGGCGGCCGGCGGGATCTCCCGCAGGACGCCGAGGTCGGTGACGATCTCGGCGTGCCGCTCGGCGAGCGACAGGTAGAGCAGGACCCCGGTGCGCCGGCGCGTCAGGCTCAGGCCGCGCGACCAGAAGGCCCGCCGGGCCGCCTCGCGGGCGCGGGCGCGGCGCAGGCGGCGCGGCACCAGGGCCATGCGCAGCCGCTCGTTCTGGCTCGCCACCAGGATCGCCGCCACGACGCCCGCCTGCGCCAGCAGGATCGACGCGGCGGTCCAGGCGGTCAGGGCGATCAGCGGCCAGGGCAGGACCAGCGCCGCGACGAGCGCGGTGAGCAGCACGATCGAGCGGTAGGCGCCGGCGCGCCGGCTCACCATCACGACGATCTCGCCGGAGGTCCCGGCCTCCGCGTGCCCGACCGCGCGGGCGAGCCGGTCCCGCGCCTCCGGAGTCAGCACGGCCGCGCGTCTACCAGTCACCGGAGGCCCCTCCGCCGCCCGACGAGCCGCCGCCGCCGGAAAATCCACCGTCGAAACCGCCCGAGGAGCCGCCCGAGCCGCCGTCCGAGAAGCCGCCGCCCCACCCGCCCGAGCCGGGCCCCGGCAGGATGACGAGGCCGCCGGGCCTCGACCGGCCGCCCCGGCTCATGCGCCACGCGACGAAGAGCACGATCAGGAACAGGGCGACGAAGACCGCCACCTGGGCGGGATCGACCTCGTCGGCCCGCACCTGCGGCTTGCGCTGCCACTCCTGCGCGTCGCCGGCCAGGATCGACAGGATGCCGTCGACGCCGGCGTCGAGGCCGCCGAAATAGTCGCCGGTCTTGAAGCGCGGCGTGATGGCGCCCGCGATGATCACCTTGGACAGGGCGTCGGTCAGCGCCCCCTCCAGGCCGTAGCCGACCTCGATCCGGACCTTCCGCTCGCTCGGCGCCACCAGCAGCAGGACGCCGTTGTCGGTCTTGGCCTGCCCGAGCTTCCAGTCCCGGAACAGCCGGTTGGCGTAGTCCTCGACGGTCGTGCCCTGCAGGTTCGGCACCGTGGCGACGACCACCTGGTCCGAGGTCTTGTCCTCGTGGGCCTTGAGCTTGGCCTCGAGGGTGCCGCGCTGCTCCGGCGTCAGGATGCCGGCCGCGTCGACCACGCGGCCGGTCAGCGCCGGGAAGGTCAGCTCGGCCGCCAGCGCTCCGATCGCGGTGATCGTCAGGCAGGCTGCCAGGACGGCGAGCGACAGGGCGTGCCGCCCCCGGACGGGCATGGCCCGGCACACGGTCCGGCCCATATGCGCCACCCTAGAACTTCACGTTCGGCGGCCGGTCGGCGTTCGGCGTCGCCGTGAAGGTCTCCATCGGCTTGGCGTCGGGATACAGGATCGCCGCGATCCAGCGGCCCGGGATCGTGCGCACCTCGGTGTTGTAGGCCTGCACGGCCGTGATGTAGTCGCGCCGCGCGACCGCGATGCGGTTCTCGGTGCCCTCCAGCTGGGATTGCAGGGCGAGGAAGTTCTGGTTCGACTTGAGGTCGGGGTACTTCTCCACCGTCACCAGCAGGCGTCCGAGCGCGCCCGAGAGCTGGTTCTGGGCGTCCTGGTACTCCTTGAACTTCTGCGGATCGCTGACGGTGGAGGCGTCGACCTTCACGCTGGACGCCTTGGCGCGCGCCTCGGTGACGCCGATCAGCACGTCCTTCTCCTGCTGGGCGTAGCCCTTCACGGTCTCGACGAGGTTGGGGATCAGGTCGGCCCGGCGCTGGTACTGGTTCTGCACCTCGCTCCACGAGGATTTGGCCTGCTCCTGCAGCGTCGGCACCCGGTTGACCGCCCCGCAGCCGGAGAGACCCGCGGCCACCAGGATCACCGAGAGCACGCCGAGGAGGCGCGCCGCGGGCGATGTCCGGCGCACCGCGCCGGCCGTCAGCGTCGTTCCCATATCGTCCCCCATCTGCCGGCCGAGACTCGGCCGCTTGATCACGAGTCCGAGAGATAAGGGCCGGAACCGCCAAGGTAAGGCCCCGGCTCGCCCGGCCTTGAAGGTTTGTGCCGCGGCCCGCTAAGGCGTCGGCAACGGACCGCGCCGGCGGACGTTCGGACCCTCGAGCCGAGGATCGGCGCGGCGCCGCGGAGGCCGGGAATGGATGCAGCACTCGCCGACCATGTCAGGGCCGCCAGCGCCGACGCGCGGCGCCACGCCCGGGCGTACCGGGCGCCGGCCGGCAAGGACGCGCTGCCCTGGTCGGTCATCGAGACGTTCGACGCCCGCGTCCGGGGCCACCTCGCCCGCGATCCGCGGATCGAGGACGAGCGCGACCGCGTCCTGATCGCCGCCGTGAAGCTCGCCGAGACGCCGGTCGAGGAGGGGGACGAGAGCATCGCCGAGGCGCGCGCCCATCTCGTCGACGCGATCGACTACCTGGAGCAGGCGGTGCTGCGGTTCGGCCTCGTCAACCGCGAGGGGGCCAAGGCCGGCCTCGGCACCTACGGCCAGCCGGTCGGCTCCCGCGACTGACGGCCCGCCCGCACCGCGCCGCCGGATGTCCGCCGACCTGCCCGCGGCCGCGACCCTGAGCCGCCTCGACCTGAAGACGCTCCGGCTGTTCGCGGCCATCTGCGCGGAGGGGACGCTGAACGGCGCGGCCCGCCGCGCGGCGATCGCGCCCTCGGCGGTCAGCAAGCGCCTCGCCGAACTGGAGCACGCGCTGGGCTGCACCTTGCTCACCCGCGAGCCGCGCGGCATGCGGCTCACGCCGGCCGGCGAGACCCTGCTGCACCACACGCGCCGGATGCTGGCGAGCGCCGAGCAGATCGCCCTGGAACTCGCCGAGCACGCCCGGGGCGTGCGCGGCTTCGTGCGGGTGCTCGCCAACCTCTCGGCCATCGTGGAGTTCCTGCCCGAGGACCTGCAGGCCTTCCTGGCCGCGCAGGACGGGATCCGGGTCGACCTCGAGGAGCGCCCGAGCGGCGGCGTCGTCGCCGGCGTCGAGGAGGGGTTCGCCGATCTCGGCCTCTGCGCGGACAACACCGACACCCGCGGCCTCACCGCCTACCCGTACCGGAGCGACCGCCTCGTCCTGGTGATGCCGGCCGGGCATCCCCTGAGCGGCCGCGGCGCCGTCGCGCTGGCCGACAGCCTCGACTACGACCATGTCGGGCTGCACGCGGAGAGCTCGATCTACGCCGCCCTGCGCGACGAGGCCCGGCGCCTCGGCCGGCCGCTGCGGCTGCGGATGCACGTCCCGAGCTTCGACGCGATCTGCCGCATGGCGCAGGTCGGCCTGGGGCTCGGCACCGTGCCGGAGCACGTCTACGCCCTGCTCGGGCCGCCGATGCACCTCACGGCGGTGCCGCTCACCGATCCCTGGGCGCAGCGCACGCTGCGCCTCGTGGTCCGCCCGGGCGCCCTGCCCCCCGCGGCGGCGCTCCTGCTGGAGCATCTCCGGGCTGTCGCCGGGCGCTGAGCCGGCGTTCTCCGTTCGCGAACGCCCGGTGGCGCATCGCGTTTGGACTCGGCGCCGGGAAGGGCCTTATCTCCGGGGCAACAAACGATGGAGGAAAGCCGTGTCCGGTCCGCTCAGCGGTATCCGCGTTCTCGAGCTCGGTCAGCTGATCGCCGCGCCCTTCGCCACGCGGCTGATGGCCGAGTTCGGCGCCGAGGTGATCAAGGTCGAGGCCCCGGGCGAGGGCGACCCGCTCCGGAAGTGGCGCAAGATGCACGAGGGCACCTCGCTCTGGTGGTACCTGCAGTCGCGCAACAAGAAGTCGATCGCCGTCAATCTGAAGTCGCCCGAGGGGCTCGACATCGTCAAGCAGCTCGCCGCGAGCGCCGACGTGGTGGTCGAGAACTTCCGTCCCGGCGGCCTGGAGAAGCTCGGCCTCGGCTGGGACGTGCTCTCCGCCCTCAACCCGAACCTCGTGATGGTCCGGATCTCGGGCTACGGCCAGACCGGCCCCTACCGCGACCGGCCCGGCTTCGGGGCCATCGGCGAGTCGATGGGCGGCATCCGCTTCACCACCGGCAGCCCGGATTCCCCGCCGGCCCGGGTCGGCGTCAGCATCGGCGACACCCTGGCCTCGCTCCACGGCGTCATCGGCGCGCTGATGGCCCTGCTGCGCGTGAAGACCGGGCAGGGCGCCGGTCAGGTGATCGACGTCTCCCTCGTCGAGAGCGTGTTCAACGTCATGGAGAGCCTCGTCCCGGAGTACGACCTGCTGGGCGAGGTCCGCACCCGCACCGGCGGCGCCCTGCCGGGCATCACCCCGTCGAACACCTACCCGACGCGGGACGGCGGCTACGTGGTCATCGCCGGCAACAGCGACCCGATCTTCCGCCGCCTGATGACGGCGATCGGCCGTCCCGACCTCGCGGACGACCCGGCCCTGCGCAACAACGAGGGCCGCTCCAAGCAGTCGGCCATGCTGGACGGCACCATCGCCGACTGGTCGAAGACGAAGAGTGTGGAGGAGGCGCTCGCCGTCCTCGACGCCGCCGACGTGCCCGCCGGCCGCATCTACTCGGTCGCCGACATCGTGGCCGATCCGCATTATCAGGCGCGCGACATGATCCTGCAGGCGGAGCTGCCCGGCGGGACGGCCGTGAAGATGCCCGGCATCGTGCCGAAGCTCTCCGACACGCCTGGCGAAGTCCGCTGGCAGGGGCCGGCCCTCGGCGCCCACACCGATTCCGTGCTCGCCGAGCTCGGTCTCGACCCGGCGCGCATCGCCGCGCTGCGCGAGAAGGGAGCCGTGGCATGAGCGGCGACGCGCTGATCGTCCAGGAGGTCGCGACCCGCGACGGCTTCCAGATCGAGCCGGTCTTCGTGCCGACGGCGGAGAAGATCCGCCTGATCGACGCCCTGGCGGAGGCCGGCTTCCGCCGGAT
Source organism: Methylobacterium sp. 22177 (assembly GCF_052045615.1). NCBI lineage: Bacteria > Pseudomonadati > Pseudomonadota > Alphaproteobacteria > Hyphomicrobiales > Methylobacteriaceae > Methylobacterium > Methylobacterium sp. 22177. Next base: position 4,332 of record NZ_JBQEPK010000014.1, on the reverse strand, counting down.
CGAGGTCTCCTCCTTCGTCTCGCCGAAGGCGGTGCCGGCCCTCGCCGACGCGGCCGAGGTCTTTTCCGGGATCCGGCGCCGGCCCGGGACCGTCTACGTCGCCCTGGTGCCGAACCCGAAGGGCGCCGAGCGGGCGCTCGCCGCCAGGGTCGACGAGATCAACCTCGTCGCCTCTGTGAGCGAGACCCACAACCGCGCCAACATGGGCATGAGTCCGGCCGACTCGATCGCCGGCTTCGCGCGGATCATGGATTCGGTGCGCGGCGCCCCCGTCAGCACCAACGCCACGGTGGCGACGGCTTTCGGCTGCCCGTTCGAGGGCGACCAGCCCGCCGACACGGTCGTCGCGCAGGTGGAGCGCTACCTGTCTTTGGGCGTCGACGGCGTGACGCTGGCCGACACGACCGGCATGGCCAATCCCCGGCAGGTGAGCCGCCTCGTCGCGCGGGTCCTGCCCCTCGTCGGTCCCGGCCGCCTGACGCTCCACTTCCACAACACCCGCGGCCTCGGCCTCGCCAACGTGCTGGCGGCCTACGACGCGGGCGCCCGCCGCTTCGACGCGGCGCTCGGCGGCCTGGGCGGCTGCCCGTTCGCGCCCGGCGCCACCGGCAACATCTGCACCGAGGATCTCGTCAGCATGGCCCACGAGATGGGCGTGCCGACGGGCCTCGACCTCCCGGCGCTGATCGGCCTGTCGCGCGACCTGCCGCGCCTCGTCGGCCACGACGTGCCCGGCCAGGTCGCCAAGGCCGGACGGCCCTGCGACCTGCACCCGGCGCCCGCCCGGGCGGCCTGAGCCGGAGACGGAGAGGGGCGGCCTTACAATGGCCCGCCCCACGCGTCGGACGCGACGCGCTCCCTCTCCCGAACGGGAGAGGGTCGGGGTGAGGGATGAGAACTCTCCGGATGTGGCACACCGTCGACGTGCCGGCAGGACGCTTCTCATCCGGACAGACCTGATCCCTCACCCTGTCCCTCTCCCGAACGGGAGAGGGGACCCGCGCCTCGTCCGGCGAAGGCGGCATCGCCGTCGTGTGCCGTGAGCTGCGCCCGAACCTGACTTCGCGGAAAGCCGCCCGTCCGAAGGCGGCACCGCCCAAGACACGTCCCTCAAGAACACACCACGGAGGAAACCATGACCGCAGCCCTGTCCGGGTCGCCGGCCGCCGCCGAGACCGGCGCGGTGACGGAGACCGGCGTCGTCCGCAAGGTCGCGTGGCGGCTCATGCCGCTGATCATGATCTGCTACATGTTCGCGTTCTTCGACCGCATCAACATCAGCTTCGCCAAGTTCCAGCTCCAGAGCGACCTCGGCTTCAGCAACGTCGCCTACGGGCTCGGCGCGAGCATGTTTGTGGTCGGCTACGTGATCTTCGAGGTGCCCTCGAACCTGTTCCTCTACCGGGTCGGGGCGCGGCGCTGGATCGCCCGGATCATGATCTCCTGGGGCATCGCCACCGCGCTGATGATCTTCATCCGCAGCGAGTGGCACTTCTACGCCCTGCGCTTCCTGATCGGCGCGATGGAGGCGGGCTTCGCCCCCGGCATCCTCTACTACCTGACCATCTGGTTCCCGGCCTCGCATCGCGGCCGCATCACCTCGTTCATGTTCGTGGCCTCGGCCTTCTCGGGGATCTTCGGCGCGCCGGTGGCGGGCCTGATCCTCGGCGGCCTCAACGGCGTCGGGGGCCTCGCCGGCTGGCAATGGCTGTTCCTGGCCGGCGGCCTGCCCTGCCTCGTGCTCGGAATGCTCGTGCTGACGCGCCTCGACGACCGGATCGCCGACGCCCGCTGGCTGTCCGAGTCCGAGAAGGCGCTCCTGTCGAGCCGGATCGCCCACCACAACCGAGATATCGGCGACCACTCGCTGATCGGGGCGATCAAGCAGCCGGGCTTCCTGCTGATCGCGCTGATCTACTTCCTGCTCCAGATCGGCTCCTACGGGCTGAACTTCTGGGGGCCGGACCTGATCAAGACCGCGAGCGGCGGGCAGGCGGCCTCGGTGGGTTTCCTGACGGCGATTCCCTACATCTGCGGGGCGATCAGCATGGTGGTGATCGGGCGCCTGTCCGACGCCTCGGGCGAGCGGCCGAAATTCGTCGCCGGCCTCGCCATCGCGGCGGCGCTCGGCTTCTTCGGCGCCGGCCTGTTCGACAAGCACATCGTGCCGCTGATGTTCGCCCTGGCGCTGCTGGGGGCCGGCATCGTCGCGTCGATCCCGACCTTCTGGACGCTGCCGGCCAAGCTCGTCACCGGCGTCGGCGCGGCCGGCGGGATCGCGCTGATCAACACGCTCGGGCAGTTCGGCGGCATCGTCAGCCCGGTGATGGTCGGCTGGGTGAAGGATCTCACCGGCTCGACGACGCCCGCGCTCTACGGGATCGGCGTGCTCTGCCTCGTCGCCGCCGGGCTGGCGCTCTTCGCCATGCCGGCGAGCCTGCGCCGGAGCGACCGCGCGGCGTGAGACGGCCCGCCGCCCCGGCGTGGCCGGGGTGGCGGATCTCGGGCGGCGGCGCGGGCCGCCAGCGGTCGTCGCGGGGCTTCAGGCCGCGACGGACCTTGAAGCGGCGGCCGGTGTGGGCGTGGCTGGCGATGCCGCGCGCCTCGGCCGAGGCACGGACCGGCCGGCGCGGCGACAGGTCCACCGGGGCGGGTCGAGGTCGGGATCGCCGCGGTCGGCCGCACCATAGGCCCTCGCCCGCGGGACCGCGCCGCTGCCGCGGATCGGCCGGGGCACCTCCCGGGCCATCCGCCCGGCGAGACCGGCGACGCGCAGGTCCAACCCGATCTCCGCCACGGGTGCGGCCCTGTCCGCCGGCGGTCGAGACCGAAGTCCGCATGGACCCGATCCCGCGACAGCCCGCTGGGACCGAGACGCGAGGCCCACCGCGCGCCCGGCGCAGGGACCGGCCGAGGCGGGCGGGACGGCCCGAGCGGGCGCGACGCGGGACCGCCGATGCCGAAGTCGAGTTCGGGCACCGATCTCGGCGGCCGAAAACAGTGAACACATCAGTAACCATGGCCGGAATGCCGTCCGTTGCGCGGTGGAGCAAAAAACCTCGCGCCGTCGGACAAACCGCCGTCCGCTCATATTGTATATTATCTGCAACCTCAAGAAACGGAGAGAAATCAACTTGAGGTAGAAATGTCCCGCCGGCTGAACCGTTGCTCAGCCTTCCTCCGCGCGACACCCGGTGCGAGCCGGCCGCTCGGGGACGAGGCCCGGATGGTGGGACGCCCTCGAACAGCGATGTCTCAGATGGACCACCTTACCGACCACCGTTCAACTTTCATGCTGGAGAAGGTCGGCGCGATCGTCGCGGCCTACGTCTCGCGCAACGCGATCGAGGTCACGGCGCTGCCGGCGCTGATCGACCAAGTGCACGCGGCGATCGCGGTGCTCCGCCGCGCGCCGTCCGATTTCGGCGGGGTCGGGCTGAGCCAGCCGCAGGTCGAAGCGTCGATCCAGGACACGGGCCTGATCAGCTTCATCGACGGCCGGTCCTACCAGACCCTGAAGCGCCACCTCACCGCGCACGGCCTCACCCCCGAGCGCTACCGGGCGAAGTACGGCCTGCCGGCCGACTACCCGATGGTGGCACCGGGCTACGCCGCGCGGCGCTCGGAGATCGCCCGGGCGATCCAGCTCGGCCACAAGGCGGCCTGAGCGATGGCGCCCGACGCTTCCGCGGATCCGGCCCGAACCCGCACGCCGTCCCCGGAGACGGCGCGCGCCAGCGACGCCCTGAGCCGCATCGCCGGCATCCTCGACGTGCCGGTGGCGAGCTTCTACCCGGATGCCGACCGGCCCGACGCGGCCATGACCCAGGCGGCCGACCTCGTGTCGGCGTTCGTGACGATCGACAGTCCGGCGGCGCGCCGGACCTGCCTGGCCTTCGTGCGGGCGATGGCGAGTTCCTGAAGCGTCGGGGGGCGCTGCAGGAAGCCGGAGACCGGGCCGCCTCGTCGGAGGCGGACCGCGGTCTCCGGCCCGCCCGGGCCGAGCCCGCGTCAGAACACGTGGCGCAGGATGAAGAACAGCACGGCCGCGAGGGTGATGGCCGCCGGCAGGGTCAGGACCCAGGCGAGCGCCATGTTGCGCACCGTGGACATCTGGAGTCCCGAGCCGTTGGCCGCCATGGTGCCGGCGACGCCCGACGACAGGATGTGGGTGGTCGAGACCGGCAGGCCGTAGAGCTCGGCCAGCCCGATCGTGCCGGCGGCGACGATCTCGGCCGAGGCGCCCTGCGCGTAGGTCAGGTGGGTCTTGCCGATCTTCTCGCCCACCGTGACGACGATGCGCTTCCATCCGACCATGGTGCCGAGACCCAG
>NZ_JBQEPK010000013.1:0-150279 GCF_052045615.1 Methylobacterium sp. 22177 | reverse complement strand
GCTCGCCGCCCGGGTGCCGATCCGCAAGGCGGCGCGGAGCGGCAACCTCCTCTGCATCGGCGCGGCGCTGTCGCTGCTGCTCGTGGACCGCACCGGCATGCTCGGCGTGGTCAGCCTGATCGTGCCGCTCTTCGCCTACGCGGTGGGCGTCGGCCTGCTCAGCCCCAACGCGGTGGCGGGGCTGATGAACGTCGACCCGCACGCGGCCGGCTCGGCGTCCAGCCTCTACGGCTTCACGCAGATGACCTTCGGGGCGCTGTTCACGGTCGCCGCCTCCGCGTGGCCCGCGACCTCGGCGACGCCGGTGGCGCTCGCCCTGCTCGCGGCCGGCCTGATCGCCGCGCTGGCGCTCCGGCGGGCCTGACGGGACCGCGCGCGACGGCGGCGCGGGACCGTCTCCGTCACCGCGTCGGGCCGAGCGCCTCAACGGCGCCCGACGCGCCGGCGCCGAAACCGTCGGCCAGTTCCAGCCACAGCAGGCGCGCCGGGTCGACCGGCCCCGGCAGCGTCAGGCGCCCGGGCGGGACCGGCGTGAAGCCGAAGCGGGCGTAGTAGGGCGCGTCGCCGACGAGGATCACCAGGCCCTCGCCCGCCCGCCGCGCCCCGTCGATCGCCGCGCGGGTCAGGGTGCCGCCGATGCCGCGGCCCTCGAAGCTCGGATCGACCGCCAGGGGGCCGAGCATCACGAACGGGGTCGCCCCGGTCCGCACCGGACCCATCCGGACCGAGCCGACGAGGAAGCTGCCGACCGAGGCGGTGATGCCGAGGTCGATCCGCTCGGCCGCGCCCTCGCGGAGGCGGTAGGCGGTGCGGGCGAAGCGGCCGGGGCCGAAGGCCCGGGCATGGAGGCGCTCGATGGCGGGGGCATCCTCCGGCCGCTCCGGCCGGATGACGAGGGACAGATCGGTCACGGGGTGCTCGCGGGTCGGACGGCCGCCGCGTAGCAGCGCCGGGCCGGACCCGCAAACCGTCGCGCTACTCGGCGGCGGCCAGCGCGGGCCGTTCGCCGCCCTGCGTCAGCCTCAGGAAGCCCAGGGCCGAGAGCCAGATCACCGCGCCGCAGGCGGAGGCGACGCCGAGGACCAGCGCGAAGCCGCCGCGGTCGTGCAGGAGGGCGATCGCCGGCACCACGAAGCCGCTCGCCGTGAAGCCCACGAAGTACCGCACGCTGTAGGCGCGGGCCCGGTAGGCGGGCGGGACGTAGCGGGCGATCATCGCGTCGTTGATCACCACCTGCCCGTAGATCGCCGTCATGGCGAGGACGAGCCCGGCGAGCAGCGGCAGGCCGGTGGAGACGGCCGCGATCCCGAGCCCCAGCGGCTGCAGCACCGAGAGCGCCACGAACAGGGACGGCAGGCTGTAGCGGTCGATCAGCCGGCCCATGGCGAGCTGCATCAGCGCCCCGAACAGGAAGACGCCCGTGGCGAGGGAGCCGGTCAGCGCCAGCGGCAGCGCCTGCCCGACGCCCTCGTCGATCACCTTGGGCAGGCTGATCGTCGTCAGGTTGAAGGTCAGGCCGCCCGCGAAGATCGACAGGGCGAACATCGCCATGAGGGCCCAGGGCCGGGTCACCGGGATCACCGCCGCGCCGCCGGCCTTCCTTCCCGCGGCGTCGCCGTCGCCCGGGACCAGCGCCACGAACGCCGCCCCGCAGGCGAGGCAGACGAGGCCGGGAACGACGAAGGCCGCGCGCCAGCTGATCGTGGCGGCGAGCAGCGCGGTGAGGCCGGAGGCGGAGGCCGCGCCGAAATTGCCCCAGACGCCGTTGATGCCGAGATCGTGCCCGAGCCGGCGGGCATGGGTCACCAGCATGGCCGAGCCGACCGGGTGGTAGATCGCCGAGGCGAGCCCGAGGACGCAGAGCCAGAGGGCGAAGCCGAGCGGCGTCGAGGCGCTCGCGACGCCGAGGCAGGACAGGCCGTAGCCGAAGAAGAACACCGCCAGCATGTTGCGCCGCCCGAACCGGTCGGCGAGCGAGCCCATGGGCAGCGAGCACAGGCCGAAGGCCACGAAGGCGCCGGTGGCGAGCCCGATCAGCTCGCCGTAGCCGAGCCCGGTCTGGGCCGCGATGGCGATGACCGCGGTCGGGTAGATCAGCAGCACGAAGTGGTCGAGGGCGTGCGCGACGTTCACGAAGCGCAGGGTGCGGCGGGACAGTGTATCCGAATCCATCGCGGCGTATCCTCCGGGACGGCACCCTGATAGCCTGACCCGATGGCGGTGTTGGGCCGGATATGTACGCGAACGGGCCAATGTTGACGGGGGCGCGCGCCGCCGCGGGGCGGTCGACAGAGGCGGCCGACTATCAGGACGTACCCCGCCCGGTCGCGGTGATGCCCAAGACCTACGCGGCCGGGATGCATCTCGACCGGCACTTCCATCCCCGCGCGCAGCTGCTCTACGCCACGTCCGGGCTGATGATGGCCTTCGCGGACGACGGCACCTGGGTCGTTCCCGAGGGGCACGCCCTCTGGATCCCGCCGCGGCTGCCGCACGCGGTCGCGACCCACGGCGCGGTCTCGATGTGCTCGGCCTATCTCGATCCCGCCGCGGTCCGGTCCTTCCCGGCGAGTTGCCGGGTGATCGCGGTGTCGCGGCTCATGGCCTCGGCGCTCACGGCGCTGGCGGAGGAGCCGGTGCTCTACGCGGTCGACGGCCGCGGCGGCCACCTCGCCGCCCTGGTGCTCGACGAGATCGGCCGGGCCCCCGCGACGCCGCTGGCGCTGCCGCTCCCGCGCGACCCGCGCCTGCGCCGCGTCTGCCTCGCGCTGATCGAGGATCCGGCCTCGGAGGCCGATCTCGACGCCTGGGCCGACCGGGCCGGCGCGAGCCGCCGCACGCTCACGCGCGGCTTCCGTGCGGAAACGGGCCTCAGCTTCGGCGACTGGCGGGCCCGGGCCCGCGTGATCCGGGCGCTGGCGCTCGCGGCCGAGGGGCGGCCGCCGCGGGCGGTCGCGGCGGCGGTGGGCTACCGAAGCGCGCAGGCCCTGCGGACGACCGTGGCGCGGGTGCTCGGCCCGGAGCGCCCGCTCCGCGGCGCCGGGCCGGCTTGAGCGCCGCCTAGGCCGCCTGCCGGGGCTCGTCGAACAGCTCGTCGGCCGGGCCGAAGAACTCGAACTTCACCCGCTCGGCCGGGACGCCGCGGCGCAGCAGGCCGGTGGCGAGATCCCGAAGGAACGGCTTGGGACCGCACAGATAGTAGGTCGCTCGGTCGTGCGGCGTGTGCTCGACGAGCCAGTCCGCCGTGATCAGGCCCTTGACGTCGTAGTGCTCACCCGGCCGGTCCGCGGTTTCGGGCTCCGCGTAGAAGGTCACGAGCCGCGCGTTGCGGGCCCGCGCCGCGAGCGCCCGGGCGTGGTCGCGCAGGGCGTGCACGCGGCCGAACAGGGCGCCGTGCACGTACCAGGTCGGCCGGTCCGGGCTGTCCGCCGCGATGGTCTCGAGCATGCTGATCATCGGGGTCAGCCCGACGCCGCCGCTGACCAGCACCACGGGCGCGTCGCCCTCCGCGTCGAGGCTGAAATCGCCCGCCGGAGCCGCGACCTTCAGCACGGTGCCGGGCTGGGCGTGGTCGTGCAGCCAGTTCGAGGCGATCCCGGCCGGCCGGCCCGGCGCCGCCTCGCGCTTGACGGTGATGCGGTAGGCCCGGTCGCTCGGCGCGCAGGACACCGAGTAGTTCCGCTTCAGCACGCCGCGGCCCGGCAGGTCCAGGAGGAAGCCGAGATACTGGCCCGGCCGATGCCGCAGCACCGGGCCGCCATCGGCTGGGACCAGGACGAAGGAGCGGATCGTCTCGCTCTCCTGGGTCACGCTCTCGACCACGAAGTCGCGCCAGCCGTTCCAGCCGCCCGGCTCGGAGGCGTGGTCGCGGTAGATCGCGGCCTCCCGGCCGATCAGCAGTTCCGCCAGGAACCAGTACGCCTCCCCCCAGGCCGCGGCGATCTCCGGCGTGGCGGCCTCACCGAGGACGTCCCCGATCGCGCCGAGGAGCGCGTCGGCGACGTGGGGATAGTGCTCCGGCAGGATGTTCAGGGCGACGTGCTTCTGCGCGATACGCTCCACCGCTCCGGCCAGCACACCGAGATTGTCGATGTTGCGGGCGTAGGCGAGCACGGCCTGGGCCAGGGCCTTCGGCTGCGCGCCGGTCTCGCCGTGATGGGACTGGTTGAAGAGGTCGCGGATCTCCGCGTTCTCGAACAGGCGCTCGTACATGCGCCGCGTGATGGTGAGGCCGTGGGCCTCCAGGGCCGGGACGGTGGCCTTGATGAGAGCGACGGTGGCGGGGGACAGGGGCGCGGGCATGGCACGGCTCAGAAGGTGCATACGATATGCATCTTCTAGCGCGCCCCTCGAAAGGTGCAATAAAAATATATCTTATGGGGCGGCGATCGGCCCCGCGTCGGCGGTGGTGCCGCTTCTCCGCAGGGCGTACGGACGCGGCTCGCGGCGGGCACCGCATCGCCCCACGGCAGAGATCGTCTTCTGGAGTTGAGATGCGCCTGACCCGCTACACGGATTACGCGCTGCGCACGCTGATCTACGTCGGGCTCCACGAGCCCGAGCAGAGCTCCATCGCCGCGATCGCCCGCGCCTACGGCATCTCGGAGAATCACCTGACCAAGGTGGTCCACCAGCTGGGACGGCTGGGCCTGATCCGGACGATCCGCGGCCGGGGCGGCGGCCTCCGCCTGGCGATGCCGCCGGGGGAGATCGTCGTCGGTGCGGTGGTGCGCCAGACCGAGGACGACCTGGCGCTGGTCGAGTGCTTCGGCGGCGGCGCCTGCGCCATCACGGCCCCGTGCCGGCTCCGGCGGGTGCTGGGGGAGGCTCTGGCGGCGTTCCTCGCCGTCCTCGACCGCTACACCCTGGCGGATCTGCTCGGCTCGCCGGACGGCGACGCGATCGCGGCGCTGCTGGGCCTCGCCGGGCCTCCGGGCGGCGAGCCGCCGATGCCGGCCGGTGCCGCGGGCCTGCCGGAGGCCTGACGGCCCGCGCGCCGCGCGGTCAGGTCGCCCGGGCCGAGAAATCGATCCGCGGGTCGATCCAGACGTAGATCAGGTCGGACAGCAGGTTCACCGCGAGCCCGAGCAGCGAGAAGATGTAGAGCGTGGCGAACACCACCGGATAGTCGCGCCCGACGATCGCCCGGAACGACAGCTCGCCCAGGCCGTCGAGGGAGAAGATCGTCTCGATCAGCAGCGAACCGGTGAAGAAGGCCGAGATGAAGGCGCCCGGAAAGCCCGCGATCACGATCAGCATGGCGTTGCGGAACACGTGCCCGTAGAGCACGCGCCGCTCGGAGAGCCCCTTCATCCGTGCGGTCAGCACGTACTGCTTGCGGATCTCGTCGAGGAACGAGTTCTTGGTGAGCAGGGTCGAGGTGGCGAAGGCGCCGATCACCAGGGCTGTCAGCGGCAGCACCATGTGCCACGCGTAGTCGGTCACCTTGTGCCAGGGCGAGAAGCTCTCCCACCCCTCGCTGGTCAGCCCGCGCAGCGGGAACCACTGGTAGAACGAGCCGCCGGCGAACAGGATGATGAGCATCAGCCCGAACATGAAACCCGGGATCGCGTAGCCGATGATCACCACGAAGGAGGTCGCGCGGTCGAAGCGCGTGCCGTCCGCCACGGCCTTGCGGATGCCCAGCGGGATCGAGATCGCGTAGGACAGCAGCGTCATCCACAGGCCCAGCGAGATCGAGACCGGCAGGCGCTCCTTGATCAGCTGGATGACCGTGACGTCGCGGAAGTAGCTGCGGCCGAAATCGAACCGGACATAGTCCCACAGCATCTTGGCGAAGCGCTCGGGCGCCGGCCTGTCGAAGCCGAACTGCTTCTCGAGCTTGGCGATGAATTCCGGGCTCAACCCCTGGGCGCCGCGGTAGCGGGAACTGGCGTCTCCGCCGCCGCCCGACGGCCGGCTGGCGCCGCCGAGGTCGCCCGAGCCGCCGGTGACGCGGGACATGGCCCCGTCGCGCTGGCCCTGGAGCTGCGACAGCACCCGCTCCACCGGTCCGCCGGGGGCGAACTGCACGATGGTGAAGGTGATCAGCATGATCCCGAACAGGGTCGGGATCATCAGGCCGATGCGGCGCAGGATGTAGGCGAGCATGGCGTCAGTCCCGCCCGATCCGCTTGGCCTTGTCGGCGTCGAACCACCACGTCCCAGGGGCGCCGAGGTCGTATTTCGGCGGGGTCGCCGGGCGGCCGTACACGTCCCAGAGGGCGAGGCGGTGGGTCGAGGCGTACCACATCGGCACCCAGTAGCGCCCGGCCCGCAGGACCCGGTCGAGGGCCCGGCAGGCGGTGGTCAGGTCGGCCCGCGACGTCGCGTCGGCGACGGCGGTGAGCAGCGCGTCGATCGCCGGGCTCGCGATTCCCGCGAGGTTGTTCGAGCCCGCGGTCCCGGCGGAGCGGGACCCGTAGGTCTCGCGCAGCTCCGCGCCGGGGGTGAGCCCGCTGCTGTAGCGGCGCGGCGTGACGTCGAAGTCGAAATCCTTCAGCCGCGCCTGGTACTGGGACGGGTCGACCGTGCGCAGGCTCGCCCTGATGCCGAGCAGTCCGAGGTTGCGGATGAAGGGCTGCGTGACCGCCTGGAAGACCGGATCCTCGTCGAGGAACTCGAGGGTCAGGGGCTGGCCGCCGGGCAGCAGCAGGTTGCCGCCCTGGCGGGTGCAGCCGGCCTCCCGCAGGAGCGCGTCGGCGCGCTTCAGCAGCGCCCGGTCCTGGCCGGACCCGTCGGAGACCGGCGGCGCCCAGGCCTCGCCGAACACCTCGGGCGGCAGGTCCTTGAACGGCTCCAGCAGGGCGAGTTCCTCGGCCGAGGGCTTGCCGGTCGCCTTGAGGTCGGAATTCTCGAAGAACGAGGCCGTGCGCGCGTAGGCGCCGTACATCAGGTTGCGGTTCGACCACTCGAAATCGAAGCACAGGCCGATCGCCTCGCGCACCCGCGGGTCGCGGAACGCCGCGCGTCGGGTGTTGATCCACCAGCCCTGCGTGCCGCTCGGCCGCGCGTCCGGCACCGTCTCGCGGACGACGCGACCCTCGTTCATCGCCGGGAAGTCGTAGCCGGTGGCCCAGACCCGGGCGGTGAACTCCTCGCGGAACGTGAAGGCGCCGCTCTTGAACGCCTCGAACGCCACGGTGCGGTCGCGGAAATACTCGTAGCGGATCGCGTCGAAATTGTTCTGGCCGACATTCACCGGCAGTTCGGCGGCCCAGTAATCCGGGACGCGCTCCAGGCCGATGGACCGGCCCGCGTCGACGGCGCCGACCCGGTAGGGACCGGAGCCGAGGGGCGCCTCCAGGGTCGAGGCCTCGAAGTCCCGGCCGGCGTAGTAGGCGGCGGAGAAGAGCGGCAGCTGCGCGACGAACAGCGGCAGGTCCCGGGCGCGGCCCGGCTCGAAGGTCACCACGAGCCGCCCGTCGCCCTCGGCCCGGGCGTCGGTCATGGGACGGATGACCTCGGCGATCTCGGGATGGCCCTTGTCGCGCAGGAGCTTGAGGCTGAAGGCCGCGTCCCGCGCGGTCAGCGGCGAGCCGTCGTGGAACCGCGCCTGCGGGCGCAGCGCGAAGGTGTACGTCAGGCCGTCCGGACTGACCGTGACGGCGCGCGCGACCAGCCCGTAGAGGGCGTCCGGCTCGTCGAGGGCCCGGACCATCAGACTGTCGAAGGTCAGGTTCATGCCGGCGGCCCCGTCGCCGCGCAGCACGTAGATGTTGAGCGTGTTGAAGGTGTTGAGCGACTGGTTGCCGGTCGTCGCGGCGAGCTGCGCCGAGAAGCGCCCGCCGCGGGGCGCCATCGGATTGACGTAGTCGAAATGCGCGAAGTCGGGACCGTATTTCAGCTCGCCGAAGCTGGACAGGCCGTGGCGCTCCGCCCCCTCGGCCGCGCGGGCGCGGCGCCACGGCGGCATCGCCGCGAGGGCGCCGGCCCCGAGGACCAGGCCGCGCCGGGTCGGCATCCCGGGCGCCCCCGTCAACGGGGCGCCCCGGTCTTGGCCGCGAGCTTCTCGTCGTACCACCACGTCGTCGGGAAGCCGGAACTGGCGTAGAGCGGCAGGATCGCCGGGTGGCCGAACCGGTTCCAGCGCAGCGTCCGCTGCTGGTCGGAGGACCATTGCGGGACGACGTAGTCGTGGGCGAGGAGCACCCGGTCGAGGGCGCGCGTCGCCGCGATCACGGTGTGCCGGTCCTTGGCGAAGATCACCTTCTCGATCAGGGCGTCGATGCCGGGATCCTTGATCCCGATCAGGTTGCGCGAGCCGGGCTTGTCGGCCGCCGCCGAGCCCCAGTACTCGCGCTGCTCGTTGCCGGGCGAGAGCGACTCGCCCCACGACGCCGTGGTGACGTCGAAGTCGAAGTTGCGGATGCGGTTCTGGTACTGCGCCTGGTCGATCACCCGGAGGGTGGAGTCGATGCCGATCAGCTTCAGCTGCGCCGCGAACGGCAGGATGACCCGCTCGAAGGTGTTCTGGAACTCCAGGAACTCGACGGTCAGCGGCTCGCCGGTGGCCTTGCTGACCATCTTGCCGCCGCGCAGCTCGTAGCCGGCCTCGCGCAGCAGGCCGACGGCCTCGCGGAGGTTCTTGCGCACGGCCTCGGGGCCGTCGTTGACCGGGTTGGCGTAGGGGGTGGTGAAGACCGAGGCCGGGACCTTGTCCTTGACGCTCTCGAGGATCGCCTTCTCCTCGCCCTCGGGCAGGCCGGAGGAGGCCAGCTCCGAGCCGAAGAAGTAGGAGTTGATCCGCTTGTACAGGCCGTAGAACAGGGCCTTGTTCATCTCCTCGTAGTTCAGCGCGAGGTTGAAGGCCCGGCGGACGCGCGGATCCTTGAACTTGTCCCGGCGCGTGTTGAACGCGAAGGCCTGCATGATGCCCATGCCGCGCTCGGGGAACGCCTCCTTGATCAGCCGGCCCTCCTTCACGGCCGGGAAATCCTCGTAGGCGGTCGCCCAGTTCCGGGCGATGTTCTCCACCCGGAAGTCGTAGAGGTCGCCCTTCAGCGCCTCGACCAGCACCGTGCCGTCGCGGAAATACTCGTAGCGCTCGGTGTCGAAGTTGTAGCGCCCGGCGTTCACCGGCAGGTCCTTGCCCCAGTAGTCGGGCACGCGGGTGTAGGTCGTCGTGCGGCCCGGCTCGAACTTCGCGAGGCGATAGGGGCCCGAGCCCAGCGGCGGCTCCAGGGTCGTCTCGGTGACGCTGCGCGGCTTGCCGTTGGCGTCCTTGGCGGTCCACCAGTGCTTGGGCAGGACGCGCAGCTGCCCGATCACCTGCGGCAACTCGCGGTTGCCGGTCTCCGTGAAGGTGAAGGTCACCTCGTGCGGCCCGGTCACCGCGGCCTTGGCCACGGTCTGGTAGTAGGCGGCGTAGAACGGGCTGTTGGCCTTGAGCACGTCGAAGGACCAGACCACGTCCTCGGGCGTGATCGGCTGGCCGTCGTGCCAGCGGGCGTTCTCGCGCAGCCGGTACGAGACCGAGCCGAGATCGGGGGCGATCCGGACCGCCTCGGCGAGCAGGCCGTAGGAGGTGAACGGCTCGTCCGATGACTCGGTCATCAGCGAATCGTAGATCTGCTGGATGCCGTTCTCGAGGTCACCCTTCAGGCCGGCGACGACGATGTTGAAATTGTCGAACCCGCCCTGGGCCCCGAACCGGACCATCCCGCCCTTGGGCGCGGCCGGGTCGGCGTAGTCGAAATGCTTGAAGTCGGGGCCGTATTTCGGCTGGCCCATCAGCGTGATCGCGTGGGTCCACTGGCCGTTGGCGGCCGGCAGGGTGGCAGGCAACTCAGCCGGCGTCGACGGCATCGCGGCCGGTTCCTGCGCACGGGCCGGGGCGAGCTGGAGGCAGGCGGCGAGGAGTGTCGCGGCGAGGAGGCGTCCAGTCACGGTCTGCGCTGTCACGGGCAGGCTGTCTCCGTTGCGTCGGGCCCGCGCGCGGCGCGGACATCTCGAGAGTACCGGGGTCATAGGACGCGGGCGGCCACCCGTCGACCATGCGCCGCCGCACAGGACCGCGCGCGCGCCGCGCGCGACCCGCCGCGGGGCCGCGTCACGCCGCCCGCCCCCGGCGGCCCTCGACCAGCCACATGGCGAGCAGGGCGGCCGCCAGCGCGGCCAGCGCCGCGAGGCCGAGCGCCAGCGGGTAGACCTCGACGCCGCGGATGTTGGCGCTGTCGCTCGGACGGAAGCCGATCCAGTCGCTGCCGGCGAGGCGGCCGCCGCGCACCAGCGCGAGGCGCGGCACCTGGATGCCGCCGGTCTCGGCGACCCGGCGGACCGAGCCGCCCGATCCGTCGGCCGCGGCCTTCAGGCGCTCGGTGTCGCTGAACACGTCGGCCAGCTCGCGCGGGTTGGCCGGCCCGACGCTGACGAAGGCCACGAGGTTGCCCGAGCGCAGGGTGTGCAGGCCCAGGGTCTCCGCGTCGAAGGTCGCGGTGAACAGGCCGGGCTCCTTGGGCTTGAGCGTCAGCGTCGTCACCTTGCCGGTCGGGCCCGTGACGGTGACCGGCTCGGCCTGGTCCGCCATCGTCTGGCGCTCGACCCGCACCTCGCGGCCGCGCCCGGTGGTCTGGGCGCGCAGGGCCTCCTCCTCGAGGGCCGGCTCCTTCATCAGCCAGTGGCCGAGGCGGCGCAGCAGATCGAGATAGGGGCCGCCCTCCTGGTAGCCCCGCGCCCAGAGCCAGGCGTGGTCGGACAGGAGCAGGGCGACGCGGCCCTTGTCCTCGCGCGACAGCGCGAGCAGCGGCAGGCCCTCGGCCCCCGACAGGATCGGCTGGATCCCCGGCCGGGTCCTGGCCTCGACGATGCGCAGCCAGTCGCCCCAGGCGGGCGGGCTGGCGTCCGAGCCCGGCAGGTCGCGGGCCACCGGGTGGCGCTGGCCGATCTGGGTCGGCGTCGCCTTGTAGGGCTTCTCGACGACCCGGCCGTCGGGGTCGCCCGGCAGGATGCCGGCGAGCCGCGTGCGGGCGAGGCTGGCCGGTCCGGCGAATTCGGGACCGGCGGCGATCAGCAGGGCGCCGCCCTCGCGGACGTAGCGGACGATGTTGTCGAAATAGGCCTGCGGCAGCACGCTCTGGTTGGCGTAGCGGTCGAAGATGATCAGGTCGAAGTCCTTGATCTTCTGGACGAACAGCTCGCGCGTCGGGAAGGCGATCAGGGAGAGTTCCGAGATCGGCGTGCCGTCCTGCTTCTCCGGCGGCCGCAGGATCGTGAAGTGGACGAGGTCGACGTTGGCGTCCGACTTCAGGAGGTTGCGCCACGTGCGCTCGCCCTGGTGCGGCTCGCCGGAGACGAGCAGCACCCGGAGCTTCTCGCGGATGCCCTCGATGGGCAGGACCGCCCGGTTGTTGACCGTGGTGAGCTCGCCCGGCAGCGGCTCGACCTCGATCTCCACCACGTTCGGGCCGCCGTGCTCGATGCGCAGGTTCAGGGAGAACGGCTTGTCGGTGGCGACGTCCCGCCGGCCGATCTCCTCGCCGTCGCGGCGCACCGTGACGACCGCGTGGCCGGTCCCGCCGCGCTCCATGACCTCGGCGCGGATCGTCAGGTCCTTGCCGACGATGCCGAAGCGGGGCGCCTCCAGGAGCTTGATCTGCCGGTCGCGCTCGTCCGGGTGTCCGGTGACGAGGACGTGGAGCGGCGCCTTGATGCCGAGCTGGGCCAGGGAGGCGGGGATGTCGTGCACCACGCCGTCGGTGAGCATCACGATCCCGGCGAGCCGCTCCGGCGGCACGTCGGCGAGCGCCTGGCTCAGGGCCGTGAACAGCTTGGTGCCGTCGTCGCCGTCCTTGGAATCGGGCACGTCGATGAAGCGGGGCTCGATGTCGGTCAGCGCCCCGAAGCGGCGCTGCAGCTCGGCGCGGACCGCGTCGGTCATCTGCGGCCGGTCGCCGAGCTGCTGGGAGCCGGACCGGTCGACCACGATGGCGGCCACGTCCTTCACGGGCTCGCGGTCCTCGCGCACCAGCGCGGGATTGGCGAGCGCCGCCAGCACCAGGGCGAGGACGAGGACGCGCAGCAGCGCGGTCCGGCCGCGGGCCAGGACGGCGAAGACCGCCAGGACGGCGACGATCGCGCCCAGGACGGCGATGGCCGGCCAGGGCAGGAGGGGGGTGAAGCTGAGGCTCAGCATCGGGCGGAGCACTCCGGATCCGTGAGGCGACGCCGCGCTTCGTGCCGGGCGCCGCCACGCTCACGCGGCGGCGCGGGCAGGCGCGACGGGCTCCCTCTCCCGTACGGGAGAGGGCTGGGGTGAGGGCCGGGAAGTTTCGGGCTCAAGCGCGCCGTCGACGTGCCGACAGGGAGCGCCGCGTCCGGGGAGACATGGTCCCTCACCCTGTCCCTCTCCCGCACGGGAGAGGGGACCCGCGCCCCGTCCTGCCGACGCGCCGCCGCGCGCGCGCTTCGGATCTGCAGGCACGCAGAGAAGGGAGGGGAGGCGGCCGCGCGCTGTCTGTCCAAAACCATCACTGCCCCAGCCGCTCCAGCAGCGCGGGCACGTGGACCTGATCCGCCTTGTAGTTGCCGGTGAGCGTGTACATCACGATGTTCACGCCACCGCGGAACGCCATCTCGCGCTGGCGCTGGTCGCCGCCCACGACCGGGTAGAGCGGCTCGCCCCGGCGGCCGACAGCCCAGGCGGCGGCGAGGTCGTTGCCGGTGATGATGATCGGGCTCACGCCGTCCCCCGCGCGGGCCGGGCGGCGCTCGGCGCCGTCCGCGGCCGGCGGCAGCGCCTCCACCCAGGTCTGGCCCGTGGCGTAGCGGCCCGGGAAGCTGTCCACGAGGTAGAAGGCCTTGGTCAGCACGTGGTCGAGGGGCACCGGCTCCAGTTCCGGCACCTCGAGCGTCGCCAGCATCTTCCGGAGATAGGCCCCTTCCGGGGTGGGCGGCCCGCCCGGCCGGGCGGTGAGCGCGTCGCGGGTGTCGAACAGGACCGTGCCGCCGTTGCGCATGAACGCGTCGATCTTGCGGATCGCGACGTCCGAGGGCTGCGGCCGGTTCGGGGCGATCGGCCAGTAGATCAGCGGGTAGAAGGCCAGCTCGTCCTTCGCCGGATCGATCCCGGCGGGCTCGCCCGGCTCCAGGGCGGTGCGCGCGGCCAGCATCTGGGTCAGGCCGGTGAGGCCGGTGCGGCTCGCCTCGTCGACGGCGGCGTCGCCCGTGATCACGTAGGCGAGGCGCGTGACCAGCGCCGATTCGATGCCGTTCGGCCGGTTGGCCGGGGGCTCCTCCGCGCCGGCCGGGCGCACCGGCAGGGCGGCGAGCAGGACCAGGCCGGCGAGGGCCAGCACGGCCGGCCGTCCGCGCAGGCGGGCCGCCAGACCGCCGCGGCGCAGGAAGCCGCCGAGCCACAGTCCCGCCAGGGTGTCGAGCGCGAGCAGCAGCAGCGCCAGGGTGAACAGGCTCGGCCGCAGGTCCAGGGTCTCGGCCCCGGCGAGCGACCCGAACCGGGCGCCGTCGAGGGCCGCGGTGTCGAGGGGCGTCAGCCGGTCATCCGGTTTTAGGGCGTTCACGCTGATGCCTCCGTCCGGCGGGCCGTAGAAGCCCGGCGGATGCTCAAGGTTCGCCCGGTCGGCGTAGTCGGCCGACACCGCGGTGGCCGAGGCCGGCGGCGAGCCCAGCGCGCCGAACCCGTCCAGCGTCACCCGCGGCGCGAGCACCGGCGCGGCGGCCCGCGCGGCGTCGCCCTGCACCGGCGCCGAGGCGCCGGCCAGCGCCACGACGCGCCGAAGCATGTCGATGAACAGCCCGGAGAGCGGCAGGTTCGACCACGTCGTGTCGGCGGTGACGTGGAACAGCACGATCGTGCCCTGGCCGCGCTTCTGCGCGGTGACGATCGGCGTGCCGTCCTGCAGGGACGCCCAGGTCCGGTTCGGCAGGTCGCCGTCCGGCTCGGCCAGGATCTGGCGGCGCACGCCGATATCGGCGGGCGGCGTCAGGCCCGCGAAGGGGCTCTCGGGCGGGAAGGGCGCCAGGGTCTTGGGGCTGTCCCAGGAGAGCGTGCCGCCGAGCGTCCGGCCGCCGCGCCGCAGCCGCACCGGCACCAGCGGGTCGTTGCCGGCGGCGAGCCGCGGGCCGGCGAAGCGCAGCAGCATACCGCCGTCCTTCACGAAGCTCTCGATCCGCGCGGTGGTCCTCTCGTCGAGGGCGCCGACATCGGCGAGCACGAGGACCGAGACCTGGTTGTCGAGGAGCTGGTTGATCGAGTCCGCCGTCCCCTTGGCGCCCCGCGGCTCCTGCACGTCCGCGAAGGGCTGGAGCGCCCGGGACAGGTAATAGGTCGGCGCCAGGAGGGGCTGCGCCTGGTCGAGCGTGCCGCCGAACACGAGGCCGACGCGGCGGCGCTTGCCGCGCTCGTCCTGCAGGACCACGGCGCCGGCCGAGCGCTCGCCCGCGATCTCCAGGCGGCTGATGCTGTTGCGCAGCTCCACAGGCATCTCGAAGGTCGCGTCCGCCTCGGTGGCGTCGGCCGCGAAGGCGAAGTCGCGCTCGGCCAGCGGCAGGCCCTTCTGGTCGAGCGCCCGGATCACCCCGGCGTCGCGCCCGTTCGGCGCCGCCCGCAGGGCGTGCGTCACGAGCTTGCCGGCATTCTCGGTGGCGGTGAGAGCGAGGGCGGGCGGCCTGTCGGCCCGCAGCACCGTCAGGGCCGCGCCCTTGTCGCCCGCGAGGTCGGCGAGGCCCTTGGCGAAGCGCGTGTCGTTCGCGCCGGCGACGCCGTCGCTGATCCAGACGAGGCCGGCGCCGCGGTTCTTGTCGAGGAAGGTCTCGATCGTCGCGAGATGCGCGTCGCGGGAGGGGAGGATCGGGCGCGGCGCGAGGGCGCGCAGGCGCTCCAGGGCGGCGGCCGGCGTCTTCGCCTCGAAGGCCGCGGGGGCGTCGGCGAGGCCGATCACCGCGACGGGCCGGCCGTCCCGGGCGGCGCCCTCGACCGCGTCGGTGGCGACGCGCAGGCGGTCGCGCCAGTCGTGGGCGGCCGGGAAACCGTTGTCGAGGAGCACGAGGAGCGCGCTGCGGCCACCGCCTTCCCCGATGCCCCCGGCGTTCCAGACCGGACCCGCGACCGCGAGGATCAGCGCGGCGGCGATCAGGAGCCGGAGGATCAGCAGCCAGGGCGGCGTGCGGGCCGGGGTCTGCCGCTGCGGGACCAGGTCGGCGACGAGCTTCAGCGGCGGGAAGTTGATCCGCCGCGGGCGCGGCGGGGTCACCCGCAGCAGGAACCACAGGGCCGGCAGGCCGATCAGGGCGGCGAGCGCCAGCGGGGCGGCGAAGGTCAGACCCAGCATGGCGGCCTCACTCCGTGCCGCGGGCGGCGATCAGCGTGGCGAGCCGCAGGGCCGCCTCGCTGGCCGGCCGGTCCGTGCGGTGGATCGTCAGCGTCCAGCCCTGTCCGCGGGCGATGGACGCCAGCGCGGCCCGGTGCTCGGCGATCCGGGCCCGGTAGCGCGCCCCCCAGGCGTCGGCGTCGCCGATATCGAGGCTGAGGCCGCCCTCGAGATCGTGCAGGACGGCCTGGCCGGTGAACGGGAAGGTCTCCTCGATCGGGTCCACGACCATGAGGAGATGGCCGCGGCTGCCGCGGCCGGCGAGACTCTGCACGGAGGCCGCGATCCGGTCCGGCGCGGTCAGGAAATCGCCGATCAGCACCACCTCGTCGAAGCGGGCGGGGCTGGCGCGGGGCGGCAGGTCCTGAGTCAGGCCCGCGTGGTCGGCCACGAGCGCCTGGGCCAGGCGCTCGACGATCCCGCGGGAGGCGCTCGCGCGGGTCAGCCCGAGCAGGCCCACCCGCTCGCCGCCCTCCACGAAGGCGTCGGCCAGGGCGAGCCCGAGGACGAGCGCCCGCTCGACCTTCGGGGCCGAGGCGAGGTCCGACACGAACCCCATCGAGGCCGAGCGGTCGATCCACAGCCAGATATTGTGGGCCGCCTCCCATTCGCGCTCGCGCACGTAGAGCCGGTCGTCGCGGGCCGAGCGGCGCCAGTCGACGCGCGCCGCGGCCTCGCCGGTCACGAAGGGGCGGAACTGCCAGAAGCTCTCGCCCGGCCCCGCGCGGCGGCGGCCGTGGAGGCCGTGGGCCAGCAGGCTCGACACGCGGCGCGCCTCCAGGACGAGGCGGGGCATCTTGTCGGAGAGGGCGGTCGCGCCCTCGCTCTCGCGCCGGCCTGGGGTGCGCCTGCCGGCGTCGAGGGCGTTCGTCGCGACCAAAGTCAGAGCTTCTCCGCGAGCTTGGCGATCAGGCCCTCGATGGTCTCGCCGTCGGCGCGGGCGGTGTAGCTCAGTGCCATCCGGTGCTTGAGCACCGGCTCGGCCAGCGCCTTCACGTCCGCCACCGAGGGCGCGACCCGGCCCTCGATCAGCGCCCGGGCGCGGGCGGCGAGCGTCAGCGCCTGACTCGCGCGGGGGCCCGGGCCCCAGAGGAGCTTGTCCTTCACGATGGCGTCGCCGCTGTCCGGCCGGGCGGCGCGCACGAGGTCGAGGATCGCCTCGACCACGGCCTCCCCCACCGGCAGCCGGCGCACGAGGCGCTGGGCGGTGAGCAGCTGCTCGGTGGACATCACGGCCCGCGGCCGCGCCTCGTCCACGCCGGTGGTCTCGATCAGGATCCGGCGCTCGGCGGCGCGGTCGGGGTAGCCGACGTCGATCTCCAGGAGGAACCGGTCGAGCTGCGCCTCGGGCAGCGGGTAGGTGCCCTCCTGCTCGATCGGGTTCTGGGTCGCCAGCACGTGGAACGGCCGGGGCAGGTCGTGCCGGGCGCCCGCCACCGAGACGTGGCCCTCCTGCATGGCCTGGAGCAGGGCCGACTGCGTGCGCGGGCTCGCCCGGTTGATCTCGTCGGCCATCAGGAGCTGCGTGAAGACCGGCCCCTGCACGAACCGGAAGGCCCGGCGGCGCTCGGCGTCCTCCTCCAGGATCTCGGTGCCGAGGATGTCCGAGGGCATCAGGTCCGGGGTGAACTGCACGCGCCGCGCGTCGAGGCCCAGCACCGTGCCGAGCGTCTCGACCAGCTTGGTCTTGGCGAGGCCCGGCAGGCCGACCAGCAGGCCGTGGCCGCCGGCCAGGATAGTCACGAGGGCGAGATCGACGACCTCCTCCTGGCCGAAGATCACCCCGTGGATCGCCTCCCGCGCCGCGCCGACGGCGGCGAGGCAGCTCTCCGCCGTCGCCACGATGCCGTCGTCCAGGGTGGTGGCCGGGCTGATCCCCTGCGTCATGCCGATATCCATCTCCTGCCCGGGCCCCGCGGGACCCGCCGGCCAATCCCGCAAGTGTGGGGCTTCTGGTGCCGGGCTGGCAAGGTCGGGATCGCCGCACGCCCGTTCGTGGCCAGTTTCGCGCTGCGCGAGGCCGGCGCGCATGCCGGCGGACGAGACCTCCGCGTCTCTGGGCGGTCGCCGAGCTTGCCCCCGCTCTTGGCGTGGGCGACCCGGACCTTTAGGAAGGCGCCCAAGCCGGGGCGATCCTCACCCGCGACCGCCGGACCGGCCGAACCCTCTGATGTCTCTCGCGGATCGCGGCGTGGGCAGCTTTGCGGGCTTCCCGCGTATCCGGACCTGACCATGCGCCTTCGAGATGTGTTCGTCGTCGGATCGTCGGACAAGGCCGGCCTCGCCGGCGCGGCGCAGTCCCTCTCGCGCCCGCTGACCCGGCGGCTCAAGGGCCGCCGCCGCGGCGAGCCCCGGCAGGCGGACCTCGTCCGCGCGGTCAAGGAATCCGGCCTGTTCGATCCGGCCTGGTACGCGAGGCGCTACCCCGACGTGGTCGGCGAGGGGATCGACCCGGCGGTGCACTACGCGGTCCACGGCGGGCGCGAGGGGCGCTGGCCGCACCCGCTGTTCCACGGCGATCTCTACCTCGATTCCGTCCCGGGCCTCCGGGCCGAGGGCACCAACCCGCTGCTCCACTACCTCGACCGCGGCGCCGCGGCGGGCATCCGTCCCAACCCGCTGTTCGATCCGGACTGGTAC
The DNA here is from genome assembly GCF_052045615.1 of Methylobacterium sp. 22177. Taxonomy (NCBI): domain Bacteria; kingdom Pseudomonadati; phylum Pseudomonadota; class Alphaproteobacteria; order Hyphomicrobiales; family Methylobacteriaceae; genus Methylobacterium; species Methylobacterium sp. 22177. Next base: position 132,313 of record NZ_JBQEPK010000013.1, on the reverse strand, counting down.
GCGACGCGCTACCTCGGCGGCGCGGAGCACCGCGCCCGGGCGTTCTCCGACTTCCTGTCGCGGACCGACACCGACCCGTCGCCTCAGTTCGACACCGCCTGGTACCTGTCGCGCTACCCGGACGCCCGCGCGGCCGGCGGCAACGCCCTGAGTCACTTCTACGAGACCGGCCGGAAGCAGGGCTACCTGCGCAACCCGGAGGAGTTCGCCGGCCTGTCGCGGCACGTCGACCTGATCCGCCGGTCGGGCCTGTTCGACGCCGCGTTCTACCGCGCGCGCTGCCCGGAGGCCGAGACCAGCGGGCTCGAGCCCCTGGAGCACTACGTGATGGCCGGCGGTTACCGCCGCTACGCGCCCCACCCGCTGTTCGATCCCGACTGGTACGCGGCCCAGTCCGCCGCGGTGCGGGCCGACAGCCTCAACCCGCTGGTCCACTACCTCGAGCACGGCGCCGCCGAGGGCCTCGACCCGGGCCCCTGGTTCGACACGCGCTGGTACACCGAGACTTTCCTCGGTGACGACGCGGCCGGGCAGAACCCGCTGGCGCATTTCCTCGCCGATGGCGGGCGCACGACCAGCCCGTCGCCGCGCTTCGACGCGCCCTGGTACCGCGCCCGCTACCCGAAGGTCGCCGCGCTCGGCCTCAACCCGCTGATCGACTACGTCACGACCGGCCTGGAGGCGGGCCGCCTGACCCGCCGCGTCCCCGGCGCCGCGGTGCCGGAAGCCTCCGACGCGCGCCTCTCCTGCCTGAAGCGCGAGGCTCGGCGGCACGGCCGCACGGCCCTGTTCATCACCCACTGCCCCGAGGGGCGGATCCGCGGCCACGTCGAGCCCTACCTGCGGGCGTTCGCGGAGAACGGGACCGACCTCGTCCTGATCATCGCCGCCGACCAGCACAAGAACGCCGTGCCCCAGGCGATCCTGGATCTCTGCGCCTCGGTCTACCTGCGCGAGAACAGCGGCTTCGACTTCGCCGCCTGGGCGCATGTCCTCCTGGAGGACACCGACCTCCTCGATTCCGAGACGCTCTACCTCGCCAATGACAGCCTCGTCGGGCCCCTCGACCGCGACGACTTCGCCGGCCTGCTCGCCAAGATCGACGCCTTCCCGGAGGCGGTGATCGGGCTCGCCGACAATTTCTACTACAGCCACCACCTCCAGAGCTTCTTCCTGGCCCTGAAGCGGCGCTGCCTGTCGTCCTACGCGTTCAGCCACTTCCTCCTGTCGGTGGCGAACTGGCCGGACAAGAACGCGGTGATCACCGAGTACGAGCTGACCTTCTCGCAGCGGATGCGCGCGGCCGGGCTCGGGATGCGCAGCCTGTTCTCGGCCCAGAACAAGCACATGTCGCTGGTCAACGACCCGCGCAACAACCGCACCCTGTTCGACTGGGAGAACATGCTCAGCCAGGGCTTCCCGTTCGTGAAGCGCTCGCTGCTGGGCGAGCACGCCGCGATCGGCGGGGCGGCGGTGCGGGAGGCGATCGCCGAGCGCGGCTTCGACCTCGACCGGCTCGACGTGACCTACACGTATCCGGGCGCCAGGATCTGGGCGGATCTGCGCAGGCCCCAGGCGCCGGCGCGGCCGCTGCGCGTCGCCTTCGTCTCGCCGATGAACTACGCCAACGGCCTCGGCGTCGCGGCCCGCAGCTACGCCCGCGCCCTGCATCGGACCCCCTTCGCGCTGAACGTCCACCCGATGGAACGGCCGTTCCACGTCCACGCCCGGGTGGCGCCGGCGTGGCAGGCCCGGACCTTCTCGGGCCCCGCCGACGTCGCGCTGGTGCATTTCAACGGCGACAGCTGGCACTCGCTGATGAGCGACCGGCAGCGGGCGATCGCCGCGGAGGCGCGGCTCAAGATCGGGCTGTTCGTCTGGGAGACCTCGCACGTGCCCGGCGGCTGGCTGCCGACCGTCGACGGCCTCGACGCGATCTGGGCGCCCACGGAGTTCTGCGCGGCGATCTTCCGGCAGATCACCGACATCCCGGTCGACGTCGTGCCCTACGTGGTCGAGAACGAGGCCGGCGAGCCGCCGAGCGCCGCCGCCAAGGCCAACCTGCGCAAGGCCTTCGCGATCGACCCGTCCAAGCGGGTGATCCTCTACGCCTTCGACGGCTCGAGCTACCTCGCCCGCAAGAACCCGCACGCGCTGATCCGGGCCTTCCGGGCGGCCGGGCTGGGACAGGCGGGCTGGCAGCTCGTGCTCAAGACCAAGCACGTCTTCGACCTGCCCGAGGAGGGCAAGAAGCTCCTCGACCTCGTGGGCACGTCCGGCGACGTGGTGGTGATCGACCAGCCGCTCTCCCAGAACGAGCTGGGCGCGCTGTTCGACCTCTGCGCGGTCTACGCCTCGTCGCACTCCTCGGAGGGGTTCGGCCTGACGATCGCCGAGGCGATGGAGATGGGCAAGGTCGTGGTCGCCACCGATTACGGCGGCTGCCGCGACTTCCTCGACGCCACCTGCGGCTTCCCCGTCAAGGCCGAGGTCACGGCCCTCGACCAGACCTACGGCCCGTACCTGCGGGGCGCCGAGTGGGGGCAGGTGGACGAGGCGGACCTGACCCGGGCCCTCAACGACGCGGCCCGGGCGGTGACCGGCGGCGACGCGGCCCGGATCGGCGCCGCCGCCCGGGCGCGCATCCGCGAGCGGCTGTCCATCGGCGCGGTGGCGCGAGCCATGGAGGCGAGCCTGACCCGCCTCCTGGCCGCCGAACGATCCTGACGTTCCGGAGACGCGACCCGTGTTGAAGAAGAAGCCGGTCCCGGCCCCGTCGAGCTCGTGGGGCACGCTCCCGTGGCCGGACGCGATCCTGCCGCTGCCCCTCGACGCGCAGCTCCGCCCCCTCGACGAGCGCCGGCTCGCCCAGGTCGCGGCCGGCCAGTTCCCCGCCTGCCGGGCGATCTTCGTCGCGCCCGCGGCCTCCGAGCTGCGCCCCGACCTCGCCGCGCACCTGACGCGCGCGCTGGCGGAGCGGCCCGATATCGGCATCTTCTACGGCGACGACGCCGTGGTGGACGGCGCCGGCCAGGTCCGGAGCGTCCACTGCAAGCCGGCCTTCAACCCGGCCCTGCTCATGGCCGACGACTACATCGGCTTCCCGCTGCTGATCCGCGTCTCGGCCCTGGCCGGGCTGAGCCCCGACTTCGGCCTGCGCCACGGCAGCGCCGCCTGGTTCCGGTTCCTGCTCGGCGCGATCTCCGCGGGGATCGGCATCGACCGGATCCCCCAGACCCTGATCGCCTCGCCGCTGGAGCGCCCGAAGGCGACCCGTGCGGGGCGCGCCCACGCCCTCGACCGGTGGTTCGAGGCGTCCGGCATGCCGCTGCGCGCCGCCCCCGGGCTGACCGCGGACACGCTGGAGATCCGCCGGAGCTTCGACGCGCGGCCGGCCGTGACCCTGGTCGTGCCGACCAACCAGAGCCGCCCGAAGGACGATCAGGGCCGCGTCGTGGAGGGCGCCAAGCCCCACGTGATCAACCTGCTCGACAGCCTCGGCCGCAGCACCTACCCGGCCGACAGGATCCGGGTGCTGATCGGCGACGACGTCGCCGACGACGCGATCTATCGCGGCCGCTCCGACCGCTTCACCCTGACCCGCCTGCTGACGACCCGTGCGCCGGGCGAGCGGTTCAACTACGCGGCCAAGATGAACACGCTCTGGCGCGCGGCCGAGACCGACCTCGTCATCCTGATGAACGACGACCTCGTCGTGCGCCGGCCCGGCTGGATCGAGGCGCTCCTCACCTTCGCGCTGGACCGCGGCGTCGGCGGCGCCGGCGGCCGGCTGCTGTTCCCCACGGGCAAGATCCAGCATGCCGGCATGACCGGCGGCATCTTCGATGTGTTCGCCCACCCCTGGTACAACCGGGACGCGGCCGAGCCGACCTACGGCGACTGGGCCCTGACGCAGCGCGACTGCTCGGCGGTGACCGGGGCGCTCTTCGCGACCCGCAAGGCGGTGCTGGAGGCGGTCAACGGCTTCGACGAGGGCTTCGCCCTCGACTTCAACGACGTCGACCTGTGCCTGAAAATGCGGCAGCTCGGCTACCGCATTGTCTACACGCCCTTCGCCGAGATGGCGCACCACGAGAGCGCCTCGCGGCAGACCAGCTTCGCGCCGGGCTCGCAGATCGCGCGCTTCCTGCGCCGCTGGGGCGACGTCATCGCCGAGGATCCGGCCTACAGCCCGCAGCTGCGCATCGACACCGACGTTGTCGCCCCGCGCGCCGACGCGACGCGCTGGATCGCGGAGCGCCGGGCGGACGCCGCCTGAGCGGGCCCCCGGGGTTAAGCTAAACGCGCGAAGTTCGGCGCGGCGGGCTGGAACGGAGCGACCCGAGCCTCTACCCCCCTCGCGGGGACGCGCGGACAGACTCGACCGCGCCGGGGTGGGGAGCCGACCGTGAAGAAGCTGCTCGCCGCCGCGGCCCTCCTCGTCGGCCTCGCCCTGGTCGGCCTCGCGGCGGAGATCCGGCTGCACGAGCGGGGCCGCCCCGTCGCCAGCACGGCGGTCCGATCGAGCGGGGCCGCCTTCGTCCCGGCGCCGATCCCGGCGGACTGGGTCGTCTCCGGCGACCCCGTCACCGAGGTCGCGGAGGTCTCGCAGACCCATGATGGGAGCGCGCAGGTCTACCTGTGGCGCACCACGGCCAGCGCGTTCCGCTGGACCCACCACGCCGACGAGATCATCACCATCCTCGACGGCGAGGTCTTCGTCACCGACGCGGACGGAAGCCGCCACCACCTGACGCCGGGCGACGTGGCGCATTTCCCGGTCGGCTCCGTCCAGCTCTGGGAGGTGCCCCGGACGCTGCTGAAATCGGCGATCCTCAAGCACCGCGCCCCGACCCTGGTCGAGGCGTCGCTGCGCTGGCTGCGCCGGGCCCGGGCGCTCGTCACCGGCTGACGCGCGGGCGCCCGTCACTCCCGACGCGCGGCCGCGGTGAGGTACCGTCCAGGTTGAATTCCGCAATCTGGTGACACGGCTTGCTAAGGCTTGGCGCGGCATCATCGGATCCCCGACGCCGCGAATTGACCCGATGGCCCCACTCCGCGACCTGCAGCTCGACGCCGCGCGCGGCCTCGCCGTGCTGCTGGTCCTCTCCGGCCACCTGCTGCAGCCCGTCTTCTACGGCCCGTCGGGCCCCGAGCCCGGGCCGGCCCTCGCGGTCTGGCGGGTGATCTACGCCTTCCACATGCCGTTCTTCTTCCTGCTCTGCGGGATGGTCGACCGGATGAAGGGAGAGATGGATCTCGCCGCCGCCTGCCTCTCCGCGCTGAAACTCGTGGTGGTGGCGCTGACGTTCAGCACCCTCGCGCTGATCCCCTGCGCCCTCGACGGCACCCTGTCGGCGGCGGACGCGCTGCGCGACGCGGTGTACGGCCAGAACTTCGGCCTGGGCGTGCTCTGGTTCCTGGTCGTCCTGGGGCTCGTGCGGGTGATCGACGCCGCGGCGCGCGCGGCGGTCTTTCCGGGCGGCTACTGGATCGTCCTCGGCGGCGCCCTGGCCCTGTCGTGGATCTGCAGCGCGCGGGCGTTCCCGTACTGGCAGGTCCACGCGCTCGTGGGCGCCCTGCCGTTCTACGTCGCGGGCCTGCGGCTCGGGCGGGGCGCGTTCGACGTGTCGGCGCTCCTCGGCGCCTGCGGCCTCGCCGTGCTCCTGGTCTGCGCGCCGCGCAACTTCGTCCACGTCGCGACCGGGCAGTACGGCGACCCGGCGCTGTTCGCCGTGTCGGCCGTGGCGGGCTCGGCGTTCATGCTGGCGGCCGCCGGCCGGCTGCGCGGCCCGCCGCGCGCCGCGGCGGGCCGCCTGGGGCGGGCGAGCTTCGAGCTCTACATCGTGAGCGGCCTCTTCCTCCTCTGGGCGCCGCACCGGCCCGCCTGGGACCGGTGGCATCTCCTGGCGCTGCTCGTGGTTCTCGGCCTGCCGCTGCACCTGATCGCGGCGCGCGCGCTGCGCGGGCCGATCCGGGCGGTCCGCCGGGCCGCCGACGCCGTGGTCGACGGCGTCGTCGACGGGCTCGCCGGCCGCCGGTATCGCGCGCCGCCGGGCTCCGCGCCGGGGCCGGGCTTCTCCGGGGCGGATCCTTAAGACTTGTGCGGGACCATCCGCCGGCATTCCGGCCACAAGACCCTCGATGACAGCGCCACCCGCCCGGGGCCCCGATGTTCGCTGAGCGCCCGCGCGGCGGCGTCGGCACGTGGCCCCTGATCGCCGCCACGCTGGTCGCCACGGTCGTCTGGATGGCGGTCGCCGGGCTGCGCTTCGCCTGGGACAGCGCCCTCGTCACCGGGGTGGCCTGCGGCGGGCTCGAGGCCCTGGCGCAGGTCTACCGCACGCGCCGCCCCGAGCCGCGCATCGCCGCCACGCTCAGCGCGCTGGCGCAGGTCATCGCCTTCAGCGCCTGCGCGGCTGCCCTGTCGTACACGGTCGCGAGCACCGGCGGCCCGCTCTGGGATTCGACCTTCCACGCCTGGGACCGGCGGCTCGGTCTGGACTGGCGGGCCTACCTGGCCTTCGTGGACGGCCATCCGCGACTCGGGCTGGCGCTCTCGCTCGCCTACCGGAGCCTGATCCTGCAGACCATGCTGGCGGTCATCCTGCTGGGCTTCAGCGGCCGGCTTCGAGCGCTGCGGGACTTCGTCCTGGCCTTCGCCCTCGCCGGCACGGTGACGGTCCTGGTGTCGGCGCTGACGCCCGCCCTGGCGAACTTCGTGTTCCTCGGCCTGTCCCCGGCTGACTTCCCCAACCTGCACCCGGCCGCGTCCTACGTCCACGTCGCGGACCTGACCGGCCTGCGCGACGGCACGCTCCGGACGATCAACCTCGATCACGTCGAGGGCATCATCACGTTCCCGAGCTTCCACGCGGCGCTCGGCGGCCTCTACATCTGGGCCTTCTGGCGTCTGCGCGCGGCCCGGATCCCGGCCCTCGTCGTCAACGCCCTCCTCATCGCCGCCACACCGATCGATGGCGGCCACTACTTCGTCGACGTGATCGCCGGGCTGGTCATCGCCGCCCTGGCGATCTGCGCCGCGCGGGCGCTCGGGCGGCGGGCCGCGGACGCGCTCCGCCCCGGAGCGTCCGAGGGCGGCCCCGCGCCGGGACGGGCCTGAGGCCGGCGGCTGGCGGGCGCCTCAGAGCGCCTCGCCCCGCATCAGCCGGGGCCGCGAGTCGCGCGCGGCCGCGGCCTCGCCGATGAAGAAGCGCTTGAGCCCCGGCAGCCGGTCGACGATCCCGAGGCCGAGGTCGCGGGCGAGCCGCAGCGGCAGGGCGTCGTTCGAGAACAGCCGGTTCAGCCCGTCGGTCGCCGCCGCCATGGCGAAGCTGTCGAAGCGCCGGGCGCGCTCGTAGGCGCGCAGCACGTCGGGGCTTCCGGGGTCGAGGCCGAGGCGCAGCGCGCCGGTCACGGCCTCGGCCAGCGCCGCGGCGTCCGCGAGCCCGAGGTTGAGGCCCTGGCCGGCGATCGGGTGGATCACGTGGGCGGCGTCGCCCAGCAGGGCGAGACGCTCGGCGCGGAAGGCCCGGGCGATGCCGAAGGCGAGGGGGTGCCGGCTCGGGCCGTGCTCCAGCGCGAGCGTGCCGAGATCCAGGGTGAACCGGCGCTCGATCTCGGCGAGCACCTCGTCGGGCTCGCCGGAGAGCAGGGCCTCGGCGTCGTCCGACCGCTCGGTCCAGACGATGGACGAGCGGTGCCCCAGGGGACCGCCGTCCCGCAGCGGCAGGATCGCGAACGGGCCCGCGGGCAGGAAGTGCTCGAAGGCGCGGCCTTCGTGCGGCCGCGCGTGGCCGATCGTCGCCACGATGCCGACCTGCGGATAGGACCAGCCGACCCAGCCGATCCGCGCGGCCTCGCGCAGCCGCGACCGTGCCCCGTCGGCGGCCACCAGCAGGTCGCCCCGCAGGGTCTCGCCGGTGGTGAGCGCCGCGCGGATCGCGGCCCCCTCCGGCAGCGCGCGCACCACCCCGGCGGCGACGATCGCCACCCCCGCCGCCCGGCAGGCCTCCGCCAGGGCCGCGGCGAGCGGCTCGGCCTCGATCATGTGGGCGAAGGGCTCGCCGTCGTCGCGCTCGGCGTCCGCCTCGCGGCCGAAGGTCAGGAAGACCGGCCGCACCGGGTCGGCGAGGCGGCTGTCGCTGATCACCATCTCGGCGATCGGCTCGGCCGCGTCGGCGACCCGGGCCCACAGGCCGAGGCGCTCCAGCATCCGCCGCCCGCCCGCCGCCAGGGCGTAGGCGCGGCCGCGATGCCGGGCGGGGTCGGCCGCGCCCGGGTCGATCACCGTCACTGCCAGGGCCGGCCCGTGGGCCTGCTTCAGGGCGAGCGCCAGGGCGAGGCTGGGCAGGCCGCCGCCGGCGATCAGGAGGCTGCGGCTGCCGGGGCGAGGCGTCTCGGCCGTCATCGGGGCGGATCTCCTAGGGTTGCCGCACGCGGGACGCGTGGATTGGTTCGTCCGAACAGCCTATGTCGCACGCGGGCAACGAACGGAAACCCCGCGGGTCATGACCGACGCCAACACCGACGCGATGACGGACGCCGTCGCCGAGCTGATCGCCATCCTCGACCTGGAGCGCCTGGAGGTCGACCTGTTCCGCGGCCAGAACCCCAAGACGGGCTGGCGGCGCGTCTTCGGCGGGCAGGTGGTGGCGCAGGCGCTGGTCGCCGCGACCCGGACGGTGCCGGACGACCGCCCCGCCCACTCCCTCCACGCCTACTTCATGCTGCCCGGCGACCCGCGCACGCCCATCGTCTACGAGGTCGAGCGGATCCGGGACGGGCGGAGCTTCACGACCCGGCGGGTCAAGGCGATCCAGCACGGGCGCGCGATCTTCGCCACGACGGTCTCCTACCAGGTCGTCGAGGAGGGACTGACGCACCAGCCGGCGATGCCGGCGGTGGCCGGACCCGAGGGGCTCCTCGACGGCAAGGCCCTGGCGGCCGCCGGCGGCACCGGGATGCCGGAGGCGATCGCCGCCTATTTCGGCCGCGAGCGGCCGATCGCGCTGCGGCCGGTCGATCTCAACCGCTACCTGCCCGCCGGCGCGGGCGGCCGGGCGCCCGATCCGATCTTCAATGTCTGGCTGCGCGCGGCCTCGGCGCTGCCGGACGATCCGGCGCTGCATCGGGCCGTACTGGCCTACGCCTCCGACATGACCCTGCTCGACGTCTCGCTGATCCCGCACGCGCGCTCCGTGTTCGATCCGGCGATCCAGGCCGCGAGCCTCGACCACGCCCTCTGGTTCCACCGACCGGTCAAGATCGACGACTGGCTGCTCTACGCGCAGGACAGCCCGGTCGCGGGCGGCGCCCGCGGCTTCGCGCGCGGCCAGATCTTCGACCGCGCCGGCCACCTCGTGGCGTCGGTGGCCCAGGAGGGTCTGATCCGGCCGACGCGGGATTAAAGCGGGTTCCCGCGCGTGTGTTACCGGCGTGCCACAGCTCGGGCTGCACGGATTCGGGCAGTTTGCCTCGACTTTGTGCGTGATCGCTCCGGATCCTGCCCGCGATCTGTCCGTTTCGGGCTAATCCATGGGCAAAATGACGATCGGTGAAAATGTTCCCGGTCAAGCTTGTCTGGCATAGTCCTTGAATAGCGGCCTTCGACCGCGGGTCATCCCGAGCCTGCGGACGGTCCGTTCCGGCTCGTCCCGCAAATCGGGTGACGGCAACGGTTCCCGAGGACTTCGAAGGGGGCGTCGCCCATGAAAATCGTGATGGCCATCATCAAGCCGTTCAAGCTCGAGGAGGTGCGCGACGCGCTCACCGGAATCGGCGTCCACGGCCTGACGGTGACGGAGGTGAAGGGCTATGGCCGCCAGAAGGGCCACACCGAGATCTACCGCGGCGCGGAATACGCGGTCAGCTTCCTGCCCAAGCTGAAGATCGAGGTCGCCGTCGCCTCGGACCTGACGTCCAGCGTGATCGACGCCATCGCGGGGGCCGCGCGGACCGGCCAGATCGGCGACGGCAAGATCTTCGTGATGCCGCTGGAGAAGGCGGTGCGCATCCGGACCGGCGAGACCGACGCCGACGCCCTCTGATCCGCGGCCCGGCGCGTCCGGGCCCGCCGATCGCCAGACCTCCTGAAACAATACGGACTTGAGACCGGGAGCCACGTGCCCATGAAACTTCGTCATGCCCTCATGCTCGGCTTGGGAGGGGCGGCGATCGCCGCCCTCCTGATCGAGCCGTCCCTCGCGCAGACCCCGACACCGGAAGCCGCCTCGCCGCCGCCCTCGCCGATCCCCAACAAGGGTGACACGGCCTGGATGATGATCTCGTCGGCCCTGGTGCTGATGATGAGCATCCCCGGCCTCGCGCTGTTCTACGGTGGCCTCGTGCGCACCAAGAACATGCTGTCGGTGCTGACCCAGGTGTTCGCGATCGTGTCGATCGTCGGCCTGCTCTGGGTGTTCTACGGCTACAGCCTCGCCTTCACGAGCGGCGGCGGCCTCAACGACTTCGTCGGCGGCTTCTCGAAGGCGTTCCTGAAGGGCGTCGACGCGAACTCGACGGTCGCGACCTTCTCGAACGGCGTCGTGATCCCGGAATACGCCTATCTGTGCTTCCAGATGACGTTCGCCATGATCACGCCCGCACTGATCGTCGGCGCCTTCGCCGAGCGGATGAAGTTCTCCGCGCTGGTGGTGTTCACGATCCTCTGGGTCACGATCATCTACTTCCCGATGGCCCACATGGTCTGGTACTGGGCCGGCCCGGACGCCGTCGGCAACGCCGCCAAGGCTCTGGCCGCCGCCACCGACGACGCCTCGAAGGCGACCGCCCAGGCGGCCCTCGACGCGGTCAACAAGGATGCCGGCTTCCTCTTCCAGAAGGGCGCCCTCGACTTCGCCGGTGGCACCGTGGTGCACATCAACGCGGGCATCGCCGGCTTCGTCGGCTGCCTGATCATGGGCAAGCGCATCGGCTACGGCCGTGACCTGCTCGCCCCGCACTCCCTGACCATGACGATGATCGGCGCCTCGCTGCTGTGGGTCGGCTGGTTCGGCTTCAACGCCGGCTCGAACCTCGAGTCCAACGGCACCGCCGCGCTCGCGATGCTCAACACCTTCGTGGCGACCTGCGGCGCCGCGGTGGCGTGGCTGTTCGCCGAGTGGGCGCTCAAGGGCAAGCCGTCCCTGCTCGGCATGCTGTCGGGCGCGGTCGCCGGCCTCGTCGCGGTCACCCCGGCCTCCGGCTTCGCCGGCCCGATGGGCTCGATCGTGCTGGGCCTCGTCGCCGGCGTGGTCTGCTTCGTGATGTGCTCCACCGTGAAGAACGCGCTGGGCTACGACGACTCGCTGGACGTCTTCGGCGTCCACTGCATCGGCGGCATCCTGGGCGCGCTGGCGACCGGCATCCTGGTCGACCCGAACCTCGGCGGCGTCGGCATCCCCGACTACACCTCGAAGCCGGGCGAGCTGGCCGTCGGTGCCTACGACATGATGAGCCAGCTCATCGTCCAGGCCGAGGCGGTCGGCCTGACCCTGCTGTGGTCGGGTATCGGCTCGGCGATCCTCTACAAGCTCGTCGACGTGACGATCGGCCTGCGCGTCACGCAGGAGGAGGAGCGCGAGGGTCTCGACATCGCCGATCACGGCGAGCGCGCCTACAACTACTGAGACTGACGGCGCGGCCCTGCTGGGCCGCGTCTCCCGAACGAGAAAACCCCGGCTCCGCGAGGGCCGGGGTTTTCTTTTGCGTCAGGCCGTCTCGCTTCGCCCCGCTCGCGAAGACGATGCGGGGTGGCGATCGGGCATCGACCCCGAAGCGCTCACGCCGCCCGCGTCAGCGCCGCCTTCTCCTCCGCGAAGGCCCAGTCGAGCCAGGGCGTCAGCGCTTCCAGATCCGAGGTCTCCACGGTGGCGCCGCACCAGATCCGCAGGCCCGCCGGGGCGTCGCGGTAGGCGCCGATGTCGAGGGCGACGCCCTCGCGGTCGAGGCGCTCGACGATCCCCGCCGCGAAGGCCGAGACCGCCGCGTCGCCGCGGGCGAGCACGTCCGGATCGGCGATCACGAGGCAGACGCCCGTGTTCGAGTAGGTCGCGGGATCGGCGGCCAGCGGCGCGATCCAGGGCGTGCGCGCGACCCAGTCGTAGACGACCTTCGCGTTGGCGTCGGCCCGCGCGTGCAGCGCCTTCAGGCCGCCGATCCGCTCGGCCCAGTCCAGGGTGTCGAGGTAGTCCTCGACGGCCAGCATCGAGGGCGTGTTGATCGTGTCGCCCTTGAAGATGCCCTCGATCAGCTTCCCGTCCTTGGTGAGGCGGAAGATCTTCGGCAGGGGCCAGGACGGCGTGTGGCTCTCCAGCCGCGCCACGGCGCGGGGCGAGAGGATCAGCATGCCGTGCGCCGCCTCGCCGCCCATCACCTTCTGCCACGAGAAGGTCACGACATCGAGCTTGTCCCAGGGCAGGGGTTGGGCGAAGGCCGCCGAGGTCGCGTCGCAGATCGTCAGCCCCGCGCGGTCGGCCGCGATCCAGTCGCCGTCCGGCACCTTCACGCCGGCCGCGGTGCCGTTCCAGGTGAAGACCACGTCGCTGTTCTTCGTGTCGATCGCCGCGAGGTCCGGCAGGATCCCGTAGGGCGTCTGGTGGATGCGCGGCGCGATCTTGAGCTGCTTCAGCGCGTCCGTCACCCACTCCTTGCCGAACGCCTCCCAGGCGGCGACCTCGACGGGCTTCGGCCCGAGCATCGTCCACATCGCCATCTCGACGGCGCCGGTGTCGGAGGCCGGCACGATGCCGATCCGGTACTCGGCCGGCACCTGCAGCACCGCGCGCGTCAGGTCGATGGCCCGGCCGAGCTTGGCCTTGCCGAGGGGCGAGCGGTGCGACCGGCCGAGCGCGGCGTCGGCCAGGGCGGCCGGGGTCCAGCCGGGGCGCTTCGCGCAGGGACCGGAGGAGAAATGGGGCACGCGCGGGCGCTGCGTGGGGCGGCTGGTCATGGCGGATCCATCCTTGCAGAGGGCCGCGCTCCCGCGGGGAGGCGCGTCCCGACTCGCGCATGCGCCGAAACCGGCCGGCTTGCAAGCGCCCGTCCCACCGGCAGTCTTCGCGGCGCTGCCCCCGGTCGGGACAGGGGCCCGGGCGGCGGGGAACAGTCGATTAATCCGGGCCCGTTAGCCTTAATGAGGTGCCGCGTTGCGTTTGAGGTGCGCCGATGTCTTTCCACAGCGCCGCGATATTGGCGGTCTGGTCCGTTCTACTCTTGGTTATTGGAGCCTTAATACCCCGCATCGTGCTGGCGAGCCGGACACCGCGCGTCGTGCCGCGGCCGCTGCAGCTCGACCCGCTGGATTACGACCGCGACGGCCCGGTGATCGACCTCGAGCCGGCCTGACCGGCCACAGACCCGTCGCGCAGATCGGGGCGGCGCTCGGCGGTGATCCGCTCGGCCTCCGCCCGCCGCCAGCGGGCGATGGCGGCGTGGTTGCCGCTGGACAGGACGTCCGGGATCGCGCGGCCCTCCCAGTCGCGGGGGCGCGTGTAGTGCGGGTACTCGAGGAGCCCGCCCTCGAAGCTCTCCTCGACGCCGGATTCTATCTTGCCCATCACGCCGGGCAGGAGCCGCACGCACGCATCCAGCACCACCAGGGCGGCGATCTCGCCGCCGGACAGCACGTAGTCGCCGATCGAGACCTCCTCCAGGCCGCGCCCGGCGATCACGCGCTCGTCGACGCCCTCGAAGCGGCCGCAGACGATCAGCGCGCCCGGTCCCGCCGCGAGGTCGCGCACGCGCGCCTGGGTGAGCGGCCGGCCGCGGGGCGACATGAGCAGGCGCGGGCGCGGGTCGTCGGCCCCGGTCGCGGCGTCCACGGCCGCGGCGTCGATGGCGGCTGCGAGCACGTCGCAGCGCAGGACCATCCCGGCCCCGCCGCCAGCCGGCGTGTCGTCGACCGAGCGGTGGCGGCCGAGGCCGTGCTCGCGGATGTTGCGGGCCTCCAGGGTCCAGTCGCCCCGCGCCAAGGCGTCGCCCGACAGGGAGAGGCCCAGCGGGCCCGGGAACATCTCCGGGTAGAGGGTGAGGATCGTGGCCCGCCAGGGCGTGTCCGCGCGCGTCATGGCGCTTGATGGCGCGCGGGGTGCGGCACGGTCAACGGGCCCGGCACCGCGGACGCGCCCCGCGGGTTGTCGGCCATGATCCGCGCCCTCGCCCTCCTCGCCGTCGCCGCTCCTGCCGCCCTGGCCGGCCCGGCCCGCGCCGCCGAGCCCCTGGCGCCCCCGGGCGCGCCCGCCGCCGCCTTCCCCAGGCCCGACCGGCCCGTGGCCGAGATCGTCGCGCCGCGCTGGTCCTCGGAGGCCGAGCGCGACAGGGCCGGCGAGTTCGAGCAGGTCGCCACGGGGATGGGCATCGCCCCCGGCGAGACGGTGGCGGATATCGGCGCCGGCAGCGGCTACTACGCGGTGCGGCTGAGCCCCCGGGTCGGGCCACGGGGCCGCGTGCTCGCCGAGGACGTGACGCCGTCCTACCTGGCGGCCCTGGAGACGCGGGTGCGGCCGCTCGGGAACGTCACGGTCGTGCGCGGCGAGCCGCACGACCCGCGCCTGCCCCCGGCCTCGGTGGACGCGGCGATCCTCGTCCACATGTACCACGAGATCACCCAGCCCTTCGGCCTGCTCCACAACCTCGCCGCCGCGATGCGCCCGGGCGGCCGGGTCGGGATCGTCGACGCCGACGCGATCCCGTCGCGGCACGGCACGCCGCCGGCGCTCCTGCGCTGCGAGCTCGCCGCCGCGGGCTACCGGGAAACCGGCTTCCGGCCGCTCGCGGACGGGGCCTACCTAGCGGTGTTCGCCGCCCCCGCCCCGGAGGCGCGCCCGAGGCCGGAGACGATCCGGCCCTGCCGCGACGACGCGACGGCGCGGTAGCGGCGTCTCAGGAGCGCCAGCGCAGCTCGCGGCGCTCCAGCGGGTTGACGAACGGGCGCCCGTCGCGGGCCGATTCCAGGGCCTCGCGCTTCAGCCGGAAATACCATTGCGAGGGCAGGTCGCCCTGGCCGAACAGCACCATGGTGGGCTTGCGGTCGAGCCCGTCCTGCGCGTGCTGGAGCACCTGCTGGTCCTGGGTCAGGAACTGCCGCATCAGCGGGCGCGCGACCGGCTTGAGCAGGTTCAGCGCCGGCATGCTCCAGTAGAGCGCGTTGGTGAGCAGGGTCCGGTCCGGCGTCAGCGGCGTCGCGAAGGTGTAGTTCGCCACCCGCTTCTCCCCCGCGCGGATGCGCTCCAGCCGCACGCCGGGCAGGCGGAACTCGATCTCGACCTCGGGGATGCCGCCGAGCAGGCGGTAGACCGGCGAACTCGTCGTGGTCGCGTGGCTCGTCATCACGAAGCCGTGGGGCACCGGCTGGAAGGTCTTCACCTTCTCGCGGAGCTGCTTCGAAGGCCGGAACCACCACGAATCGTGGACGAAGGCGACGTGCCCGGGATCGACGAGGCTCAGCGTCGTCAGGTCGAAGGAGGCCTCGACCTCCAACTCGACCACGAGGAAGCCGGCGGGCTCGAAGTCCAGCGCCGGCACCTCCGGCACCGCGCCCGCGGCGGGGCCGAGATGCGGGTTGACCCACAGGAAGCCGGCGCTCTCCCGCACGGGGAAGCGCTGCACCTGGATGCGCGAGAAGTCGGCCGCGTCGTGCTCCGACAGGGTCGGGACGTCGCGGCAGCGCCCGTCGGTGCCGAAGCGCCAGCCGTGGAACGGGCACATCAGGGTGTCGCCGTCGAAGCGGCCCTTCGACAGGGCCATGCCACGGTGGGGGCAGCGGTCGCGCAGCGCGAAGGGCGTGCCGTCGGGGGCGCGGCCCAGCACGATCTGCTCGCCGTTCAGCGCCACGGCCCGCAGGGCCGATCGGCCGCCCGCCCTGCCGAGGCTCCGGGACTGCCCGACGCAGTACCACGCGTTGCCGAGCGGCTGGCGCATCGCGTCGGGATCGAGCGCGGCCTCGTCGGCGGGGCGCGGCGGGTTGGCGAAGGGCGCGTTCAAGGCGGTTCGGGCAGACCTCGGGACGCCCGTCATACGCCCGGCCGCCGGGGCGGGGAAGCGCCGGCCCCTGGGAGAGCCCGGTCCGGCGCGGCGCCGGTTCGGCACCGATCTGGGGAGGACAAACGGGCGCAGGCGCGGGGCTTCACAAGCCGGGTGCGGCCACCTACCTTCGCTTCACCCGCAACAAACGAAAGGAGGTGATCCAGTGTCTCATTGTCATCAGCCGTGTGTCTCGGCTCATCGGACCTGGACCGTCGCCTCCGGCGCGTCGCTCTAAGACGCGCTAGAGACCCGATCTCGGGACAGTTCCGCCGGACGACACGGTTCGGCAATGGAAGGGCCACCCTCTCGGGTGGCCCTTCGGCGTTTCAGGGTCCGGGTGCGCGCTCAGCGCCGCTGGGACTGGAACAGCGGTTGGGCCAGCGCCTCGGTCCGGGCGCGCCACAGGTCGCGCTCCTCGCGCAGGGCGTCGCGCTCGCCCGCCAGGGTCAGACGCTCGGCCCGCAGGGCGTCCCGCTCCGCGATCGCCCGGTCGCGCTCGGCGCGCAGCTCCTCGCGCTCGGCCCGGAAGCGCTCCCGCTCGCCGCGGAACTCCTCGCGCTCGATGCGGACGTCCTCCTGCTCGGCCCGGAGATCCTCCAGGGAGCCGATCTCGTCGCGGATATGCTCGCGCAGGGTCCGGATCTCGTCGGCCAGGATGGCCTGCAGCTCGTCCTGGCGCTCGGCCTCGACGCGCAGCTTGGCCTTCAGCATCAGGTTCTCGGCCATCAGCTCGGCGATGTCGGGATCCTCGGCCGCGACCCGCGGGGCCTCGTGGGTCGCGACGACGCGGGGCGACCACGCCGTCTCGCCGCCGCGGGCCCGCTTCGCCTCGGGCGGGGCCTCCGCCGGCCGCGCCTCGCCGCGGGTCTCGACCGGCGCCTGGGCCTTCATCGCCGTCAGCCAGTCGCGGAGCGGACCGGTCGCGGGAAAGCTGCCGGGCTCGGTCGGCGAGTGAGAGCGGGCGGGTTCCGACATCGGCGGGCGTCCTGAGCGAATATGGGCTGAAGACAATCCCAACATGCTTAACGATCGGTAAAAGTTAACGCTGTTCGTCCCGCCCGTCCCGGCGCCGGAGCGAACCGCGGTGGCCCGGACCGGGCGCGAAAATTGACTTTCCGGCCGGCTGCCGCTACGCCCCGGCCTCCCGATCCGTTGCAGATCGACCGATGCCAAGCCGACCGGTCCCGTGAGGCCGGAGGTCAACGCCCGACAGCGCGTCCGCGCCCTCGGGCGCGATGGGCGTTGGCCGATATGCGAGGACGGGATCCGCCGGCCGAGGCACCCGCATGACGCGAGATCAAGAAGCGTTGAAGATCGAGGACGCGATCAACGAGACCTGCCCGTGGTCGGGCAAGCCGATCTCGGCCGACTCGCTGACGCTCTACAACGGCGCCGTGGTGGGCTTCTGCAACCCGGAGTGCCGGGACAAATTCGCGAGCGCCCTGCGCAGCTTCGAGGCCGCCCTCCAGGCGCGCCGCGTCGAGCGCGCCGGGCTCGAGCAGTAACGGCGGGGCGTCAGGATCATGTTCGAAGGCCTGTCCGACCGCCTCTCCGGCATCCTCTCGGGACTCACCCGTCGCGGTGCCCTGACCGAGGCCGACGTCACCGCCGCCATGCGCGAGGTGCGCCGCGCCCTGCTGGAGGCCGACGTCGCCCTCGAGGTGGTCCGCGGCTTCACCGACCGGGTGAAGGAGAAGGCCGTCGGCGCCGTCGTGCTCAAGTCGGTGACGCCCGGCCAGATGGTCGTGAAGATCGTCAACGACGAGCTCGTGGCGATGCTCGGCACCGACGCCGAGACCGTCGATCTCAACGCCCCCGCCCCGGTGCCGATCCTGATGGTCGGCCTGCAGGGCTCGGGCAAGACCACGACCACCGCCAAGATCGCCCGGCGCCTCTCCGACCGCGAGAAGCGCAAGGTGCTGCTCGCCTCCCTCGACACGCGCCGCCCGGCCGCCATGGAGCAGCTCGCGGTGCTGGCCAAGCAGGTCGGCGTGGAGAGCCTGCCGATCGTCGCCGGCCAGTCTGCGGTGCAGATCGCCAAGCGCGCCATGGACGCCGCCCGTCTCGGCGGGTTCGACGTGGTGATGCTCGACACCGCCGGCCGCACCACGGTGGACGAGGGCCTGATGGCCGAGGCCGCCGAGGTGAAGGCCGCGACGAAGCCCCACGAGGTGCTGCTCGTCGCCGACGCGCTCACCGGCCAGGACGCGGTCAACACCGCCCGCGCCTTCGACCAGCGCCTCGGCGTCACCGGCATCGTCCTGACCCGGATGGACGGCGATTCCCGCGGCGGCGCGGCTCTGTCGATGCGCGCCGTCACCGGCAAGCCGATCAAGCTCGTCGGCGTCGGCGAGAAGGTCGACGCGCTGGAGGAGTTCCACCCGGCCCGCGTCGCCAACCGCATCCTCGGCATGGGCGACATCGTCTCGCTCGTCGAGAAGGCCGCCGAGACCATCGACCACGAGCAGGCGCTCCGCACCGCGGAGAAGATGCGCAAGGGCAAGTTCGATCTCGAAGACCTGTCCATGCAGCTCGCCCAGATGGAGAAGATGGGCGGCATCGGCGGCCTGATGGGCATGCTGCCCGGGATGGGCCAGATCAAGAAGCAGGTCGAGGGCGCCAACCTCGACGAGAAGATGTTCAAGCGCCAGCGGGCGATCATCTCGTCGATGACCCCGCAGGAGCGGAAGAACCCCGACCTCCTCAAGAACAGCCGCAAGAAGCGCATCGCGGCCGGCTCTGGGGTCGACGTCTCGGAGATCAACAAGCTCCTGAAGATGCACCGGACCATGGCCGACATGATGAAGGCGATGGGCCAGGGCAAGCGCGGGATCGGGCAGGCGCTCGGCTCGATGTTCGGCCTGGGCGGCGGCGGGATGGGCGGCGGCATGCCCGGCCTCCCGCCCGGCATGCCGGAGCCGACGCCGGAGCAGATCGCGCAGCTCGAGAAGCAGTTCGGCGGCAAGCTGCCGCCGATGCCGCCGGGCCTGGGCGGGGGCGGGATGCCCAAGCTTCCCGGACTTCCGGGCCTCGGCGGCCCGAAGCTGCCGGGTCTCGGTGGGTTCATGCCGGGGAAGAAGAAATGAGCGTGCTCGCGGCCCAGGCCGTCGATCCCGAACTCGCGCGCCTGCGGGACAGCATCGACAATTTCGATGCGGCGCTGATCCACCTCCTCGCCGAGCGTTTCCGCTGCACGCAGCGGGTCGGCGAGCTCAAGGCCCGAAAGGGGATCCCCCCTTCCGATCCGGACCGGGAGGCCCGTCAGGTCGCCCGGCTCCGCAAGCTCGCGGTCGAGGCCAAGCTCGACCCCGACTTCGCCGAGAAGTTTCTGGCCTTCGTGGTCAAGGAAGTCATTCGGCACCACCAGTCGATCAAGGCGGACCACGAGTCCCAGATCGAGCAACAGCGAAAGTAGTCAGACCATGGCCCTCAAGATCCGTCTCACCCGCGGCGGCGCCAAGAAGCGCCCCTACTACCGCATCGTCGTCGCCGACGCCCGTGCCCCGCGCGACGGCCGCTTCATCGACAAGGTCGGCGCCTACGACCCGATGAAGGCCAAGGACGATCCGGCCCGCATCGTGCTCGACAACGAGAAGATCCAGAGCTGGCTCGCCAAGGGCGCGCAGCCGACCGACCGCGTCCTGCGCTTCCTCGACCAGGCCGGCCTCGCCAAGCGTCCGGCCCGCAACAACCCGCAGAAGGCGGAGCCGGGCGAGAAGGCCAAGGAGCGCGCCGCCAAGCGCGCCGAGAAGGCCGCCGCCCCCGCCGAGGACGCCGCCGCGTAAGGCGCACCGGTCATGGCGCGCCGCCCCGCAGGTCCCACCTCCCGCGACGGCGGCCGCCGAGGCCGCACGAGCTCGGCGATCGGCAAGATCGCGCCCGACGCGGCGACCTCGCCCAAGGCACCGGCCCCCAGGCCGGCGCCGCCGCCCGTGCCGCCCGATCCCAACCTCGTCCTGCTGGGCGAGTTCGGGCGGGCGCACGGCCTCACCGGCGAGGTCCGGCTCAAGTCCTACACCGGCGATCCGCAGGCGATCGCCGGCTACGGAGCGCTCCAGACGTCCGACGGCCGGACGCTGGCGCTCGCCGACGTGCGTCCCGCCCCCGGCTCGTCGCCCGACATGCTGATCGCCCGGGTCAAGGGTGTCTCGGGCCGCAGCGCCGCGGAGGCGCTCAACCGCGTGGCCCTGTTCGTTCCCCGCGACCGTCTGGCCGCGCCCGAGGACGACGACGAGGTCTACGCCGCCGACCTGATCGGCGCCGCGGCGGTGGACGAGGCCGGAACCCTCGTCGGGACGATCGTGGCCGTGCCGAATTACGGCGGCGGCGATCTCCTGGAGCTGCGACCGCCGAACGGCGGCGCCACCGCGCTCCTGCCCTTCACCAAGGCCTTCGTGCCGGTCCTCGACGTGGCGCAGCGCCGCGTCACCGTGGCCGCGCCGGAGGATCTGTTCGCGGCACCGGGCGAGAAGCCCGCCGACGATCCGGGCTAGGGCTCGGGGGCCGGTCCGCGCGCCGAGGGCGCGTCCGGAATCCGGGCGCCGTCCCGGCCGCGGCCGCCGCCCTCAGTGCCCCCCGGCCGGCGCCCCACCGCCGAGCTTGACGCTCTTCAGGCTCAGGGCCAGCGGGACCGCGCAGGCGGCGACGAGGCCGAGCACCCAGAACACGTCGATATAGGCCCAGTAGGCCACCTGGGTGCTGAGCACGCTCCCGATCCACGCCGTCGCCTGGTTCTGGGCCTCGACACCGGCGTAGCCGTGCTCGGAGAAGTACTGCGTCGCCTGCCGCATGGTCTCCTGGTAGGCCGGCGAGGCCGGGTTGACGCTCTCCACCAGGCGGCTCTGATGGAACTGGCTCCGGTAGGCCAGGATGTTCTGGGCGAGCGAGACACCCATCGAGCCGCCGACGTTGCGGGCGACGTTGATCAGCGCCGAGGCCTGATCGGTCTGGTCCTTGCGGATCCCCTCGTACGAGGCCGAGGTGATCGACAGGAACACCATCGGCAGGCCGATGCCGATATAGACCCGCGACCACGCGAAGAACGCGAAGGTCGTGCTGCCGTCGATCCGCGTCAGGTCGTACATGCCGAGCGCCACGATCGTCATGCCGGTGGCGATCAGCCATTTCGGCTGGACGTAGGACGAGATCCGGCCGGTGAGGAACATCATCACCACCGTGACGATGCCGCCCGGGCCGAGGACGAGGCCCGACAGGGTGGCGGTGTAGCCGTAATATTCCTGCGTGATCTGCGGGATGAACTGCGTGGTGGCGATCAGGATCGCCCCGGTGAACATCATCACCAGGAAGCACGAGCCGAACTGGCGATTGCCGATCAGGCGGAGGTCGACGACCGGGTTCTCGCGGGTCAGCAGCCACGGGATCATGGCGATGAACGAGACCACCATCAGCACGCCGGAGACGTTCATCAGCGTCGAGGTGCCGAACCAGTCCTTCCGCTGGCCCTCGTCGAGGATCACCTCCAGCGAGCCGAGGAACAGGGCGACCAGCACGAAGCCGACGATGTCGAAGCGGATGCCCTTGCGGACCAGGGCGCGGCGCTCCTTCTTGGCCGCGTCGCTGTCCTCGATCAGCCAGTACATCAGCCCGAGGGCGATCACGCCCACCGGCCCGTTGATCAGGAAGCACCAGTGCCAGGAAGCGTTGTCGGAGAGCCAGCCGCCGAGCGTCGGGCCGATCACCGGCGCCACCACGATGGCGACCCCGTAGAGCGCGAAGGCCTGGCCGCGCTTCGCCGGCGGGAAGGAATCGGCCAGGATCGACTGCGCGAGCGGCGCCATGCCGCCGCCGCCGAGCCCCTGCATCACCCGGAACAGCAGCAGGGATTCCAGGCTCCAGGCGAAGCCGCACAGGATCGACGAGGCGGTGAACAGCGCCACCGACCACATGAAGAAGGCCTTGCGGCCGTAGCGCTTGGCCAGGAAGCTCGACGCGGTCAGGGTGATCGCGTTGGCGACGAGGTAGCTCGTCACCACCCAGGCCGCCTCGTCGGGGCCGACCGCGAGCCCGCCCGAGATGTAGCGCAGGGCCACGTTGGCGATGGTGGTGTCGAGCACCTCCATGAAGGTCGCCAGCGCCACCACGCCCGCGATCAGCCACGGATTGTGGCCGCCCGGGGCCTTGCCGGACGCGGCCTTGCTTCCTCTCGCCTGCCCCGCACCCGGCTTGCGTCCGGGCGCGGCCGCGCTCGCCTGGCCGGCCACGGCGCTCACCGCACCGTGACGGTCGGGACGATCGACATGCCCGGGCCGATCGACACGTCCGTCGGCCAGTTCTTGACCACGATCTTGACCGGGATGCGCTGGGTCACCTTCACGTAGTTGCCGGTGGCGTTCTGTGCCGGCAGCAGGCTGAAGGCCGTGCCCGAGCCCGGCTGCACCGAGGCCACGGTGCCCTGGATCTTGCGGCCGGGATAGGCATCGATCTCGATGTCGACCGGCTGGCCCGGCCGCATGTCGGTGATCTGCGTCTCCTTGAAGTTCGCCGTCACCCAGATGTCGTCGGGCACGAACATCGCCAGGGTCTGGCCGGCCTGCGCGAGCTGGCCGACGCCGCCGGTGAGCCGCACGATGCGGCCGCCCTGCACGGCGCGCACCGTCGTGTAGCCGAGGTTCAGCTCGGCCTGCTCGACCTGCGCCCGGTCGCGGCCGAGCTGCGCCTGGGTCGAGGCCTTCTGGGCCTGGAGCGAGCCGACCTGCTTCTGCGCGGCGACCACGCTGGCATTGGCGCTCTGCACGGCCGCCTGCCGCTGCTGCAGCGTCGAGGTCGCCGACTGCGACTGCTGGACCGAGCCGGAGCCGCGCTCGGCGAGGTCCTTGTAGCGGGCCGCGTCCTCCTGGGCGAATTTCAGCGCCGCCTCGGCGGTGGCGACCTGCGCCTTGGACACGTCGATGTTGGCGTACTGCGCCTGGATCTGCGCGTCGATGTTCTTGATGCCGGCCTCGTCGGCGGCGACCTGCGCCTTCGCCTGGTCGAGGGCGATGTCGTAGTCGCGCTGGAAGACCTGGAACAGGATCTGGCCGGCCTCGACGTGCTGGTTGTCGGTGACCGGCACGTCCACCAGGTAGCCGCCGACCTTCGGCTGGATCGAGATGCTGCGCGCGTCGACGAAGGCGTCGTCGGTGCTCTCGTAGGGATGCATGTAGAGCAGCCAGTAGAAGAACACCCCGACGCAGAGCGCGACGACCGCGAGGCCGCCGAGCAGGAACGCGACGGGGTGGCGCCGCAGGACGCTGGGGCGCCGCGCGCCGTCGTCGTCATCCTCGGCTTCGTCTCCCGCCTGCCCGTCCTGCGCCTCGGGCGCGTCGTCGGCCCCCTCCGTGCCGGGCTTGCGCGCGGCCTCGCGGTCGGCCGCGCGATCGGCGGCCGGCTCGGTGCGGCCGAGATCGAGCACGTCGCGTTCGCGCGCGACGGCCGGGCCGTCGGCCGGCCGCGGGCGCGCCTCGTCCTCGGAGAGGTGCCGCTGATCGTCAAACATGGGAAGTCGTCGCCCGATGGGCCGGCCACCCGGGGGTGACCGGGCTTGTCGCATCGCCCGCCTCAGGCAGCAAAAGCCGGCCGCAGGCTCAAGGTTCCACGCGCAGATCGGCCCGTCTAGGAACGCATGCCGCACTGCGGCGTTCTGCGCCCGGAACCTTCGCGGTTCTCGGCCTGAAGGCCCAGGAGTTCGCCATGACCAGCAGCCCATCCCCGACGCCGAACAGCCCCGGATCCGGCCCCGCGACCACGCCCTCCGGCATCCCGCTCGTCGGCGTGGCGCGCCTCGACGCCATGAGCGCGGCGCTGGCGCGGAACTGGTGGCTCGTCGCCCTGCGCGGCGTCATCGCGATCCTGTTCGGGGCGGTCGCGTTCATCGCCCCGGGCGCCTTCGTGCTCTCACTCGTCCTGTTCTTCGCCGCCTACATGCTCGTCGACGGAATCTTCGCCGTCGTCGGCGCGGTCCGGGCCGCGCAGCGCCACGAGCGCTGGGGCTTCCTGCTGCTCGAGGGCCTCGTCGACATCGTCGTGGGCGTCGCGGCGGTGCTGGTGCCGGCCGCGGCCGTCTGGGCATTCGTCCTGCTGCTCGCCGCCTGGGCGCTGGTCACCGGCGGCCTGATGATCGCCGCGGCCTTCCGCCTGCACCTCCATTACGGGCGCTGGTGGCTCGTCCTGGGCGGGGTCGTGTCGATCCTGTTCGGCCTCGCGCTGCTCATCAACCCGGGCATGTCGGCCCTGGTGCTGACGTGGTGGATCGGCTCCTACACCTTCGCCTTCGGCATCCTCCTGCTGATCCTGGCCTTCAAGCTGCGCGCCCAGCACGGGGCCGTCGGTCCGGGAGCGCCGCTCGGCCGGTGAGCCGGCCCCGGCCGGACCGGACCCCGTGGCCCGATCCACACGGTCGCGGCGCGATCGACGCAGCGCCCGTCCCGCGACCCCGCACCGGCGGGACACCGGGACGGATGCGGCTTAGAAGGCTCGGTCGGCCGGATCGACCGGTCCCGGAACACGCACCACGATGACGCCCGACGCGCCGGAACGCGCCCCGGCCGACGGGCCGAAACCGCCGAAGCCGGATCCCGCCGCCGACGCTCCGGACCCGCGGCTCGCCGCCCGGGAGGCCGGGCGCGCCGCGCGCGACCTCGCGCGCCATCTCCGGACCCTCCTCGCCGCGGCCGGACTCGGCCTCGCGCGGACCGGCCGGGCCCTGTCGGCCCGCGCGGCGGAGCGCGCGGCGCGAGCGCGGGCCGATCTCCCGCCCGCCGCCGAGACGGGCGCGCGCGTCCGGACTCGGCGATTTCGCCCGATCCTCGGCCGCCGGCACCCGGCCGTGATCGTCGCCGCCCTGGTGGTCCTGCTGCCGGCGCTGGCGCTGGCGATCTACCTGTTCGCCGCCTTCGTGAGTCTGCCGCCGCTGGGCGGCGCCGTGGTCGAGACCGGCCAGCGGGCGATCACCGTCGAGGCCGACGACGGCCGGGTCTTCGCCACACGCGGCAGCTTCCGGGGCCAGAAGCTCACCGCGGCCGACCTGCCGCCGCACCTCGCCCAGGCGATCGTGGCGATCGAGGACCGCCGCTTCTACAGTCACTGGGGCATCGACCTGCGCGGCCTCGCCCGGGCGACGTGGCGCAATCTCCGCGGCGGCGGCGTGCGCGAGGGCGGCTCGACCATCACCCAGCAATACGTTCGCCTGACCTCCCTCAACCAGGAGAAGACGCTCTGGCGGAAGGTGCAGGAGGCCTTCCTGGCGCTGCGGGTCGAATCGACGATGAGCAAGGACGCGATCCTGCTCGGCTACCTCGACTCCGCCTATTTCGGCGCCGGCGCCTACGGGGCGGACGCGGCGGCGCGGCGCTATTTCGGCAAGCCCGCCAAGGCGCTGAACCTGCCGGAATCGGCGATGCTGGCCGGGCTGGTGCGGGCGCCCTCGCAGCTCGCCCCGACCCGCAACCTCGGCGGCGCCAAGGAGCGCGCCGACGTGGTGCTCCAGGCCATGGTCGAGACCAACGCGATCACGCAAGGAGAGGCCGACGCCGCGCGCAAGCAGAGCGTGACCCTCAAGTCGCCCCCTGAGGCGCCGCCCGGCACCAACTACTTCCTCGACATGATCGCGGGCGACGTGAAGCGCCTCGCCGGCACGGACGGCGACATGACGGTGCGCTCGACCCTCAACCTCGACCTGCAGAGCCTCGCCGAGGGCGTCGTGGCCCGCCGCCTCGACAAGGACGGCGCCCGCCGCAAGGTCGGCCAGGCCGCCATGGTGGTGCTCTCGAAGGAGGGCGCGATCCTCGCCATGGTCGGCGGCCGCGACTACGAGGACAGCCAGTTCAACCGCGCCGTCCAGGCCAAGCGCCAGCCCGGCTCCCTGTTCAAGCTCCTCGCCTACCTGACGGCCTACGAGAAGGGCTACACGCCGGAATCCGTGATGGTCGACCGCCCGATCCAGATCGGCGACTGGCAGCCCGAGAACGACGACGGCCGCTACCGGGGGGCCGTGCCCCTGCGGACCGCCTTCGCGCTCTCGATCAACACCGTGGCGGCCCAGCTCGGGCAGGATGTCGGCATCCCGGCGGTGATCGCCACCGCCCGCAAGCTCGGGATCCAGTCCGACCTGCCCAACGTGCCGAGCCTCGTCCTCGGCTCGGGCGCCGTGAGCCTCCTGGAGATGACCCGCGCCTACGGCTCGGTCCTGTCCGGGCGCACCCCGCTCCAGACCTACGGCATCCAGGCGATCCGCGGGGCCGCGCCGCAGCCGCTCTACGTCCGCACCGACGCGGCCCCGGGGCCGATGCTGGCGCAGGAACCGCGCACGATGATGCTCGACTCGCTGCAGGCGGTGGTGGAATCCGGCACCGGCCGCGCAGCGCGGGTGCCGGGCCAGATCATCGGCGGCAAGACCGGCACGAGCCAGGATTTCCGCGACGCGTGGTTCGTCGGCATGACCCCCGACCTCGTGGTCGGGATCTGGGTCGGCAACGACGACGACAGTCCGATGAACCGCATGTTCGGCGGTGAGATGCCGGCCGGGATCTTCCACGACTTCGTCCAGCGGGCCACCGAGAAGCTCGCGAAGGGCAGGGCCCGCCCCTCGGCGGAGCGGGCCGAGCCGGCCCGGGCGACGGCACCCGCACCCGAGCCGGCCGCGGTTGGCGAGGTCCGCGGCGTGCCGGAGGTGATCGACACCGGCACCCTCAACCTGCGCGGGCGAGTCGTGCGCCTCCTCGGCGTGGTCGGCGAGCGCGGCCACCTCGCCCGCCAGCTCGCCAGCTACCTGCGCCGTCGCGAGGTCGTCTGCAGCGGCCTGTCCGACGGGGCCACGGCCCGCTGCCGCATCGAGGGCGACGACCTCGCCGGGCTGATCCTGGCGGCGGGCGGCGCCCGCGCCTCGGAGGACGCCCCACCGGACCTCCTGGGCGCGGAGGAGCAGGCCCGGGCCGAGCGGGTCGGCCTGTGGGGCCGGTGACGCCCTAGCCCGCCCCGAGCTTCGCCAGAGTCCGCGGGTCGGGGACGCCGTCGAAGTAGCGCGCGAGCGCGTCGGCGAAGACCGGCTCCCCCGGCACGGCGCGGGCGAACAGCGTCATGCTGGAGCGGAACTTCAGATCGTCGGGCGAGCCGAAGATCGCGTGTGCCGAGCGCCCGGCGACGGCGTTGACGGCCGCCGTGCAGGCGCGCAGGCGCGCGCCGAGCACCGGGTGCGCCGCGTAGGCCTCGGCCTCCGCGAGCGACCCGATGGCGTAGCGCTGCGCCATCGGGCTCGCGCCGAGCCCGGCGATCTGCGGGAAGACGAACCACATCCAGTGGCTGCGCTTGTCCCCGGCCTGCAATTCCGCCAGGGCGCGCGGGTAGACGCCCTCCTGCGCGGCGACGAAGCGGCCGAGTTCGTAGGTGTCGGTCATGCGCGGCTCCGATGCCCCTGCCTCGCCGGGTCAACCGCGCGGCGCCGGCAGCGGATGCACGCGCGAAGGCACGCGCGAACGCGGGCGCGGATCCGGGTCGCCGCAGACGCCGCGTCGGGATTGGTGTAAGCGCCGCCCATGCTCGGAACGCTCGTCGCCTACATGGTCGCGAACCCGGCGATGAGCCACGCGCTGACGGCGATCCCCGAGACCGCCGGAATGGCGGCCGCGCTGATCCTGCTGCGCAGCCCCCGCCCGGAAGGCGTCGCGGCGCTCGTGGTCTCGACCTACTATTACGGCCGCGAGGCCGGGCAGCGGGAGCACGACATCAAGCATGCGGGCTGGGACGCCGTGCAGGCGCATCTCGGCGCCGAGTTCCTGTACGGCTGGTCGCTGCCGAACCTGCAGCAATGGGTGGCACCGACCTGCGCCGCCTGGGCGGTGGCGGCGGCGATCTACCTGGTCCGGTCGCGGGCGGCGCGGGCGGTGCCCGCTCGGCCGCCGGGGCGCGGGCGGCCCTGATGGGCAGCCCGGCCGCACCCGCCGCGCGATCGCCCGCGGCGCCGGGTGCCCGGCTCAGGCGCGGGTGAACGGCCCGTCCGCTGGCCCGATCTCGCTGCGGTCCCCGAGAAGCCGCCGCCCCGAGGCGATGATCTGGACCGTCTCGCGGCTGCTGCACTGGCGCCGCGCCAGGGCCTCCAGGTCGCGCAGGTAGTCGATCACCGGGCTGCGCTGCTTGTCGGCGCGGCCGATCACCGGCTCGACCTTCGCGGTCACCAGACCGCCGACCGTGTCCCAGAACTCCGCCGGGCGGGTCGCGGCGTCGCCCATCGCAGGCTCGTGCATCGCTGATCTCCTCTGGCCTCGCCGCCGCTCTTGTCGAGCGTTTCGGCCGCCGGCGCATTAGCTCATGTTGAAGACGATCCTCCGGATCGCCGGGCTCGCGGCATCGTCATCCGCGCGCCGGGCGGTCCGACGGGACGGCATCCGGTGGCGCGGCCCGCAACGGACAGCGCCGCCGCGCGTGTCTCGGATGGACAGCAGGGAGCCCGTATGCCCGCCGACAACGTCCCGACCCAAGATGGCCGCGCGCCGGAGCCCGCCCGGACGGGCGCGTCCCCGGCCGGGGAGAGCCGCCTCCGCTCGATCGCCAAGGCCATGAGCTGGCGCGTCGTCGGGAGCCTCGACACGCTGCTGCTGTCCTATCTGTTCACCGGAAGCGTGCTGGTCGCCGGCTCGATCGCCTCGACCGAGACCGTGACCAAGACCGTGCTGTACTACCTCCACGAGCGTGGCTGGGGCCTGATTCCCCTTGGTCGCGCCTGAATGCCGTCGGGGGATGGCGATGCCCGCGATCCCCGCCCCGCCGCCCGCCGGCGCGACACCCTCGAGAGCCCGGACCGGAGAGAGCCGCATGCCGCAGATCACCGTCGGAGGACTCGGCCTCCGCTACCACCTTGAGGGTCCCGAGGACGCTCCGGTCGTCGCCTTCTCGAACTCGCTGGGGGCGACCCTTGAAATGTGGGACGCGCTCCTGCCGGCGCTCGCGGGACGCTACCGGACGCTGCGCTACGACACCCGCGGCCACGGCGGATCGGACACGCGCGACCGGCCCACGGCGATCGCGGATCTGGCCGGGGACCTCGCGGGCCTGCTGGACGCCCTCGGCATCGGCCGGGCCCATCTGGTCGGCCTGTCGCTCGGCGGGATGACCGTGCAGGCGCTGGCGAGCGCCGATCCCGGACGGGCGCTCAGTGCCACCCTGATGGCGACGGCGGCCTTCCTGCCGAGCCAGCAGAGCTGGGATGAGCGGGCCGCGACCGTGCGCGCCCAGGGAACGTCGGCCGTGGTCGAGGCGACGCTGGGGCGCTGGTTCACGCCGGGCTTCGCGGCGCGCGACCCCGAGGCGGTCCGGGCTGTCCGCGAGCGATTCCTGGCCTGCGATCCGGCCGGTTACGCGGTCTGCTGCGGGGCGATCGGACGAATGGATCTCCGTCCGGCGCTCGGAGCCATCACCGCGCCGACCCTGGTCATCGCCGGCCGCGACGATCCCTCGACACCTCCGGCCATGGCCGAGGAGATCTGCGGCGGCATCGCCCAGGCCGAGCTCGTCGTGCTGCCCCGCGCGGCGCACCTGCTGGCCGTCGAGCGCGCGGACGCGGTCGGCGCCTACCTGCGCGCCTTCCTCGACCGCGCCGCGCCGGGCGCGTAGCCGGGCCGCCGCGGCGTCCCGGCGATCGCCTCAGGGGAGGGGTCGCGCGCCGCGAGCGGGATCCTGCGCCGCTTCAGTGGCAGGCGATGCCGACATCGGCGGGCGACATGCCGCGCGCCAGGCGCCGCCCGGTCCGCAGCAGCGCCTGTTCGAGCAGCGCCACGGTCAGCGGATCGCCGTCCTGCTCGGCCAGTTGATAGGCGGCGAGCAGCGCGTCGCCGAGCTCGCCGAGCTCGCCGAGCCGGTCCGTCGGGTCCGCATCCGCGACGTCGGCGTCCCGCCCGGTGCCGGTGTCACGCCCCTCGGCCAGCGCGCACAGTTCCGCGCGGCGTCTCGCGTTCGCTTCGTCCTCTGGTGAGCCGTTGCGCATCGTGTTGGTCCCTCAACCAGCTCGAGGGTGCACCTACAGGTTGCGAGCCGTCAACTCCCCCCGGCGTGCCCGGCGAGCGGTCGAGCGTCGCATCTCTCCGGATGGGTAAACCGGGTGCCGAACGGTCCGCCGGCCCGCGCGACGGAGCGCGGAGACGCCGATGCCCGATGCCGTATGAGGGCCGATGCGGGGGCATGCCAGAAAAGGTCGGCGACAAACCACAACTTTTGCGTGCAAATCCGGCGGATGGCGCGGTCCGGCAAGGTGAACGGATGGTTAAAACGCGGTGAGGCCCCCGCGGCAGCTCCGCGGGGGCCTCACTCATCGACGCACCATCAGGAGCGTCCGGCCGGTATTACTTGATGAGGGCGAGGAGGGCCTTGCCGGCCTTGGAGTTCAGCTCCTTGGCGTCGAGCGTGCCGTCGTTGTCCGGATCGGCCATCTTGAAGCGCTCGCCGACGGCCGCGAGGTACTCCTTCTTGTCCAGGGTGCCGTCGTTGTCCGGATCGGCCTGCTGCACGCCGGCCTTGCTCAGGCGGCCCTTCAGCTCCTTGGCGTCGAGCGTGCCGTCCGAGTCCTTCTCGAGACGGTCGAAGGTCGCCGAGGCCACCGCCTCCACTTCCTTCATGTCGACGGTGCCGTCGTTGTCGGTGTCGATCATCTTGACGGCGCTCGCTCCGCTCACCGGCTTGGCGAGAGCGGCCGGAGCAGAGAGGCCGCACACCGCGAGGGTCACCGCCGCGAAGCCACTGATGAAACGGAGGGTCATTGCCAGATGCTCCCGAAATTTGATGCTCGATCTTCCTAGTCTCCGACTCGCCGTGCTGCAAGTGCGAAATTCGACCCTGTGGGTTGAGCGCGCCGTCTCGGCTCGGTCGCCGGCGAGTCGGCATAGAAAAAGGGGCCGGCGCGAGCCGGCCCCCGAAGAGGACGCGCAATCACCGGACGGCGATCCGCGCGGCGAGTCAGTATCCGTAGCCGCGCCGCATCACCGGGCGGTCGTCGTCGAAGCGCTGCCGCCGGTAGAGGCGGTCCTCGTCGTAGGCGCGGTCGCGTCGATACTCTTCGCGGCGGAAGTCGCGCTCCCGATTGGCGCGGGAGCGCAGGTCGACGCTCGGCCCGTCGGGGCCGATCTCGATTCGCTGCGCCGCGGCGGGGACGACGCTCGCGAGGGAGGCGGCCAGGACGGCGCCGGCAAGCAGGGTCTTCATGGGACTCTCCTTCGTGCGTTAGGGGTCCAACCCGTCTTCGCGCCGATCGTTCCCGATGTTCTCCCGTTCTTCCCGCGCGCCTCACAGTTCCGGATGGATCAGGCGAGCGTCGCGAGGTCCTGAAACCAGTGCTGCGCCTGGACGTAATTCTTCACCCGCGACGACAGCGCGTGCGGATTGGTGTCGTGAACCACCCAGACCTGCACGGCGTCGTCAACGACGATTTCGTGGATGCGCGCGAGCAGCCGGTTCTGCTCGGCCACGTCGAGGCTCGCCTTCACCTTGTCGCAGAGGGCGTCGACCTCGGGGTTGCGGTAGTGGCTCCAGTTCACGCCGTTCGGCGCGATCTGACGCGAATCGTAGAAGCGCAGGATCGCGTAGAACGGGTCGGACGTGACGTAGGCGATGTTGCCGGCGCTCACGCCCTTGAGGCTCGGATCCGCGGCGCCCTGGCGCCACGCCGTGTAGGCGACCTCCAGCTCGACGGTCTTGAACTCCACCTGGATCCCGATCTCCGCCCAGCTCTGCTGGACGAACTCGTTGATCGGCAGCGACAGCATCTGCCCGGTGCCGCCGGTCGGGATCAGGACCGTGGCCTTCACGGGGTTCTTCACCGAGTAGCCGGCCTCCTCGACGAGCTTGCGCGCCGCCTCGACGTCGGTCCGGATCCTGAAGCCCGGCTTGCCGAACCACGGGCTCGACTCCTGGACCTGCCCGACCGCGGGCTGGGCGAGACCGCCCATCAGCTCGACGACGCCCGCGCGGTCGATGGCGAGGTTGGCGGCCTTGCGCAGGCGCAGGTCGCGCCAGGGCGATCCCTCCAGCATCGACAGGTGGTAGTTCCAGACATGGGGCGTCTCGTTGCCCACGACCCGCATGCCGGCGGCCTTCAGGCGCGGCACCGCGTCGGGCGCGGGCGCCTCGATCAGGTCGACGCTGCCGGACAGGAGCGCGTTCACCCGGGCGAGGTCCTCGGGCACGCAGGTGAGGGTCAGCTTCGCGAGCTTCGGGACCCGCTTCGGGTTCCAGTAGCCGACGTTCGGCAGCAGCTCGAGGCGCACCCG
This sequence comes from Methylobacterium sp. 22177, assembly GCF_052045615.1. Taxonomy (NCBI): domain Bacteria; kingdom Pseudomonadati; phylum Pseudomonadota; class Alphaproteobacteria; order Hyphomicrobiales; family Methylobacteriaceae; genus Methylobacterium; species Methylobacterium sp. 22177. The sequence continues at coordinate 100,040 of NZ_JBQEPK010000013.1, read as the reverse complement.
CGGCACCAGCTGCCCCATCCGGAACGGCCCGGTCCCCGAGGGCTCGAAGGCGAACTTCGCCCAGTCCTTCCCGACCTTCTCGTACTGCGCCGGCGACGAGATCAGGAACCAGAGCATCTGGTAGGGGAACAGGCTGTCGGGCGTCTTGGTGACGACCTGGACGGTCTTGGCATCGAGCTTCCGGTAGCTCGCGACCCCGGGCAGGCGTGGGCGGACCTGGGCGGCCTGCCGCTGGTCGAAATGCGGCGCCTCCTTGTTCAGCACCTTGTCGAAGTTCCAGATCACCGCGTCGGCATCGAAGGCCGAGCCGTCGTGGAAGGCCACGCCCTCGCGCAGGTGGAAGGTCCAGACCTTGGGGTCGGCCGGGTCGGCCTCCCACGCGGTGGCGAGGCCCGGCACCATCTTGCCGGGCCGGTCGGCGACGTCGAGCTCCCAGGCGACCAGGGGGTCGTAGAGGGTCAGGCCGGTGAACTGGTAGCCGCCCGCGCCCCGGTCCGGCTGCCCGGTGGTCAGCGGCAGGTCGGTCATGGAGATGCCGTAGGTCAGGGTGCCGGGGGCCGCGCCCTGCGCGCCGGCCCGGCCCGCCGCTCCCAGCGCCGCGAGGGCGACGCCCCCGGCCATCAGGGATCGGCGTGTCGGCTTGATCGGGTCCATCGTGTCTCTCGGCTGAAGGCGCGGGCGCCGCACGGAGCGGCACCGGCCGTCAGGCGCGCGACGGCGCTGCCCCAGCCTCCTCCCCATGCTGCATACAGAATGATGCACGCATCGTGCCCAATGCCCGCCTGCGCCTGCCGCCGCTTCCCGGAGACAGCGCGGAGACAGCCCGGAGACAGCGCGGGTCAGGCCTCCCAGACTTGGCCCGGCCGGAGTGCGACGAAGCGCTCGGCCGGGATACCGGCGCCGCCGAGGGCCGCCGCGAGCGCCTCGACGGGCCGCTCGATGCCTTCGTCGGTGAGCTGGAACGTGCCCCAATGGTGGCCGAGGGCCTGCTCGGCGCCGAGCAGGGTGAAGGCCTTCACGGCCTCGGCCGGATCGACGTGCTGGGCCTGCATGAACCAGCGCGGCTCGTAGGCGCCGATCGGCAGCGTCGCGAGGCGCGGCGGCCCGAACCGGGCCCGGACGTCGGAGAACAGCGCGCCGTCGCCGAAGCCGGTATCGCCGACATGGTAGTGCACGCCGCGGGGCGAGGTCAGCACGAAGGCGCACCACAGTGCCATCCGTCGGTCGTTGACGCCCCGGGCCGACCAGTGGTTCGCGGGGGTCAGGTGGACCTGCAGCCCGTCGCCGAGATCGACCGACTCCCCCCAGTCGCGGGTCTCGACATGCATCGTGTCGTCGTAGCCGCGCAGGATCGTGTCGTTGCCCAGGGGCGCCACGATCAGCGGCTGGTGCGCCTGCCAGATCCGGGCGAGGCTCGGCCCGTCGAGATGGTCGTAGTGATTGTGGGTGATGAGGACCGCGTCGATGGGCGGCAGGTCGGCGAGGGCGATCCCCGGCGGGTTGACGCGCTTCGGCCCGGCGAAGCGGACCGGGCTCGCGCGCTTGGCGAAGACCGGATCGATCAGGATGTTCCGGCCGGCGACCTGCACGAGGTAGCTCGCGTGGCCGATCAGCACGACCCGCAGGCCTTCGACCCGCTCCGGTGGCCGGTCGGCGGGATAGGGGCTGGGGAAGCTCTTCGGCCAGGGCTCGCGCTGCCGCTTAGCCTGCCAGCGCAGCACGTCCGGCAGCGCCTTGTCGGTCGACTGTCCCGGCAGGAAGAACCGCAGCCCGTCGAAATGGTCGGAGGTCGGGCCGCGGTAATAGGGATTCCGTCCGCGCCGGTGCGCGGCGTAGCCGACGCCGCCGAGCGTCATGACCGTGGCCGCACTCGCGACCGTGAGCAGGCTGCGCCGTTTCATGGATCCGAGATGGCCGGAACCGGGGGGCGGTCAAGCGCTGCCGCGGCGCGGCGGGGAGCCTCAGGGCGGATTCGGCGCGGTCTCAGGGGCGCATCGCGGGCGCGGAGGACGCCCGCCTCACTCCACCATCTCGGCGGCGAGGGACAGGCGCGCCCGGTAGACCACCTTGCCGACGCCGTCGCGGACGCAGGCCACGTAATCCTGGCGCTCGACGTCCGGCAGCATGTCGCGGGCGATCGCCGACATGATCCGGGTGACCTTGGCGCGGGCCGCCGGCAGATCCGGCAGGTCGAACCCGACCTCATCGTGGATCGGCTGCGAGCCGTCGTGCAGATCGATGAAGTAGCGGGGCATCGGCGCCAAGCGTCTCTTAGAGAAGTAGTCTGCCGACAGGATTGGTCTTGCTATGGTTAACAGTGCCTTAAAAGCCGAGGTCTGACGCTGCTCGACGCTCGGGCGAGAGCCCGTCTCCGGCCCCGATGCGCCGCCCCTGAACCGCCGGATGCTCCGGGGCGCCGCGGGCGGGGCCGGAAGCCGGAACCGCGGTCGGCGCGAGAGCCGTTCCCGATCGCGTCGCGACGGTTCGGAACGACGACGATTCCGTGCGGGAGAGCCGCGCCATTCCTCATTTTCACGCCCCCCTCTCCCGACGGGTCTCGGGCCTGCCCGAGATCCGCCCGAGGTGACATCTGGGCGCCTCGATCGGGGACGGCGCCTCGATCGGGGACGATGTCGGCAGGGAGGACTGTCCATCCGACAGACCCGGCGCGCCGAAGCGGCGATCCAACTTGCTCAGGCAATTGGCTCAGGCGAGCGGGCGCCCCGACGGGGTCCTCACACCCCGTCCGGCGGCAGCGCCTCCGTCACCTCGACGCGGCGGTTGCCGGCCACGGGAGCCGTCTCCTCGGCGGCGGCGACGTCGCTCTGGACCGGCGCCTTGTCGAGGGCCTCGGCGACCGCCGCCACGCCCTGGTAGCGGGTCAGCCGCCGGTCGATCATGCCGTCGATCCGGTCGTGCAGCTCGGACACGGTCAGGCTGCGGCGCTTGCCGCCCGTCTTCTCGGTGAACAGGCTGCGATTGGCCCGGGCCGCCGTGCGGAACTCGCGTCCGGCGACCTCGTCGGGCTTCTCGGAGGAGAGCGACAGGAAGCGGCCGGCGCTCGCCGTGCCGAGGAAATGGGCGAGGTACAGCTCGGTCGTGGTGAGCGCGCGCCCGACCCGGGCCTCGATCCGCTCGCGATCGCGCTTGATCAGCTCGGCCGCCATCAGGGCGGCGACGCGCGGGTCGTTGCGCAGGCCGAGCACCCGGGCGCGCATGCTGCCCGCGACGGTGATCGCGGCGCCCCGGCCCTTCACGGCGGCGGCCTCCTCGGCGAGCCCGTAGCGGGCGCCGTAATCGCGGATCATCTCCAGCCAGGTGCGGGCGACGAACTGGAACAGCCCCTGCGCCGAGGATGTGGCAGCCTTCGCGTCCGTGTCGAAGCTCGATTCCTTGTCGGCCAGCGCCATCATGTAGACCGGATCGACGCCGGCCTCGTCGGAGGCCTTGACGATCGTGTCGACCACCTTGCGCGGCACGCTGCGCTCGCCGAACTTGACCGCGTCCTGCTCCTGCGTGACCCGCGGCAGGGCCGCGAGGTCTTCCTGGATCAGGGCCGTGGTGGCGGGCTCCTGCTCCGGCACCGGCAGGCCGTTCCAGGCGTCCTTGGCCGCCGGCGCCTCCGCGGGAACCGCGGGCTCGGACGCGCGTTGTGCGAGGGCATGCGCGGCTCGCGGGCTGGTGTCGACCCGGTCGTGGGCCTGGGCGGCCGGCGCGAAGTAGGCGGGCGCGAAGGCGGCCTGCGGCAGGCCGAACCCGGCGACGAGCCCCAGGGCCAGCGTCCCGGAGATCCGGCCGAGGCCGGTGCGGCGAAGTGACCGGCGCCCTGTCTCGCGTCCGGCCCGCGGCAGCCACGCCACGGCTTCATCCTCGAAATGGCCCGTGCCGGTCAGGGTCTGCGGCACGAGTCGGCTCACGTCGTCGGCGCGACGCGCCGGCTCCGGGAAAACCCCCATCATTGGTCCTCTTCAGATCGGTCCTTGCGTCCGCCCGGCTCTGACGGCCGGGTTTTTTCCGGAAGCGGCGGCCCTATCGACGCCGGCCGTGACCAGAATGGGACGGCCCCGTGATCCAAGCGTGGCACGGTCAAGGAAGGGTTAACCCTGCTCCTTAGGGTCGCGTTAACGCCGCCGGCCGGCCCCGCGCGGGTGGACGTTGGGGCAATGTTGTCGCATTCGGCTTGGAACGCGGCACCGCCGAGCCAGTTAGGTACGGCCCCGGGGGGGCGAATTTCCGTCCCAGGACGGACCCTTCAAGACGCCACCCGCGTCCGCACAAGGACATCAGTTACCGATGAGCATGCAGTCCGGTCGCCGCGTCGGTGTCGCGTTCGTAGGCATGGGAGGCGCTGTCGCCACCACTGCCATCGCCGGCATCGAGATGATCAAATCCGGCTCCAACCGTCTCGACGGGCTGCCGCTCGCCGGTCTCTCCGTGGCCGGCATGGCCGACTACAAGGACCTCGTCTTCGGCGGCTGGGACCTGAACGGCGACGACCTCGCCTCCGCGGCGAGCGGGCACGGCGTGCTCTCGAAGGACGATATCGAGAACGGCGCCCAGGTCCTGAAGGGCATCACGCCCTGGCCGGCGGTCGGAAGCGCCAAGTTCTGCAAGAACATCGACGGCCAGAACCGGATCGTCGCCAAGGACCACCGCGAGGCGGTCTCGGTGATCGCCAACGACCTCCGCCGCTTCCAGAAGGAGAGCAACCTCGACGACGTCGTCGTGGTGAACCTCGCCTCCACGGAGCGCTGGCCCGACCTCAACGACCCGACCCTGAACTCGACCGCCGCCTTCGAGAAGGGCCTGGATTCGAGCGACGAGGCGATCTCCCCGGCGATGCTCTACGCCTACGCGGCGATCAAGAGCGGCATCCCCTACGCCAACTTCACCCCGAGCGTGGCCGCCGACGTGCCGGCGCTCCTGGAGCTCGCCAAGGAGCTGAACGTCCCGGTGGCCGGCAAGGACGGCAAGACCGGGCAGACCATGATGAAGACCGTGCTGGCCCCCGCCTTCAAGGCGCGCGCGCTCCACGTCGACGGCTGGTTCTCGACCAACATCCTGGGCAACCGCGACGGCCTCGCCCTGAACGACCCGAACTCGCTGCAGTCGAAGCTCAACACCAAGGGCACGGTGCTCGACTCGATCCTCGGCTACCCGGTCGAGGACCACTTGGTGCACATCCACTATTACCGGCCGCGCGGCGACGACAAGGAGGCCTGGGACAACATCGACGTCACCGGCTTCATGGGCCAGCGGATGCAGATCAAGGTCAACTTCCTCTGCAAGGACTCGATCCTGGCCGCGCCGCTCGTCATCGAGATCGCCCGCGTGCTCGATCTCGCGAGCAAGCGCGGCGACGGCGGCGTGCAGGAGCAGCTCTCCACCTTCTTCAAGGCGCCGATGGTGAAGAACGGCCACGGGCCGGAGCACGCCTTCGGCAAGCAGGAGCAGATGCTCCGCGACTGGCTGGGCGTGCACTAGGCGTCGTCGAAACCAGGGGGCGGCTTTTCGGAACGAGACGATGCCAAGCGAGACTCAGTCGCCCCATTCCGGCACCGCCGCGCCGGAGGCGTTGCGCGACCTCCTGGTCGAGATGAACGACCTCAAGCGCGTCCGCTCGGCGGGCCGCCAGGGGTCGATTGCCGAGCGGCTGTTCGCGCAGGGGTGGGGGCTCCTCACCGGCGGCGGCGCGCCCGACGACGTCGCCCTCGACATCGCGGCCGTCACCCTCGCGGCGACGCGCCTCTGCGACCTCGACGCGGCCTTCCTGACCGCGGCGGGGCTCTCGGACGAGGCCGCCTCCGCGGTGCTGGTGTCGGGCTTCGACGCCGTCACCGGGGACCTCGATCCCGATCTCCGCGACCGCCTGCGCGCGCGGCTCGCGCCGCGTCCGGCGGGCCGGCCCGGGCCGCTGCCGGGCTTCGTCGGCGCCCTGGCGCAGCAGCCGCGGGCGGGCGTCACCTGTCCCGGCCGCGCCCGGATCCTGCTGGAGCCGCCGGAGAACCACGCCGAGCATTGCCTGATCGTGGCGGTCTACGGCGTCTGCCTCAGCCCGTTCTACCGGGCCGATCCCGGCACCGTGTTCCTGGCCGCGATGGCCCACCACTTCCACAACGCCGCGATGCCGGATGCCGGCTTCACCGGCGAGATGCTGCTCGGCGACCATCTCGGGCCGATCATGGCGACCACCACCGCCTGGGCGCTCAATGAACTCGGCGAGCCCCTGCGCGGCCAGGTCGACCGCGCCCGCGCGATCCTGCCCGACGACGCCACCGCCGAGGGCCGCGCCTTCCACGCGGCCGACTGCATCGACCGCGTCCTCCAGATCGCCCAGCACCTGCGCGGGGCCTCGACCACGATGGGGATGGTGCTCGACGAGTGGGAGCTGGTCCATGCCGGCCCGGTGAAGGGCTTCCACGATCGTGTCCTCGCCGACATGCGCATCCCTTGATCGCCGGACCCGGTCGCCCATCTGCCCGGGCGGCTCCGAGAACCATGATCCCGTTCGAACTCAGATCGCCGGACACCGGCAACCCGCTGAAGGCCGACGGCCCGCACGCCCTGCGCGACGCGGAGACCGGCGCGCGCTGGCCCGTGATCGACGGCATCCCGTACCTGCGGATCAACCGCGCGGCCCTGATCGAGCGGGTGCTCGCCCATCTCGACGCCGGCGAGCCCGACGAGGCGCTCGCCGCCCTGCTGGTCGATCAGGACGATTGGTGGAACGGCCCGCCGGCCGATCCGGCCGGGATCATCCGCCTGATCAAGACGCGCCGCGAGGCGACCCTGCGCGAGGCGGTCGAGCTCCTCGGCTGGGGCCGGGTCGGCGACTACTTCCTGCACCGCTGGAGCGACCCGACCTTCCTGGCCGGCCTGTCGCTGCTGGAGGCGCACTGGAACGAGCCCGTGTGCGTCTTCGAATTCGCCTGCGGCATCGGCCACTACCTGCGGGAGCTGCAGCGGCGCGGCTGCAAGGTGGCCGGGGCCGACGTGGTCTTCGCCAAGCTCTGGGTCGCGCGCCACTGGGTCGTCGCCGAGAAGGCGCAGCTCGTCTGCTTCGACGCCGGCTCAGCCCACTGGCCGATCCCGGGGGCGCCGGTCGACCTCGTCGTCTGCAACGACGCCTTCTACTTCCTCGACGACAAGGCGGCCTTGCTCGAGTGCCTCCGCCAGAACGCCGGCGACGACGGCTGGCTGGCGCTGAGCCACATCCACAACCGCGACTGCCCGGGCTTCTCGGCCGGCCGGGCGGTGACGGCCGAGGAGATCGCCGAGCTGTTTCCCGACGCCCTCGTGTACGACGACGCGGAGCTGACCCGGGCGCTGGTCGAGGCGCGCGCGCCGGGCCCGCAGGAGCCCGCGGCCCTGCGCACCTGCGAGGCGTTCTCGGTGGTGTGCGGTCCCGGCATGCGCCCGGCGCCGCGCGCGCTGGTCGATGGCCTGACCCTGCCGAAGCCGGGGACCGTGCTGCGGCTCAACCCGCTCTACGCGCCTGACGGCGACGGTTACGTCGTGCGCTGGCCCTCGGAGCGCTACGAGGCGGAGTACGGCCCGCGCGCGACCTACCCGCTGCACTCCCCGGGACCCGAGACGCTGACCTTCGACGAGAGCCTCGATGCGCCGGAGACGCAGCGCGTGCGCGTGCGCGAATTCGTCGATCTGCCGGAGCGGTGGTGATGGACGCGGTCGGCTGGGGCATCGTCGGCTACGGCTGGGTCGCCCGCGACTACATGGAGCCGGGCATCCGCGCCGCCGGGCACCGGCTGGTCGCCGTCTGCGATCCGAACCCGGAGAGCCGAGCCGCAGCCGAGCGGGCGGGCGCGCGCGTCCATGCCGACCTCGCCGGCCTCATCGCCGAGCCCGCGGTCGAGGCGGTCTACGTGGCGACGCCGAACCACCTCCACCGCGGCGCCGTGGAAGCGCTGGCGGCGGCCGGCAAGGCGGTGCTCTGCGAGAAGCCCATGGCGGCGACGCTCGGGGACGCCGAGGCCATTGCCCACGCCGTCGAGTCGCAAAGAATCTTCTACGGCACGGCCTTCGACCAGCGGCACCACCCGGCCCACCGGGCGATCCGCGCGCAGGTCGAGGCCGGGCGGCTCGGCACCGTGACGGCGGTGCGGATCGTCTATGCCTGCTGGCTCGGGCGCGACTGGTCGGAGGCCGGCCAGCCGAACTGGCGGATCGACGCCGCCCAGGCCGGAGGCGGCGCGCTGATGGACCTCGCCCCGCACGGGCTCGACCTCGTGGACTTCCTGCTCGGCGAGCCGATCGCCGACCTCGCGGCCCTGACGCAGACCAGGGCCCAGGACTACGCGGTCGACGACGGCGCCCTGCTGATCGGGCGGACCGCGGGCGGCGCGCTGGCGAGCCTCCACGTCGCCTACAATTGCCCGGACGCGCTGCCCCGCCGCCGCCTGGAGGTGGTCGGCACGAAGGGCCTGCTCGTCGCCGAGAACACGATGGGCCAGACGGCCGGCGGATCCCTGACCTTCATCGACGGTGCCAGCGGCCGCGCGGAGCCGCTCGCTTTCGACGCCGACAGCTCGCCCTTCGCCGAGCAGGTGCGCGCCTTCGGCTCGGCCCTGCGCCGGCCCGAGGAGCGGGTGGCCTACTCGGCCGCGCGCGACCTCCACACGATGCGGCTCGTCGCGCGCGCGTACGGGCAGGGGTAGCGGACAGGAATTTCAATCACGCAACCGACCCAAGCATCTCCCACTCACCCCTCATCCTGAGGTGCCGGAGCGCAGTGGAGGCCTCGAAGGAGGGCTCCAGGGGTCCCGGCGTTATCTGGAGCCCTCCTTCGAGGCCCGCTTCGCGGTCACCTCGGGATGAGGGGGGATAGGACGAAGGTGGGAAGGCAGGCGGTCGCGGCAGACGGGAACACGACTTGAGCAACGCAGACGCCTTCCACGACCAGGACGACCGCGCCCGCCACGAGCGGATCAAGGCGCCGCGCCCCTACCGCTTCGGCGCCAAGCGGCCGATCGAGGGGTTGCCCGGGACCCTGCCGGACCCGGTCAAGGCCTATCTCGACGTCCTGCCGGAGGGGCGCGTCGTCGGCTTCCCGCTGGCGCCCCTCGATCGCACCGGCGTCCCGGTCTGGTTCGTGGCCCTGTTTCTCGACGACCCGTTCTTCGTGGGCGCGATGCCGTCGGGCATCGGCTACGGCGCCACCGACGACGAGGCGCTGATCGGCGCCGTCGCGGAGATCGCCGAGAACCTGATGCCGTCGCTCGCGGTGCTGCCGCGGGCGAAGGAGCGGGCGAGCTACACCGATCTCGTCCGGGTCTACGGCGCCAAGTCGGTCGCCGACCCGCTGACCCTCTGCCTGCCCGCCGGCTCCCCGGTCGGCCGCGACACGGTGCTCGAATGGACCCCCAGCGTCCGGCACGCGACGGGCGAGATCGTCCTGATGCCTCTCGACGTCGCCGCGACCGACTATTTCGAGCTGTCGGAGGGCTACAAGCCCTTCACCAACCTGATCACCAACGGCCTCGGCGCCGGCCCGGACGTGCCCTTCGCGCTGGGCCACGGCGTGCTGGAGCTGCTGCAGCGGGACGGCAACGGGCTGCTGTTCCGGGCCCTCGACCAGGGCGTGATGCTCGACCTCGAGGGGATCGGTCCGGAGAACGCCGCGATGCTGGCCCGGCTCAAGGAGCTCGGGATCCGGGCGCTCCCGAAATTCGCCACCGACCAGTTCGGCCTGACCAACCTCTACGTCGTCGGCTACGACGAGGATCCGGCGCGGACCCCGGCGCCGATCGCCCTCTCGGCCTGCGGCGAGGCCTGCGACCCGGACCGGGAGCGGGCGCTGCGCAAGGCGCTCCTGGAGTTCCAGGCCGCGCGGGTCCGCAAGACCTTCGGCCACGGCCCCCTCGACATGGCCGCCACGGTGACGCCGCCGGGCTACGTCGACGCGTTCATCCAGAAGGCGCTGCCGAGCCTGGACCTGGAGGAGAGCCGCGCCCTGCAAGCCATGCTCGAATGGATCGAGATGCCGGCGGCCGACCTGCGCGGCGTGCTGGCCGACACGGTCTATTCCGAGCGCAGCACGAAAAGCTTCGCCGAGCTGCCCTCGACCCCGGCCGCCGACGGCCACGCCCGGGGGAAGATCGCCTGCGACCGGCTGCTGGAGGCCGGGTTCGACGTGCTCTACGTCGATTGCACGCCCCCGGGGGGCGGGGTCGGCGTCGTGAAGGCGATCGTGCCGGGGCTCGAGGTCGAGACCATGAGCTACTACCGGATCGGCGAGCGCAACACGAAGAAGCTTCTCGACCGCGACCACCCGCTGATCACGTTCGGCACCGAGAGCGAGACCCTGCGCCCGGTGCGTCTCACCCCGGAGGCCTTGGAGCGGTTCGGCGGCCAGCCGCTGTTCGACGTGGCCCTGGCCGAGCGGATCGTCGGGCGGCACTATCCGCTCTACCGCGAGCCGGAATCGCACCACGCGCCCTTCCGCCTCGCCCAGCGGAAGGGGAGGGCGGCGTGACGCTCCGGTTCGCCTACAACACCAACGGCGCGGCCAACCACCGCCTCGACGACGCGCTCCACCTGATCAAGGCGGCGGGCTACGATGGCGTGGCGCTCACCCTCGACATCCACCATCTCGACCCCTTCGCCGAGACCTGGGCGGCGGAGGCCGGCCGGGTGGCGAGCCTGCTGGAGAAGCTGGAGCTGACCTGCGTCATCGAGACGGGTGCCCGCTTCCTGCTCGATCCGTCCGCCAAGCACGAGCCGACGCTCGTGACCGCCGACGCCGCGGGCCGCGCCCGGCGCGTCGGCTTCCTGAAGCGCGCGATCGAGATCGGCGCGATGCTCTCCGCCGAGGCGGTCTCGTTCTGGGCCGGCGTGCCGAAGCCCGGCGTCGATCACGGCGAGGCCCGGCGCTGGCTGGTCGAGGGTCTGCACGAGGTCGCGGCCTTCGCGGCCGAGTCCGGAATCGTGCCCTGCCTGGAGCCCGAGCCCGGCATGCTGATCGAGACGCTCGACGATTACGCGGCGCTCGACGTGCCGGGGCTGAGGCTCGCCCTGGACACGGGTCACTGCCTCGTCACCGGCGAGCGCGAGCCGGCGGCCGCCGTGCGGGAATTCGCCGACCGGATCGGCACCGTGGCGATCGAGGACATGAAGCGCGGCAGCCACATCCACCTGCCCTTCGGCGAGGGCGACATGGACGTGCCGGGCGTGCTGGAGGCTCTGGAGGCGGTGGGCTTCGGCAAGCTGATCTGCGTCGAGCTCTCCCGCGAGAGCCACCGGGCCGACGTGATGATCCCGCAGGCGCTGGACTATCTCCGCGGCTGCCGGCGCCCCGGCCCGGTCCTGGCGGGCGAGCAGGAGACGCGGCGGCAATGGCAGTGAGGGCCGAATTGCGGCGAGGCGAGGATCGGGCACGGGAGAGGGAGCGCCTCGGCGCCTCTCCCGGTCTCTGCGAAGGTGCGGTGCGATGAGAATCCTCTTCCTCAGCCGCCGCTATTTCCCGGCCATATCGGGCATGAGCGTCTACGCGCAGAACCTGCTGCGCGAACTCGTCGGCGCCGGCCACGACGTCACGATGATCTCGCAGTACCGGGGCGACGCCTTCGGCACCCGGGTCTACGGGGGCGGGCCGCCGCCGCCGGTGCCGGGCGTGCGGGTGATCGGCCTGGAACAGCTCGGCGAGCAGACGTCGGGCGATTTCGAGCGCGACATCGCCACGATGGTGGACGCGATCGCCCGGGAGCACGCCCGGAACCCCTTCGACATCCTGCACGCCCAGTACGGCTACCCGACCGGCTGGGCGGTGCTGCTCGCCGCCCGCAAGCTCGGCGTGCCGAGCGTCGTCTCGATCCAGGGCGGCGACGGCCACTGGGTCGGCTCCTGCTGCGAGACCCACCGGGTCGCCATGTGCGAGGTGCTGGCCCACGCCAACGCGCTGCTGATCGGCGGCGCCTCCTTCGTGGACGAGGTCTGCGAGCGGCTCGGGTCGGACCCGGCCCGCTTCACCATCGTGCCCGGCGCGGTCGACACCGATCGGTTCGCGCAGGGCACGTCCGACGGGCTGCCGGCGCCCCATGACGGGCCGGTGCGGCTGTTCTACCACGGCCGGGTCGACCGTCGGAAAGGCGTGCTGGACTTCATCGAGGCCCTGGCGATCCTGCGCGCGCAGGGCACGCCCTTCGCGGCCACGATCTCGGGAATCGGGCCCGACGTGGACCCGGCCAAGGCGCTCGCCGCGGAGCGCGCCTTCTCGGAGCGCGCGATCGCCTTCACGGGCTACGCGGAATACGGCTCCGTGCCCGACCTCTACCGCCGCGCCGACGTGTTCGTCTCGCCGACCTACGCGGAGGGCTTCTCCAACACGATCCTGGAGGCGCTGGCGGCCGGGCTCGCCACCGTGTCGTGCCACGCGGTTGGCGTCTCGGACTGCCTGCGCGACGGGGAGAACGGGCTGCTGGTCAACCCGGGCGACGTCCCGGCGCTGGCCGCCGCGCTCACCCGGATCGTCACGGACGCCGATCTGCGCCGGCGCATCGCGACGGCCGGCCTGGAGGAGTGCCGGCGGGTCTACTCGTGGCACGCGGTCGGGCGGCAGATCATGGAGGTCTACGCGCGGGTGCGCCACGAGCAGCCCGCCACCGATTTTCCCGAAGACCTGCCCGACGACCCGACCTGCCGCTTCCGAGCCGAGCCGCACCTGCTCTGAACGGTCCGCCAGCTTCGGGAATCCCGATCCACCCCCTTCGAGGCCCCCGCTGCGCAGCGGTACCTCGGGATGAGGTCGCGGCTCGGACGTCGTGCCCGCCGACAGGCTCTGAACCATGCCCACCGCGCTCGCCCTCTCCCCCCATCTCGACGACGCGGCCTTCTCGTGCGGCGGCCTCCTGGCAAGCCTCGCGCAAGCGGGCTGGCGCGTCGTGATGGTGACCCTGTTCACCGGCAGCGTCGCCGAGCCGAAGGGCTTCGCGCTCGCCTGCCAGCTCGACAAGGGCCTGGGACCGGAGATCGACTACATGGCCCTGCGCCGGGACGAAGATGTCCGCGCGGCTGCCGCGCTCGGCATCGCCCCGCCCGTGCACCTGCCATTCCGGGAGGCGCCGCACCGGGGCTACGGCTCGGCGCCGGAACTCTTCTCCGAGACCCGCGCCGATGACGGCATCGCGGCCGACCTCGCGCCCGCCGTCGCGGCGCTGATCGCCGCGGACAAACCGGATCTCCTCCTCGCCCCCCAGGCGATCGGCGGCCATGTCGATCACGTCCAGGCGGTCCGGGCGCTGCGCGGCCTCGACCCGCTTCTCCCGATCCTGTGGTGGCGCGACTTCCCCTACACGGTGCGCGAGGCTGCGCCCCGGGAGCCGCTCGCGGACCTCTTCGCGGAACTTCCCGAGGCGACGGTGACCCTCGACCCGGAGTGCCAGGCCCGGAAGCGCGCCGCCTGCGCGGCCTATGCCAGCCAGATCGGCTTCCAGTTCGGCGGCGTGGCCGGCCTCGACGCGCGCCTCGCCCGGGAGACGGGCACCGAGCGCTTCCGCCGGTCGCGTCGCGGCGGCCCGACGATTCCCGGCCTCGATGCCGGCTGAGCCGCGGGCCCCGAAGGCGCTGGCCGATCCGGAGGCCCTGGCGGCCCGCCGCGCCCTGATCGACAGCCCCCACATCGCCCCGATCCGGGCCCTCGCGGCGCGCATCGCGGCCGAGCGCGGCGCCCCGGTCCCGGCGCCCGACCCCCTGGATGGCGGCGTCGGGGCGCGGATGCTCCTCCTCCTCGAGACGCCGGGCCCGGCGGTGCTGCGCACCGGCTTCGTCACCCGCGACAGCGCGAACGGCACGGCCGCGAACCTGTTCCGCTTCCTCGCCGAGGCCGGGCTCAGCCGGGCCGACACGCTGATCTGGAACGCGGTCCCCTGGCTGATCCACGCCGAGGGCGCCCGCAACCGGGCGCCCCGCCGGGCGGAGGTCGCGGCGGCCGCGCCCTATCTGGCCCCGCTCCTCGACCTGCTGCCGCGCCTCGCCGTGGCGGTGCTGGCCGGCCGCTTCGCCGGGGAGGCGGCGCCGTCCCTCGCGGCGCTCCGCCCCGACCTGCCGGTGATCCGGGTGCCGCACCCGAGCCCGACCTATGTCTGCACCGCGCCGGAGGTGCCCGAGCGGATCCGGCGCGGCCTCGCGGAGGCGGCCGCGATCCTCGATCGGGCCTCCGGCTGAGGATAGATCGCCCGTCACGGGCCTGCCTTCCCTGGCCTTGCGCGCCGGTTCGGCCTACATGCGGGGCAACGGGCCGCGGTCCGGGAGATTCCGGCACGGGCTGACGGCCTTCGGCCGGGCCGCGCAGCCGGAAGGGCGGACGCCGATCGGCATGAATTTTCAGGGACAGCACCGGAGCCCGGTCGAGCCGGTCGAGCCGGTCCAGCACGATGCCGGAGCGGGCTCGAAGCGGAAGAGCCGGCGCAGCCGCTATGCCTGGATCGGCACGGCGGCCAGCATCGTGCTGTTCGCGGTCTCCCTCGGCGTCCTGTGGAAGCTCGTGCAGAGCGTCAGCTGGGCGGAGGTGCGCAGCGCCATCGCGGCCGCGACCGCCGAGCAGCTCGGCCTCGCCTTCCTGTTCGTCGGCGTCAGCTACCTGTTCCTGACCGGCTACGACGCGCTGGCCCTGCGCCAGCTCAAGATCAAGGTGCCGTACCGGATCACCGCGCTCGCCTCGTTCACGAGCTACGCGGTGAGCTTCACCCTCGGCTTCCCGCTGCTCACCGCCGGGACGATCCGCTACTGGATCTACGCGCGGCAGGGCCTCTCGACGGCCAAGATCGCCGCGCTCACCGTCATCGCCGGCTTCACCTTCTGGCTCGGCATGGGCGTGGTGCTGGGCCTGAGCCTGATCATCGAGGCCGGCCAGCTCGCCGGGCTCGCCTTCACGTCGATCCGGATCAACCAGGGTGTCGGCCTCGCGGCGCTCGCCCTGGTGCTCGGCTACCTGGCCTGGGTCTCGGCCAAGAAGCGCAGCATCACCGTGAAGCACTGGCGCCTGGAGCTGCCCGGGGCGTCCGTGTCGATCGGCCAGATGATCGTCGGCATCGGCGACGTCTGCGCGGCGGCGGCTGTGCTCTACGTCCTGCTGCCGCAGGAGACGACGCTGGGCTTCACCACCTTCCTGGCGATCTACGTGCTGGCCGCCATGCTGGGGATCGCGTCGAACGCGCCCGGCGGCATCGGGGTGTTCGAGGCCACCGTGCTCCTCGCCCTGTCGAGCCTGCCGCGCAACGAGGTGCTGACCTCGCTGCTGCTGTTCCGGGGCTGCTACTACGTCGTGCCGTTCGTGACCGCCCTGGCGATGCTCGGCCTCTACGAGATCGTGAAGCGTGCGGGCGGTGCCCGCGATCCCGGCCCGCCGGAGGGCACGGCCGGGCCGTCCGGCCGGGCGTGGCGCGACGAGTCCGAGTCCCGCTGATCGGCCGGCGCGCCCGCCATGTCCGGCCGCCTGCGCAGCTCCCCCGCCTGGACTGGCGCCGCGATCGCCGCGGGCCTGCTCGGGCTCGCCACCGCCCTGGCCGGGCGGCTCGACCTCCCGCTGATCCTGATCGGGCTCGCGGCGGTCTGCCTGGGCGGCTGGCTCGGCGGGCGCGGCCGCGAGGCCCCCGTCGCGCGACCGGCCGCCGCCACGCCGCGCCACGCCGTCGCCGAGGCGCTGCTCGCCCACGTGCCGGACCCGGTCATCCTCGTGGACCGGCGCACCCTGGTGCTGGAGGCCAATCCCGCCGCCCGGGCGCTGCTGCCGGCGCTCCATCAGGCCCGGCCCCTGTCCTTCGCGCTCCGCGACCCGGAGGTCCTCGACGGCATCGAGGCGGTGCTGAGTTCCGGCCTCCCGCGCCGGGTCGCGCTGTCGACCCGGGTGCCGCTGGAGCGGACCTTCGAGGTCCAGATCGGCGCGCTGCCGATGCCCGACGGGTCCGGCGTGAGCGCGCTGCTGTTCCTGCGCGACCTCACCTCGGCCCGGCGTCTCGAGGCGATGCGGGTCGATTTCGTCGCCAACGCGAGCCACGAGCTGCGCACGCCGCTCGCCACCCTGATCGGCTTCATCGAGACCCTGCAGGGTCCGGCCCGCGACGACGCCCAGGCCCGGGAGCGCTTCCTGGAGATCATGCGCGTCCAGGCCCAGCGGATGACGCGGCTGATCGACGACCTGCTGTCGCTGTCGCGGATCGAGCTGCGCGAGCACGTGGCGCCCACCGCGGTGGTCGATCTCGGGGCGCTCGCCCGCCAGATGGTCGACGCCCAGGGCCTGCCCGCCGAGGCGCGGGGCGCCACGATCCGACTGGAGGAGGGGGCGGGCCCCTACGCGGTCCCCGGCGACGCCGACGAGCTCGCCCGGGTGATCGAGAACCTGATCGAGAACGCCGTGAAGTACGGCGGCGGCCGGATCAGCGTCGGGCTCGCCCGCGAGGACGACCCGCGCCTCGGGCGCCGCGTCGTCCTGTCGGTGGCCGACGACGGGCCGGGCATCCCGCCCGAGCACATCCCGCGGCTGACGGAGCGCTTCTACCGGGTCGACGTCGCGTCGAGCCGCGCCCGCGGCGGCACGGGCCTCGGGCTCGCCATCGTCAAGCACAGCCTCAACCGCCACCGCGGGCGGCTTGCCATCGAGAGCGCGGCCGGGGAGGGCACGACCGTGCGGGTCAGCCTGCCGGAATACGGCGCCGCGCCGCCGCAGGCCGCGGCCGATCAGGCCGGCCCGGCGTAGGGGCCGATCCCGAGCCCGCCCTCGACGCGCCCGACCCAGGCGCGGATCGCCGGGTAGTCCGCGAGGTCGAAGCCGCCCTCGTGGGCCATGCGCGTGTAGGCGACGAGCGCCACGTCGGCGAGGGTCAGGGTGTCGCCCGCCATGAAAGCCGAGCGCGCGAGGGTTCGCTCCATCAGCCGCAGGGCGTCGGCGCCGCGCTCGGCGAGCTTCGGGTCGAGATCCTCCGGCGACCGCGCGAGATAGTGGAGCTGGTAGCGGCGGACCGCGATGTAGGGCTCGTGGCTGTACTGCTCCCAGAACATCCACTGCAGCATGCGGGCGCGGGGCAGGGCCTCCGCGGGCACCAGCGCCGAGCCCTCCGCGAGGTAGACGATGATCGCGTTCGATTCCGACAGCACGGTGCCGTCGGACAGGACGACGATCGGCACGCGGCCGGCGGGGTTCAGGGCGAGGAACTCGGGCCTGCGCGTCCCGCCGCCCGGGACGTCGACGTCGCGCCAGAGCGCCGGGATGCCGAGATGGGCCGCGACCCACTTGACCTTGAGGCAGTTCCCGGAACCCGGGTCGCCGTAGATCGTCAGCGCTTCGCCCATCCGTGTCCCCGCCGCTCCGGTGGCGCGGACCTTGGCCGGGCGCGCGCGATTCGACAACGGCGGCGGCCCCGCATCGGCGGGCCCGACCGGGGAGGTCGCCCGCCAACCCCTTGACCTTCCCATGATGGGAAGCCCCATCTGACCGGGCATGGACGCTTCGAACCGGATCACTGCCATGTCGAAATCCGTCGCCCTCACCCTGCCCGTCGAGGGCATGTCCTGCGCCTCCTGCGTCGGCCGCGTCGAGCGCGCCCTCGCGGCGCTGCCCGGCGCCCGAGACGTGGCGGTGAACCTCGCCACCCACCGCGCCAGCCTCGTCCTCGACGGCGCCACGGGCCCGGGCGACGTCGCGACGGCGCTCGCGGATGCCGGCTACCCCGTCCCCGAGACGCAGAGCCTGCTGGCCGTCGAGGGCATGTCGTGCGCGAGCTGCGTGGGCCGGGTCGAGCGTGCGCTGGCCGCCGTTCCGGGGGTGACCGGGGCCAGCGTCAACCTCGCCGCGGGCCGGGCCGCGATCCGCCATCCGGAGGGCGTGGTGCCGATGGACGCGCTGGTGGCGGCCGTCGAGACGGCCGGCTACGAGGCCCGGCCGGTCGAGGCCGGCCATCCGGCCGACCCCTCGGCCCGTCAGGCCGAGGAGGGCCGCGCCCTGCGCCGCGACCTGATCGTCGCCGCCCTGCTGTCGGCGCCCGTCGTGGTCCTCGACATGGGCGGCCACCTCCTGCCCGCCCTGCACGGAGGCCCCGTGACGGCCCTGATCCAGGCGGTGCTGGCCACCCTGGTCCTCGCCGGCCCGGGGCGGCGCTTCTTCCTGCGCGGCGTTCCGGGCCTGCTGCGCGGCCATCCCGACATGAACGCCCTGGTCGCCCTCGGTGCCGGCGCCGCCTACCTGTACTCGCTGGTCTCGACGCTGGCGCCCGATCTCCTGCCGGCGGGGGCGGCGCACCTCTACTTCGAGGCGAGCGTCCTGATCGTCACGCTGATCCTGCTCGGCCGGACGCTGGAGGCGCGCGCCAAGGGGCGCACCGGCCAGGCGATCGCGCGGCTGATGGACCTGACGCCGAAGACCGCCCGCGTCGTCCGCGACGGTGCGGAGACCGAGGTGCCCCTCGACGCCCTGCGCGTCGGCGACGTGGTCCGGGTGCGCCCGGGCGAGCGCGTGGCGGCTGACGGCGCCGTGGTCTCGGGCACCAGCCACGTCGACGAGAGCATGGTCACGGGCGAGCCGGCCCCGGTGCGCAAGGGGCCCGGCGATCCCGTTGTCGGCGGGACGCTCAACGGCCGCGGCAGCCTCGACCTCCGGGTCGGGGCCGTGGGCGGCGCCACCGTGGTGGCGCAGATCGCCGCCATGGTGGAGCGCGCCCAGGGCGGCAAGCTGCCGATCCAGGCGCTGGTCGACCGCGTCACCGGGCGGTTCGTGCCGGCGGTGATCGGCATCGCCGCGGTGACCTTCCTGGCCTGGCTGATCCTGGCGCCGGCCCCGGCCCTGGGGCCGGCCCTGGTGAACGCCGTGGCGGTGCTGATCATCGCCTGCCCCTGCGCCATGGGGCTGGCGACGCCCACCGCCATCATGGTCGGCACCGGGCGCGCGGCGGCGCGCGGCGTGCTGTTCCGCGACGGCGCGGCGCTTCAGGGCCTGCGCGACGTGCGGGTCGTGGCCCTCGACAAGACCGGCACCCTGACCGAGGGGCGCCCCCGGCTCACCGAGATCGTTCCGGCCGCCGGTGTCGCGGAGGACGCGGCGCTGGCCCTCGCCGCCGCGCTGGAGACCCGCTCCGAGCACCCGCTGGCCGGCGCCGTCGTGGCGGCGGCCCGCGACCGCGGCCTCGCCACGCCCGAGCCCGACAGCTTCGAGGCGGTGGCGGGTTTCGGGATCTCCGGACGGGTCGCGGGCCGGGCCGTGGCCCTCGGCGCGCCGCGCTACCTGGACCGCCTCGGAGTCGCCCTGGACCCGGATCTCGCCGCCCGGGCCGCGTCGCTGGCGGGCGCGGGGCGGAGTCCGATCCACCTCGTCCTCGACGGCCGCCACGCGGCGATCCTGGCGGTGGCCGATCCCGTGAAGCCGGGCGCCCGCGCGGCGGTGGCGGCCCTGAGGGCGCGCGGGCTCGCGGTAGCGATGGTCACGGGCGACGATCCCGTCACGGCGGCCGGCGTGGCGCGGAGCCTCGGCATCGACGCCGTGGCCGCCGGCGTGCTGCCCGGCGGGAAGGTCGAGGCCGTTCAGCGGTTCCGGGCCGCGCACGGGCCGGTGGCCTTCGTGGGCGACGGCATCAACGACGCGCCGGCGCTGGCCGAGGCCGATGTCGGGCTGGCGATCGGCACCGGCACCGACATCGCCGTCGAGAGCGCCGACGTGGTGCTGATGTCGGGCGACCTGGAAGCCCTGGTCGAGGCTCTCACGCTGTCGCGGGCGGTGATGGCCAACATCCGCCAGAACCTGTTCTGGGCCTTCGCCTACAACGCCGCGCTGATCCCGGTGGCGGCGGGCGTGCTGGTGCCGTTCGGCGGCCCGGCCCTGTCGCCGGTCCTGGCCGCGGGCGCCATGGCGTTCTCGAGCGTGTTCGTCCTCGGCAACGCCCTGCGGCTGCGCCGGGCCGGCGGGTGGCCCGCGGCGGCCGCGACGCCGGCCCTCGCCGCGAGGCCGGCATGAGTGCGGCGAACCTGACGATCGGCGAGGCGGCGCGCCGCACCGGCGTCTCGGCCAAGATGATCCGCTGGTACGAGGCGACCGGCCTGCTTCCGCCGGCCGCCCGGTCCGAGGCCGGCTACCGCCATTACGGCGAGGCGGACCTGCACACGCTGCGCTTCATCCGCCGCGCCCGCGACCTTGGCTTCAGCGTGGACGCGATCGCGGATCTCCTGGCGCTCTGGCGCGACCGGGCCCGGCCGAGCGCCGGGGTGAAGGCGATCGCGCAGGAGCAGATCGCCGATCTGCGCCGCCGCATCGCCGAGATGGAGGGGATGGCCCGGACGCTGGAGCATCTGGCGGAGGCCTGCTGCGGCGACGCGCGTCCAGAATGTCCGATCCTCGATGATCTCGCGGCGCCGGATCACGGGCCGACGCGGCAGCGGGCGATCCGCGCGCTCGTCAAGCGTGGCCGTTGACGGCGGCTCTGGCCCCGGCTTTGCTGGTCCGACCCACCCGCAAAGGCCACGAGAGCCCCGACCCGATGCCCGTCCTCGAACGGATCCACGCCTTCGCCGACACGATGACGGCGTGGCGGCACGACCTGCACGCCCATCCCGAGCTGCTCTACGACGTCGACCGCACCGCCGGCTTCGTCGCCGAGACGCTGCGGTCCTTCGGCTGCGACGAGGTCGTTACCGGTATCGGCCGCACCGGGGTGGTCGGCGTCATCCGCGGCCGGGGACGCAGCTCGAACCGCGCCATCGGCCTGCGCGCCGACATGGACGCCCTGCCGATCCAGGAGGTGCGCGACCTGCCCTATCGCTCGACCGTGCCGGGCAAGATGCACGCCTGCGGCCACGACGGGCACACCGCCATGCTGCTCGGCGCCGCCAAGTACCTGGCCGAGACCCGGGATTTCGACGGGGCGGCCGTGCTGATCTTCCAGCCCGCCGAGGAGGGCGGCGGCGGCGGCGAGGCGATGGTCGACGACGGCCTGATGGAGCGGTTCGGGGTCGAGTCGGTCTACGGGATGCACAACATTCCCGGCATGGCGGTCGGCACCTTCGCGATCCGGCCGGGGCCGATCATGGCCTCGACCGACCGGTTCACCGTCACGATCGAGGGACGGGGCGGCCATGCGGCCCTGCCGCAGAACGCCGTCGACAGCGTGCTCGTGGCGAGCCACGTCATCATCGCCCTGCAGAGCATCGTGTCGCGCAACCTCGACCCGGTGCAGTCGGCCGTCGTCTCGGTCTGCGCGCTGGAGGCCGGCGAGGCCTTCAACGTGCTTCCGCAGACCGTCACCATGCGGGGCACGATGCGCACCCTGTCCCAGGCCGTGCGCAGCCAGATCAAGGCGCGGATCGAGACCCTGGTGGCCGAGATCGCCGGCGGCTTCGGCGCGCGGGGCCGGGTCGAGTACGGGGCGAGCTACCCGGTGACCGAGAACCATCCCGCCGAGACCGACTTCATGGCCGGCGTCGCCGCGGCGCTGGTGGGTGGGGAGAACGTCGACCGGGCGGTGGCGCCGATGATGACCGCCGAGGACTTCTCCTACATGCTCGGCCGCCGCCCCGGCGCGTACATGTTCATCGGCAACGGCGACAGTGCCTCGCTCCACCACCCGCACTACGACTTCAACGACGCGGCCGCGCCGTACGGGGCTTCCCTGTGGGCGCGCCTGATCGAGACCGGGCTGCCGCGCAGCGCCTGAGCGCGCCGCCCGCCGCCCCGTCGCTGGCCGAGGCCGTCCCGGTCTGGCTGCGGGTGGCGGCGCTCTCCTTCGGCGGGCCGGCCGGGCAGATCGCCGTGATGCACCGCATCCTGGTGGACGAGCGGCGCTGGATCTCGGAGCGGCGCTTCCTGCACGGGCTCGGGTTCTGCACCCTGCTGCCGGGGCCGGAGGCGCAGCAGCTCGCCACCTATATCGGCTGGCTCATGCACGGGCCGGCGGGCGGCCTCGTCGCCGGGGGGCTGTTCGTGCTGCCCGGGCTCCTCGCCCTGATGGCCCTGAGCTGGCTCTACGTGCTCTACGGCCATGTCGACGCGGTCGCCGGGCTGTTCTTCGGCCTCAAGGCGGCGGTGCTCGCCATCGTGCTGCACGCCCTGTGGCGGCTCGGCGGCCGCGCCCTGCGTGACCGGACGGACCGGCTCGTGGCCCTCGCGGCCTTCGTGGCGATCTTCGCCCTCGCGGTGCCGTTCCCGCTGGTCGTGGTCGCCGCCGGCGCGCTCGGCCTCGCCCGCGGCCGGCGCCCGGCTGCCGAGCGCGCGGTGGATCCGGCGGAGGAGGCGGACGTCCTGATCGGCGAGGCGGCGCTGCCGCGGGAGCGCGTCGGCGCCGCGTCCTCGCTGCGGACGGCCGCGCTCTGGCTCGCGGTCTGGCTCCTGCCGGTGGCGGCGCTGCTGGTCCTGCCCGGCGTGCCGCCGGTCTTCGGGCAGGTGGCGCTGTTCTTCTCCAAGATGGCCCTCGTGACCTTCGGGGGCGCCTACGCGGCGCTCGCCTACGTGGCGCAGCAGGCCGTGGAGCAGTTCGGCTGGCTGAAGCCCGGCGAGATGCTCGACGGACTCGGGCTCGCCGAGACCACGCCCGGCCCGCTGATCATGGTGCTCCAGTTCGTGGGCTTCCTGGCGGGCTTCCGGGCGCCCGGCGCCCTGCCGCCGCTGCTCGCCGGGACGCTCGCCGGGCTGCTGACGACCTGGGTCACCTTCGTGCCGTGCTTCCTGTGGATCTTCGCCGGCGCGCCGCTGATCGGGCGCCTGCGCGGCAGCCGCCGGCTGGCCGGCGCCCTCTCGGCGATCACCGCCGCGGTGGCGGGCGTGATCCTCAACCTCGCGGTGTGGTTCGGGCTGCGGACGCTGTTCGCCCAGGTCGAGACGGTGCCGCTCGGGCCGCTCAGGCTCGACCTGCCGGTGCCGGGCAGCCTGGACCCGGCCGCCCTGCTGCTGACCCTGGCGGCGATCCTCGCGGTCTTCCGGTTCGGGCTCGGGACGCTCCAGACCCTGGCGCTGTGCGCCGGGGCCGGGATCCTGCTGCGGCAGGCGGGGCTCGTTTGAGCCGCTCCGTCGTCCCGAGCGCAGCGAAGAGCGGCGATCAGCCGCCGTAGCGGGCCTTGAGCAGCGCGTAGGTCAGCCGCGCGGTCTGGACCTCGCCGCCCTCCGGCCGGCCGGGCTTGGTCGAGGGGTTCCAGCCGTAGAGGTCGAAATGGCCGTGCGCCCTCGTGTTGGGCGCGAAGCGGCGCAGGAACAGGGCCGCGGTGATCGCCCCCGCGAACGGCCCGCCGGAGACGTTGTTGAGATCGGCCACCTTGGAGTCGAGCAGGCTCGCGTAGGGCGCGTGCAGCGGCATGCGCCAGACCGGATCGATCGCCGTCCGCCCGGCCCGCGCCACCGCCTCGGCCAGCGCGTCGTCCTCCGTGAAGAAGGCCGGCAGGTCCGGCCCGAGGGCCACCCGGGCCGCACCGGTCAGGGTCGAGAAGTCGAGGATCAGCTCGGGCGCGTCGGCGTCCGCGAGGGCGAGCGCGTCGGCGAGGATCAGCCGGCCCTCCGCGTCGGTGTTGCCGATCTCGACGCTGAGCCCGGCCCGGCTGGGCAGCACGTCGCCGGGGCGGAAGGCGTTGCCCGCGACCGCGTTCTCCACCGCGGGGATCAGCAGGCGCAGGCGCAGGGTCAGGCCCGCGCCCATGACCATGTCGGCGGCGGCCAGCGCCGCGGCGGCGCCGCCCATATCCTTCTTCATCAGCAGCATCGCGGCCGACGGCTTGAGGTCGAGGCCGCCGGTGTCGAAGGCGACGCCCTTGCCGACCAGGGTCACGCGCGGCGCGTCCGCCGGCCCCCAGGTCAGGTCGATCAGCCGCGGTGCCCGGGGCGAGGCGGCGCCGACCGCGTGGATCAGCGGGTACCCCTCGGCGAGGGCCGCGCCCTCCGTCACCGTGACGGTGGCGCCGTGACGGTCGCCGAGTGCCCGGGCAGCCGCCTCGATCTCGGCGGGTCCGAGATCGTTGGCCGGCGTGTTGACGAGATCCCGGCCCAGCGCGACCGCGGCGGCGATCCGCTCGACCTCGGCCGCGTCGATGCCGGCCGGCGCCGCGAGCCGGGCCTTGGTCCCGCCGCCGGACCGGTAGCGGCCGAAGCGGTAGCTCCCCATCAGCCAGGCGAGGGCGGCCTCATGCGGCTCGGCGGCGTTCTCGAGGCGGAAGATCCCCTCCGGCAGCAGCCCCGGCAGCTTGCCGACGAGGAGACGGTCGTAGGCGGCCGCCTCCGGATCGCCGAGGCCGAACAGGACCCGCGCGAGGCTGCCGTCCGGGCCGGGCAGGAGCGCGAGGCTGCCCGCCTTCGGCGTGAAGCCGATGGCCTGGGCGAAGCTCCGCTGGGCCGGCTCCAGGCCGGACTCGACGACCGCCCAATCCCCCGTCGTGACCAGCGTCACCGGTACGGCCTGGGTGTCGCCGGGCAGGAGCCCGCGGGTCGTCGCCGGAATCTCGGCCTGGGTCATGTGCCTCTCGCGTGCCGCCCGGAGCGGCGGCTTAACCGGTGATTAGGGTTAACGCTCTATCACCGGCCGGCCGGGAGCGTGAAGCGCGTGCCATCGCGTCCGGTCCAGATGCCGGCGGAGCGCACCATGATGACGGCCCTGTTCCGGGTCACCCAGTCCCAGGCCCGTGCCGGACGCCGCGCGGCCCTCGCGGCCGCCGTCGCGCTCGGCCTCGCCGGCTGCAACACCGGCTCTCCGGAAACGACCGGCTCGATCGGCCCCCTCGGCGGCCCATCCGCGGCCGCCGCGGCGCCCTCGCGGCAGGACGTCGACCGGCTGGCCGAGCGCTTCAACGCCGACCCCGCCGACGGGCGCACGGCGATGGCCTACGCCCGCGCCCTGCGGGCCACCGATCAGATCAGCCAGGCCTCGGCGGTGCTGCAGCAGGCCGCCCTGCGCAACCCGCGCGACCGGGCCCTTCTCGGCGCCTACGGCAAGTCGCTGGTCGAAGCGGGCCGCTTCCGCGAGGCGATCGACGTGCTGGCCAACGCGCACACCCCCGCCAATCCCGACTGGCGCATCCTGTCGGCGCAGGGCTCGGCCTCCGCCCAGCTCGGCGAGCAGGCCCGCGCGCAGGGCTTCTACGAGGCCGCCCTCAAGATTCGGCCGAACGAGCCCTCGCTCCTGTCCAATCTCGGCCTGTCCTACGCGCTGTCGCGCAACCTCGATCAGGCCGAGCAGACCCTGCGGCTCGCCGCCGACCAGCCCGGCGCCGACGCGCGGGTGCGGGCAAACCTCGCCATGGTCCTGAGCCTCAAGGGCCGCTTCGCCGACGCCGAGGCCGTCCTGCGCCGCGACATGAGCGCCGAGGAGGCGGCCACGAACGTCGCCTCCCTGCGCCGGCTCGCGGCCCAGCCGAATCGGTCGAAGGCGCTGTCCGGCGCTGGCCTGCCGGGGCAGGGGTGATCGGGCGACCCGCCCGGCCTTGCGCGGCTCAGCCATGCCGGCCCTCACGCCGGCTCGACACCCCCGGTCCCGGCTCCGCGCCCCGGATCGGTGCTGCGCCGTCGCGCAGGACGCCTTCCCGACGCGTCCCAGCGCCCGGCCGCTGACCGCGCTCGCGCCCTCGCGCTCCGGGCCCGACAGGAAAACGCGCCTGTCATGACGACCCGGTAGCGGCCAGATTCGAAAAGTTCTATATCCCTCCGCGGCTGCGCCGCGCGGCATCACGGGCGTCCAAATCGCCCCCGCGCATCGTCCTGCCCGGGCACTCCCGGGGCGGCGCGCGCCCGTCGGGCGCTACACAGGCCGAACACAGATCTCGTAGCGCAGGTCTTGCCTGCGCGTGTTCGACAACCCGCAGCGAGGATAGAACCAGCCGTGCCCTCACTCGACAGCTTCAAGGCCCGCCAGACGCTCGAAGCCGGCGGCAAGACCTACACCTACTACTCCATTCCCGCGGCCGAGAAGAACGGCCTCGCCTCCGCCGCCGCGCTGCCCTTCTCCATGAAGGTGATCCTGGAGAACCTGCTGCGCTACGAGGACGACCGCTCGGTCAAGAAGGCCGACATCGAGGCCGCCGTCGGCTGGCTCGACCAGAAGGGCAAGGCCGAGGTCGAGATCGCGTTCCGCCCCTCGCGGGTGCTGATGCAGGACTTCACCGGTGTGCCGGCGGTGGTCGACCTCGCCGCCATGCGCGACGCCATGGTGGCGCTCGGCGGCGACCCGCAGAAGATCAACCCGCTGGTGCCGGTCGATCTCGTGATCGACCACTCGGTGATCGTCGACGAGTTCGGCACCCCGAAGGCGCTGGCCGACAACGTCGCCCTGGAATACGAGCGCAACGGCGAGCGCTACACCTTCCTGAAGTGGGGCCAGTCGGCCTTTGACAACTTCTCGGTGGTCCCCCCGGGCACCGGCATCTGCCACCAGGTGAACCTAGAATACCTTGCCCAGACCGTCTGGACGAAGTCGGAGAACGGCGCCGACGTCGCCTATCCCGACTCGCTCGTCGGCACCGATTCGCACACCACCATGGTCAACGGCATGGCCGTGCTGGGCTGGGGCGTCGGCGGCATTGAGGCCGAGGCGGCCATGCTCGGCCAGCCGCTGTCGATGCTGATCCCCGAGGTCGTGGGCTTCAAGCTGTCGGGCAAGCTGCCCGAGGGCACCACCGCCACCGACCTCGTGCTCACCGTCACCCAGATGCTGCGCAAGAAGGGCGTGGTCGGCAAGTTCGTGGAGTTCTACGGTCCCGGCCTCGACGACATGGCCGTCGCCGACCGGGCCACGATCTCCAACATGGCGCCCGAGTACGGCGCGACCTGCGGCTTCTTCCCGGTCGACCAGAAGACTATCGACTTCCTGAAGGTCACCGGCCGCTCCGACGATCGGATCGCCCTGGTCGAGGCCTACGCGAAGGCGCAGGGCATGTGGCGCGACGCCCAGACCCCCGACCCGGTCTTCACCGACACGCTGGAGCTCGACATGGGCGAGGTCCGGCCCTCGCTCGCCGGCCCGAAGCGCCCGCAGGACCGGGTGCTCCTCGACGGCGCCAAGGCGGGCTTCGCCGCTTCCATGGAGACCGAGTTCAAGAAGGCCGCCGACCTCGCCCGCCGCTACCCGGTCGAGGGCACCAACTTCGACATCGGGCACGGCGACGTGGTGATCGCCGCGATCACGAGCTGCACCAACACGTCGAACCCCTCGGTGATGATCGGCGCGGGGCTGCTGGCCCGCAACGCCGTCGCCAAGGGCCTGCGCTCCAAGCCCTGGGTGAAGACCTCGCTCGCGCCCGGATCGCAGGTGGTCGGCGAGTACCTGGAGAAGTCCGGCCTGCAGGAGCCGCTGGACGCGCTCGGCTTCAACCTCGTGGGCTTCGGCTGCACGACCTGCATCGGCAATTCCGGCCCGCTGCCGGAGGCGATCTCGAAGGCGATCAACGACAACGACGTCGTCGCCGCGGCGGTGCTCTCGGGCAACCGCAACTTCGAGGGCCGCGTGAACCCCGACGTGCGGGCGAACTACCTCGCCTCGCCGCCGCTGGTCGTCGCCTACGCGCTCGCCGGCTCGCTCCAGATCGACATCACCACCGAGCCGCTGGGCCAGGGATCCGACGGCAAGCCGGTCTACCTGAGGGACATCTGGCCGTCCTCGGCCGAGGTGCAGCAGTTCATCGAGGAGAACATCACCTCGGCGCTGTTCAAGTCCCGCTACGCCGACGTGTTCGGCGGCGACCAGAACTGGAAGGACGTCGAGGTCACCGAGGCCGAGACCTTCGCGTGGAACCCGGGCTCCACCTACGTGCAGAACCCGCCCTACTTCGTCGGCATGGAGAAGACCCCGAAGCCGGTCGAGGACATCGAGGGCGCGCGCATCCTCGGCCTGTTCCTCGACTCGATCACCACCGACCACATCTCGCCGGCGGGCAACATCCGCGCGGCGTCGCCGGCCGGCGAGTACCTGCAGTCGCATCAGGTGCGCGTGCAGGACTTCAACCAGTACGGCACGCGGCGCGGCAACCACGAGGTGATGATGCGGGGCACCTTCGCCAACATCCGCATCAAGAACCAGATGGTGAAGGACGCCTCCGGCGGCGTGGTCGAGGGCGGGTGGACGCACTTCCAGCCGTCCGGCGAGAAGATGTTCATCTACGACGCGGCGATGAAGTACGCCGAGCAGGGCACGCCGCTCGTCATCTTCGCCGGCAAGGAGTACGGCACCGGCTCGTCGCGCGACTGGGCGGCCAAGGGCACGAAGCTGCTCGGCGTCCGCGCCGTGGTGGCCGAGAGCTTCGAGCGCATCCACCGCTCGAACCTCGTCGGGATGGGCGTGGTGCCGCTGGTCTTCCAGGGCGACACGAGCTGGCAGTCGCTGGGCCTGAAGGGTGACGAGACCGTCACCATCAAGGGCCTCGCCGGGGAGCTGAAGCCCCGCCAGACGCTGACCGCGGAGATCAAGTCCGCCGACGGCTCGGTGAAGCAGGTTCCCCTGACCTGCCGCATCGATACGCTCGACGAGCTCGAGTACTTCCGCAACGGCGGCATCCTGCCCTACGTGCTCCGCTCGCTCGCGGCCTAGCCTCCTGCGGCGGCCCTCGGGCCGCCCGACCGACCCATGAGGCGGCGCTCAACCGGGCGCCGCCTTATTTGTTTCACAGGCCCGGCATTTCGCTTGCGCACAACCTTGTTTCGCGCGCGGGGCGCCCCATAACCCGGCTCCCGAAGCCAGGATGGGACCTCGATGAAGCATCTCAGCAAGACCCTCGCCGCCGCCGGCCTGACAGCCCTGCTGTCGAGCGCGGCCTTCGCCGCGCAGGTCGAGCGCGTCCGCGGGACCGTCGACAAGGCCGACGGCAGCACGCTCACGATCAAGACCGAGGACGGCAAGACCGAGACGGTCGACGTCGCCGGCGCCAAGTTCGCCTGGGTGGTCCCGTCCAGCCTCGACGCGATCAAGGACGGCGTCTTCATCGGCACCGCCACCAAGGGCGAGAACCCGATGACCGCCCTGGAGGTCGTGCTCTTCCCCGAGTCGATGCGCGGCACGGGCGAGGGCCATTACGGCTGGGACTCGATCACCGACCACACCGCGGGCGCCGGCGCCAAGGTGAAGAGCGCGATGACCAACGGCACCGTGAAGGCCGAGTCGTCGAACGCCCCGAAAGTGAAGAGCGCGATGACCAACGGCACCGTGAAGGCCGACAAGGCCGCCTCGGGCGGCGAGCGCACCCTGACGGTGAGCTACGGCAAGGATGGATCCAAGGAGATCGTGGTGCCGTCCTCGGCGCCGATCGTCGCCTTCGAGCCCGCCGACAAGGCGATCCTGACGCCCGGCTCCAAGGTCTTCGCCGTGGTCGCCAAGGACGGTCCCAAGGCGGAGGGCAAGCTCGTGGCGGTCGGCAAGGACGGCCTGACCCCGCCGATGTGAGAAGGACCGCGGGGCCGGGCGCCGGACAAGACCGCTGCCCGGCTCCGCGGAGATCTCCGCGCGGTCGGCTGCACGGCAGAGCCGGTTCCCGACCGCGCCTCGCCACCCGTGCACGCGGAATATGCATACAGGCGGCGGCCAACGGGATTAAAAACGCCGGCTCAGCGTGTCGCGCGCTGGCACCCTGCACACAGATCGCGCATGGTCGCCCGCCGAGCGGCCCGCCAACGAGGCCGCGGCGGAGGAGTCCATCATGAGTGCTGGAGTGGCAGGCGCGATCGCGCCTGAGGGAACGCCGAGTTTGCTGTCGCGCGAGCGGATCGTCGCCAAGCCGGGCTTCAATCGCTGGCTGGTGCCGCCGGCGGCCCTGGCGATTCATCTCTGCATCGGGATGGCCTACGGTCTGTCGGTGTTCTGGCTGCCGCTGACCCGGGCGCTCTCCGTGGGCAAGCCGGCGCCCGCCGCCTGCCCCGACATGGGCGTGATGACGGCCCTGTTCACCACCACCTGCGATTGGCGCGTCAGCGACCTCGTCACGGTCTTCTCCATTGGCATCGTCGTGCTCGGCCTCTCGGCCGCGCTGTTCGGCGGCTGGCTGGAGCGGGCGGGCCCGCGCAAGGCCGGCATCGCGGCGGCCCTCTGCTGGGGCGGCGGCTTCCTGATCGGCGCCTTCGGCGTCTACATCCACCAGCTCTGGATCGTCTGGCTCGGCATGGGCCTGATCGGCGGCGTCGGGCTGGGCCTCGGCTACATCTCGCCGGTCTCGACGCTGATCAAGTGGTTCCCGGATCGCCGCGGCATGGCAACCGGCATGGCGATCATGGGCTTCGGCGGCGGCGCGATGATCGGCTCGCCCCTGGCCGACAGCCTGATCAAGGGCTTCCGGACCGCGGATTCGGCCGGCGTCTGGCAGACGCTGGCGGTGATGGGAGTCGGGTACATCCTGTTCATGCTGGGCGGCGCGTTCGGCTACCGGGTGCCGCCGGCCGGCTGGCGGCCGGCCGGCTGGACCAGCCCGACTGCCAAGAACGCCATGATCGCCTCGGGGCACGTCCACCTGCGCGACGCCCACAAGACCTTCCAGTTCTGGATGATCTGGCTCGTCCTGTTCCTCAACGTGTCGGCCGGCATCGGCGTGCTGGCCCTGGCCTCGCCGATGCTCCAAGAGATCTTCGGCGGCGAGCTGATCGGCCTGCCCGGCACCGGCTTCTCGGCCCTCGACGCCGGCCAGAAGGCGCAGGTCGCGGCCATCGCGGCCGGCTTCGTCGGCCTGCTGTCCCTGTTCAACATCCTGGGCCGGTTCTTCTGGGCCTCGATGTCGGACCGGATCGGGCGGAAGGGCACCTACGCGATCTTCTTCGCGCTGGGCGGCCTCCTGTACGCGGCGGCGCCCTGGGCCGCCGGCATCGGCTCGCAGGCGCTGTTCGTCGCGATCTTCTGCGTGATCCTGTCCATGTACGGCGGCGGTTTCGCGACGGTGCCGGCCTACCTCGCCGACGTGTTCGGCACGCAGTTCGTGGGCGCGATCCACGGGCGCCTGCTCACCGCGTGGTCGATGGCCGGCATCGTCGGGCCCTTCGTCATCACCAAGATCCGCGAGGCGCAGGTCGCCGCGGGCGTGCAGGGGGCCGATCTCTACGGCCGGACCATGTACGTGCTGGCGAGCTTCCTGGCGGTCGGCTTCCTCTGCAACCTGCTGGTCCGGCCGCTGGCGCAGCGCTGGTTCATGTCCGATTCCGAGCGGGCCTCCCTGGACGTCCGCGCGGGCGCCACGGCCTCGGGACCGTCCGGCTCCTTCGGCATCGGCCGCGGCGGGTTCAGCGCCGGGGCCGCCGTGGCCTGGGCGGTGGTCGGCATCCCGATCGTCTGGGGCATCGGCATCACCCTGTCGAAGGCGTTCATCCTGTTCCGCTGAGCGGGCGCGCTCGGTTGTGGCGGGCACGGCGGGTCGCTAGGTTTCCGGCGCCTCGCCGTGCCGGGATGCCGTCGTCGTGATCGACAAGCTGGACTTCCTGCTCGCGCTCGCCCGCGAGCAGCATTTCGGGCACGCCGCCGAAGCCTGCGGCGTGACCCAGCAGACGCTCTCGGCCGGCGTGAAGCAGCTGGAGAACCGCTTCGGCGTGCAGCTCGTGCTGCGCGGCTCCCGCTTCCAGGGCTTCACCCCCGAGGGCGAGCGGGTCCTGGAATGGGCGCGGCGCATCGTGGCCGACGCGCGGGCCATGCACGAGGAGGTCACCGGCCTGCGCCGGGGCCTGACCGGCCACCTGCGCATCGCCGCCATCCCCACGGCGTTGCCGATGATCGTGAACCTCACGACGCCCTACCGCGAGCGGCACCCGGA
Organism: Methylobacterium sp. 22177; assembly: GCF_052045615.1. Classification (NCBI taxonomy): domain Bacteria; kingdom Pseudomonadati; phylum Pseudomonadota; class Alphaproteobacteria; order Hyphomicrobiales; family Methylobacteriaceae; genus Methylobacterium; species Methylobacterium sp. 22177. The sequence goes on along the minus strand of NZ_JBQEPK010000013.1, from coordinate 68,369 downwards.
CGTGCGGCTGACGGTCGAATCCGCCACCTCGGCCGACATTTTCTCGTTGATCGAGAACCTGGAGGCGGATGCGGGCCTGACCTACCTCGACAATGAGCCCCTCGGGCGGGTGATCTCCGTTCCCCTCTACCGGGAGCGCTACCGCCTCGTGACGGCGATCGGCGGCCCGTTCGACGATCGCGCCAACGTGACCTGGGCCGAGACCAGCCGGCTGCCCCTCTGCCTGCTCACGCCGAACATGCAGAACCGGCGGATCATCGACCATCAGATCCGGGAGGCGGGTGCGGATCCCGCCGCGACCCTCGAATCGAACTCGATGATCGTGCTGCTGACCCATGTGCGCACCCTGCGCTGGGCCTCGATCATGCCGGAGATTCTGGTCGACGCCCTCGGCCCCATGGCGGGCGTGCGCAGCCTCCCGATCACCGCGCCGGACCTGGAGCACACGATCGGCCTCGTCGCCCCGCGGCGCGAGCCGTCCACGCCGATGGTCACGGCCCTCGTCTCTATCGCGCGGTCCCTGGCGCGGACGCTCGATCCGGATCTGGCAGCGTCGGGGCCCGCGTGAGCGATCGGCTCCGCGCCCGGACCGGGGCGCGGCGTGCCGGGAGCAATCCGCGGGTCGCACGGAGCGCGTGCACCGGCAGCGTCAGGAGGAGCCAGAGCGCGAGTACCGCCGCGGTGATGAGAAGCGCCAGCAGGATCCGCTGCATCGAACCCGCCCTCCACCTGTCGGGCTGGCCGAACCCGCGGGCCGGTGATCGGCCGGCGAATCGAGCAGCCTCCGGGACGAGCGACGGTTAACGATTCGTGCTGGCGCCAAGCTGTCGGCCGTTCGGGCCGCAGCGCTCCGAGTTCGCCCGGCCGCGGGCGGGATCGCGGTGTCGGGCAAAGAAAAAGCCGCCCCGTGTCGGAGCGGCTTCCCGTCGGCCGTGGGGCCGCGATGCGGCCCGCGGGCTTACTTGATCTTGGTTTCCTTGAACTCGACGTGCTTGCGCGCGACCGGATCGTACTTGCGCATCGTCAGCTTCTCGGTCTGCGTGCGGGAGTTTTTCTTGGTGACGTAGAAGTAGCCCGTGTCGGCGGTGGAGACGAGCTTGATCTTGACGGTGACGGCCTTGGCCATGGCGCGGCGCTCCTGCAGGGTGCGGCATTCCGCGTGAGCGAAACGCAAATGGCCGGGAGGGCCCGGCCGAATACGGGCGGGTGAATGCCCGATCGGGCCCGGCAGGTCAAGAGCGGGCGCGTCGGCGCTCCGTCGCGGCGAGCCAGCCGGCGAAGGCCAGGAACAGGGCGAGCAGCGCCAGCGCGAACCCGTTCGGCGGCACGAGGTCGAGCCCGCCGCCGATCACCGGCGGTCCCAGCATCAGGCCGACATTGTAGAGCACCACGAAGGCCGCGTTGGCGCCCGCGAGGTCGTTCAGCGGCGTGCGGTCGCCCAGCATCGCGAGGCCGACCGTGTAGAGGGTGCCGGCGATGCCGCCCCAGACGAGGAGGAGCAGACCGAACGCCGCCGGATGGCCGGCCGCGAGGGGGATCAGGGCCGAGCCCGCGGCGCCCGCGAGGCCCGCGCCGAGGAGCACCGCGCCCCGGTCGAGGCGGTCGGCGAGCCAGCCGAACGGGATCTGGAACAGGACGTTGCCCAGCGCGATCAGGCTGACGAGGCCGGCCGCCCCCTGCGCGTCGTAGCCGAGGCGCAGGCCGTAGAGCGGCAGGATGGCGAAGATGCCGGTCTCCACCGCCCCGTAGGCCAGGGCCGCCGCCAGGGCGCCGGGGGCGAGCCGGACGTAGCCGAGGATGCCGCGGCCGGAGCCCGTCTCGATCGTCGGGGACAGGCCGCGGGCCAGGGCGATGGGCAGGCCGCCGGCCAGCATGAGGGCGGCCCCCGTCGCGTAGGGCGCCAGCCCCTCGGTGCCGACCAGGGCCAGCAGCAGCGGTCCGACCGCGAAGCCCGCCGCCAGGACGGTGGCGTAGATGCCCATCACCAGACCGCGCCGCTCCGGCGGGGCGGCGGCGTTGATCCAGTACTCGGAGAGGACGAACAGCGCGCCGAGCGTCGCCGAGAAGACGAAGCGCAGGGGGAACCACAGGGCGATGCCCGGCAGGAGCGGGAACAGCGCGAGGCTGACCGCCCCGACGAGGAGCGCCAGCCCGAGCAGCGGGGCGACGCCGACCCGCGCGGCGAGGCGCGGCACGAACGGCACCGTGCAGATGCTGGCGATGCCCGCCACCGCGGTGTTGAGCCCGATCAGCGTGCTCGAGGCGCCGCGACGCTCCATCTCGATCGAGAGGAGCGGGATCGACAGGCTGAGGCCGATGCCGACGACGGTGACGCAGGTCACGGCCGCCGAGATCGCCGCCACCTCCTCCGACCTGATCCCGCGCCGCTGCTCCTGCTCCAATCCGTTGGAACCGCTCACAAGGCCACCCGCTCGCGCCGCCCGTAGCGCTCGTAGTGGAAGGGGATCATCCGGTAGGGCGCGAAATCGGCGGCGATCTGCGCCTCCAGATCGTCCAGGATCGCGCGGGTTATGGTGGGCAGGTCGAGCTTGCGGGCGGCGTCGAGCCTGACCCAGGCGAGCTCGGTGAACTCGGCGTCGGCCTGGACCCGCCCCGGCTCCTCGGCCGCCACCATGCGGCGGTCGACGGTGAAGAAGCGCGTGTCGAAGCGGCGCACCCGCTTCGGCGGGGTGATCGCGCGGGCGACGAGGTGCAGCGCCTCGAGGTCCGGCAGGACGCCGTGCCGCGCGAAGCCTTCCCAGCCCGCCGGAACGTCCTCGGGAGCGCCGTGCTCGGTCGTGCCCAGCAGCAGGCCGGTCTCCTCGTAGGTCTCGCGGATGGCGGCGAGCGCCAGGGCCCGGCCGAGATGGTGCGGGGGCCGGGAGACCTGCCGGGTCAGCGCCGCCTCGGCGTAGTCGGGCAGCGCCCCAGCCACCGGCATGTGGCGGTCGCCGAGCTCGATCCGGCCGCCCGGGAAGACGAACTTGCCCGGCATGAAGGCGAGGTTCGGGTTGCGCCGGCCCATCAGGACCTTCGGGCTGCCCCGTCCGCGCCGGTCGATCACGATCATGGTCGCGGCGTCCCGCGGCCGCAGGCGCGCGGCAGCGGCGGGCTTCCGCTCAGGAGCTGTGGCGATCTGGGGCTCCTGCTGCGGCAGCGGCAAGGCGTGTCTCCTCCGGTCCCGGGGCGGGGCGGCTCCGCGGTAGCGTGGCGAAGCCGTGCATGCCAAGGGCGTATTGCAGCCCGACGACGGAGCCCTTCACGGGCTGGAGCAGGACCAGCGCGAAGACCAGGGTGAAGACCGGCCAGACGCCCATCTCGACCCAGAGCGGCACGTCGTAGGCGCTCTCAGTCTCGAGGATCAGGTAGCCGACGATGTGGGCGACGATGAAGATCACCACGTAGGGCGGCAGGTCGTCGGCCCGGTGGTGGTGCAGCTCCAGGCCGCAGACGTCGCATGCCGGCCGCACCTTGAGGAAGCGCCCGAAGATCCGGCCCTGGCCGCAATGCGGGCAGCGGCCGATGAAGCCCCGGGCCATCGCGGGGATCAGGCGGGTGCGCTCGGGTATCGCGTCGGCGGCCATGTCCAGGGTCTACACCGCCCGGGTCAGCGGCGCGAGCCGCGGTGGCGCGACCCGGTGTTGCGGATGCCGGGGGGGCGGCCGGGCGGCGCGGCCTTGAAGGCCCGGCCGCCGGCCTTCTTGCCGGGCCCGGCAGTCCGGCCACCGGAGCGGGTCCGGCCCTCGCTGAGCAGCTCGAAGCGCAATGCCCCGGCCACCGGTGCGGCCTCCACGAGCCGCACTTCGACCCGGTCGCCGAGGCGGAACGTCTCCCCGGTGCGCTCGCCCACCAGGGCGTGGCGGCCCTCCTCGTGGCGGAAATAGTCGGCGCCGAGCTGCGAGACCGGCACGAAGCCGTCCGCGCCCGTCTCGTCGAGCTTGATGAACAGCCCGGCCCGGGTGACGCCGGCGATCTGGCCCGCGAAGGTGGCGCCGACCTGGTCGGCGAGGTGGTGGGCGATGAGCCGATCGATCGTCTCGCGCTCGGCCGCCATGGCGCGGCGCTCGGCCGCCGAGATCTGTTCGCCGATCTGCGCCAGCTCGCCGAGGGAGACGTCGCTCGCGAGCCCGTCCGATCCGAGCCGGCAGGCGGTGATCAGCGCCCGGTGCACGATCAGGTCGGCGTAGCGCCGGATCGGCGAGGTGAAGTGCGCGTAGCGGCGCAGGTTCAGGCCGAAATGCCCGAGATTCTCGGGGGCGTAGACGGCCTGGGCCTGGCTGCGCAGGATCACCTCGTTGAGGAAGACGCCGTGCTCGGTCTCGGCCGCGGTGGCGAGGATCCGGTTGAACAGGGCGGGCCGCAGCGCGCCCTCCTTCGGCAGCTTGATGCCGACCGAGGCCAGGACCTCGCCGAGCGCCCGCATCTTCTCCAGGGCGGGCTCGTCGTGGACGCGGTAGATCAGGGGCTGTCGGGCCTGCTCCAGGGTCTCGGCGGCGGCGACGTTCGCCTGGATCATGAACTCCTCGATCAGCCGGTGGGCGTCGAGGCGCTCCGGCACGATCACCCGGTCGACCGCGCCCTCGGGCGAGAGCAGGACCTTGCGCTCGGGCAGGTCGAGGGCCAGCGGCCCCCGGCGGTCGCGGGCCGCGCGCAGGGCCGCGTAGGCCGCCCAGAGGGGGCGAAGGGCCGTCTCCAGAAGCGGCCCGGTCGCATCGTCCGGGCGCCCGTCGATGGCGGCCTGCGCCTGCGCGTAGGCGAGCTTCGCGCGGGAGCGCATCATCACCCGGTGGAAGCCGTGGCGGCGCTTCTCGCCGTCGGCGGCGATGACCATCCGCACCGCCAGCGCCGGCCGGTCCTCGCCCTCGCGGAGGGAGCAGAGGTCGTTCGAGATCCGCTCGGGCAGCATCGGCACGACCCGGTCGGGGAAGTAGACCGAGTTGCCCCGTTCCAGGGCCTCGCGGTCGAGGCTGGAGCCCGGCCGGACATAGGCGGCCACGTCCGCGATGGCGACGGTGAGGATGAAGCCGCCGGGATTGGCCGGGTCGGGATCGGCCTCGGCCATGACGGCATCGTCGTGGTCCTTGGCGTCCGGCGGGTCGATGGTCAGGAGGGGCCGGTCGCGCCAGTCCTCGCGGCCCTTCAGCGTGGCGGGCCTGGCGGCGTCGGCCTCCGCCAGGGTCGCGTCGGCGAAGACGTGCGGGATGTTGTGGAGGTGCAGCGCGATCAGGCTCACCGCCTTCTCGGAACCGAGCGAGCCCAATCGCTCGCGCACACGCCCCTTCGGCAGGCCGAACCGCGTCTCGCGCTCCAGCGAGACGCTGACGAGGTCGCCGTCGCGAGCCTGCCCCTCCTCGCCGGGCGGGATCAGGATCTCGCGGCCCTGCGCGCGCTTCTCGACGGGCACGATCCGGCCGCCCTGTGCGCCGGCCCGGTAGACGCCGATGATCTCGGCCTTGTTCTTGCCGATGACCTTGACGACCCGGCCGGCGTAGCCGCCTTCCGCGTCGCGCTCGACCCGGATCAGGGCGCGGTCGCCGATGCCCGGGGCCGGGCGGTTGCCCTTCCGGGGGCCGCGCGGCTGCACCAGAACGATGGCGGGCGGCTTGCCGGTCCCGGTCCACTCCACCGGGATCGCCAGGAAATCGCCGTGGCGGTCGCGGGAGCGGATGTCGGCCAGCACGACCGGCGGCAGGTGGCCCGCCGGGGCGAGGCCGCCGCGGCCGCGGTCGAGGGCGCCGTCCTCTTCGATCTCCTTCAGGACGCGCTTCAGGTCGATCTTGGCGGCCCCCTTGATGCCGAAGGCCTTGGCGATCTCCCGCTTGCCGACGCGCTCCTTCGACTCGGCGACGAAGGCGAGGATCTGCTCACGGGTGGGGAAGGGCTGCGGAGCGGCGGGCTCGGCCGCCGGGGCGGTGGTGCGTCGTGCCAAAAGGGGGGTGCCGGACAGTTCTGCGATAGACGGGACCCGCGTGCGGGCGCGGGACCGAGGCGTCGGTCCTGTGCGTGTAACATGGGTGTCCCGCCCGCGCGCGGCAACGTTGTCCCGGCAATCCTCAACAGGCGCGATCAGCCCGTCGACGCGCTCTTCCGGATGCGCGCCACGGCCAGGTCCACGTTGAGGCCGGGCGCTAGGAGTTCGTCCAGGGTGAAGGGGCAGGCGCGCGGCAGGGTCAGGTTCACCCGTCCCTCGAGCGGCGCGAGTTCCGGTCTCTCCGCCTCCTGCACGGCGAGCGTCCAGGCGCCGTCCATCCGCACGCTCTCCGGCCCGGGCGGGTCGCCCGCGAGGTCGGCGAGCTTGGCGCGACCCGCGTCGCGGCAGGCGCGGCTCAGGCCGTCATCGGAGAGAAGTGCGGCCTTGATCAGCTCGGCCAGGGCATCCCTGACCCGTTCGACGCTCGCGTTCATGGGCATCCGTCTCGAAGGCCGCGGCCGGTCGCAGGTGCGTGGCAAGCCGGATGCCAGCGCGCCTCGTCCCGTCGCCGATGGTCTCCCGCGATCCGTCGGGTGTAGAAGGCGCGGATGATCCCGGTCCTGACCCGCCACACCGAGGCCGTGCCGCTCTATGCCGCGGCCTGCGCCGAGCTGCGCCTGCGCGGCTTCGAGGGCGACCTGACGCTGTCGGATGCCGACCGCACGGTCTTCTCCACGGACAACTCGATCTACCAAGTGGCGCCCGGGGGCGTGGCGTTTCCGCGCACCCGCGACGACCTCGTGCGCATCGCCAAGCTCCTCGACGACCCGCGCTTTTCCGAGATCGTGATCCGGCCCCGGGGCGGCGCGACCGGCACCAACGGTCAGTCGCTGGGCCACGGCCTCGTGGTCGACACCTCCCGGCACATGAACCGCATCCTGGAGATCGACGTCGTCAACCGCGTCGTCCGGGTCGAGCCGGGGGTGGTGAAGGACCAGCTCAACCGGGAGCTGGCCAAGCACGGCCTATTCTTCGCGCCCGAGCTGTCCACGTCGAACCGCGCCACGATCGGCGGCATGATCTCCACCGATGCCTGCGGGCAGGGCTCATGCCTCTACGGGAAGACCCGGGACCACGTCCTGGCCCTGACCTGCGTGCTCACCGACGGCACGGTCTGGACCGCCGAGCCCCTGGACGCGGAGGGCCTCGCCGCCGCCAAGGGCCGCGACGACCGCGTCGGCGAGATCCACCGTACCGTCGACGCCGTCGTCACCGAGAACGCGGCGCTCATCGCCGAGCGCTTTCCCAAGCTCAACCGCTGCCTCACCGGGTACGACCTCGCGCATCTGCGCGACGCGGCCGGCCGGTTCGACCTCAAGAGCGTGATCTGCGGCTCCGAGGGGACGCTGGCGCTGATCGCCGAGGCGCGGCTCAACGTTCTGCCGATCCCGAAGGCCGCGGTCCTGGTCGCGCTGTCCTACGTGGATTTCGACGCGGCGCTCCGCGACGCGCAGGCGCTGCTGCCCTTCGGCGCCGCCTCGGTGGAGACCATCGACTCGACCGTGCTGGCGCTCGCCCGCAAGGATCCGATCTGGGCCGAGGTCCGGGCCTTCTTCCCCGACGACCCGGCCGGGCGACCGGTGGACGGCATCAACCTCGTGGAGTTCGTCGGCGACGACGAGACCGTCGTGGAGGCCGCCCTCGCGCGGCTCACCGGGATGCTGGAGGCCGAGCGCGGCACCGACACCAAGCGCCTCGGCTTCACCATCGCCCGGGGCGAGGCGATCGAGCGGCTCTGGACCATGCGCAAGAAGGCGGTGGGCCTGCTCGGCGCCGCCAAGGGCGACGCGCGCCCGATCCCGTTCGTCGAGGACACGGCGGTCCCGCCGGAGCGGCTCGCCGACTTCATCGCGGAGTTCCGCGCGCTGCTCGACGGCAAGGGGCTCCGCTACGGCATGTTCGGCCACGTCGATGCCGGCGTGCTGCACGTCCGGCCGGCCATCGACCTGAAGGATCCGGCCCAGAACGGCCTGATCCGCGAGGTCACGGAGGGGGTGGTCGCGCTCACCGCCAAGTACGGCGGCCTGCTCTGGGGCGAGCACGGCAAGGGCTTCCGCTCGGAATTCGTGCCGGAGACGTTCGGGCCGCTGATGCCGGCGCTGGAGGCGGTCAAGCGCGCCTTCGACCCGGTCGACCGGATGAACCCGGGCAAGATCGCCTCGGCCAGGGGCGCGGGCCTCACCCGGATCGACGGCGTGCCGCGGCGGGGCGAGCAGGACCGCGCCATCCCGGCGCCGGTCCGGCACGACTTCGACGCGGCGCTCCACTGCAACGGCAACGGCGCCTGCTTCAGCTTCGACGCGGACGAGGCCATGTGCCCGTCCTGGAAGGCGACGCGGGAGCGGCGCCACTCGCCCAAGGGTCGTGCCTCCCTGATGCGCGAGTGGCTGCGCCGCGCGGCGGAAGCCGGGGTCGACCCGGCAGCCGAGCTGGCGCGGCAGCGCGCCGGGTGGCTGCGCGACGTGGCGGCGACCCTGCGGAGCCGCCTCCGCGGCCGGTCCGAGGCCGACGACTTCTCCCACGCCGTCAAGGAGGCGATGGACGGCTGCCTCGCCTGCAAGTCCTGCACGGGGTCGTGCCCGATCAAGGTCGACGTGCCGACCTTCCGGGCGAAGTTCCTGGCGCTCTACCACACGCGCTACGCCCGGCCGCTGAAGGACCATCTCGTGGCGGCGCTGGAGCCGCTGCTGCCGCTGGCGGCGCGGGCGCCGCGCCTGAGCAACGCGGTCCTGGCCAACCCGCTGGCCCGGCTGATCCTGGCCCGGGCCGGGCTGGTCGCGATCCCGGCCCTGTCGCCGGTCGCGCTCGCGGCGCGGCTGGCGGAAAGCGGCGTCGCCGTCGCGACCTCGGACGCCCTGGCCCGACTGGATGCGCAGGAGCGCGCGCGGTCCGTGCTGGTGGTGCAGGACGCCTTCACCAGCCACTTCGACGCGGCGGTCGTGGCCGACAGCTGCGAGCTCCTCGCCGCCCTCGGCTTCCGGCCCTGGCTCGTGCCCTACCGGCCGAACGGCAAGCCGCTGCACGTGCACGGCTTCCTGGCGCGGTTCGCCGCCGTCGCCCGGTCCAACGTCGCGATGCTGCGCGACCTCGCCGGGCACGGCGTGCCCCTGGTCGGGATCGACCCGTCGATGACGCTGACCTACCGGTCCGAATACGCGCAGGCGCTCGGCGGCGACCTTCCGAAAGTCCACCTCCTGCAGGAATGGCTCGCCGGCCGCCTCGACCGGATCGCGCCGGGGCACGGCGGGCGCACGCTGCGGCTGCTGCCGCACTGCACCGAGCGCACCAACGCGCCGGGCGCGGTGCGGGACTGGCAGGCCGTGTTCGCCCATCTCGGCCTGCGGCTCGAAGTGCCGGCCGCCGGCTGCTGCGGCATGGCGGGGACCTACGGGCACGAGGCGCGCCACCGCGCCACCTCAGAGGCGATCTACGGCCTGAGCTGGGCCCGCCACGTCGCCGAGGCGCCCGGCTGCACGCTGCTGGCGGACGGCTATTCCTGCCGCTCGCAGGCCAAGCTGGTCGACGGCGTGCGGCTGCGGCACCCGGCCCAGGCGCTGCTCGAGCATGTCCGTGCGGCCGCGGCGGCCGCCGCGCCGTTCCATCCCGAGCGCGCCGCGGCGGTGGCGCCGTGAGCCCCGCCATGAACGTCGCGGTCGTGGGGGCCGGCGCGGTCGGCTGTTACTACGGATTTCTCCTGGCGCGGGCCGGCCACGCGGTGACGCTGATCGGCCGTCCCGCCCTGGTCGAGGCGGTGGAGAAGGCCGGTCTCGTGCTGGAGAGCGCGGCCGGGACGGCCTCGGTGCCCGTCCGGGCGACCGATGCGGGGGCGGGCGTGTCGGGCGCCGACCTCGTGCTGGTCTGCGTGAAGTCGGGCGACACCGAGGCGGCGGGCGCGATGATCGCCCGCCATCTCGATCCGGCCGCCACGGTCCTCAGCCTCCAGAACGGCGTCGACAACGCCGAGCGGCTCGCCGCCGTGCTGGGCCGCCCGGTCGTGCCGGTGGCGGTCTACGTCGCCACCGCGATGGCCGGCCCCGGCCACGTCCGGCACAACGGGCGCGGCGACCTGATCCTCGGCGCGTCGGGGACGAGCGCGCGCGTCGCCGCCGCGTTCGCGGCGGCCGGCATCCCGACCACCGTCTCGGCGAAGGCCGTCGACGCGCTCTGGGCGAAGCTGATCATCAACTGCGCCTACAACGCCCTGTCGGCCCTGACGCAGCTGCCCTACGGCCGCCTGGTGGAGGGCGATGGCGTGACCGCGGTCATCGCCGACGTCGTCCAGGAATGCGCGCGCGTCGCCGAGGCCGAGGGCGTGTCGGTGTCGCCCCGCATCCTCGACGACGTGATGGCGCTCAGCGCCGCCATGGCCGGCCAGCGCTCGTCCACCGCCCAGGACCTGGCCCGCGGCCGGCCGAGCGAGATCGACCACCTCAACGGCACGATCGTGCGCAGGGGCGCGGCGCACGGGATCCCGACGCCGGTCAACCGGCTGCTGCACGCGCTGGTCAAGCTCGCCGAGCGGCGGGACTGAGGCCGTCCTTGCACGGGCATGGACGTCGGCGGCCCGGTCCGCGGCGGGCGGTCACGCCCGCGCGGCGGCGTTGGCCTTGCGGGTCGCGGCGGCCTTCCGGGCGGAGGCGGAGCGCTCCGCGGCCGTCCGCCCGGCCGAGGCCTTGCCGCCGGACGCGCCGCCCTTGTGGGCGGCCGGGTGGCCGGTGGCCTTGCCGCGGCCCGATCCGCCCGGCTTCTTGCCGCCGCCGTCGTCCTTGTTGACGGTGGCCCAGGCCCGGGCCTCCGCCTCCTTCTCCGGCACGCCGCGGGACTCGTACGACTCGGCGATGTGCTCGGCCTTGCGCTTCTGCTTGTCGGTGTATTTCGACTTGTCGCCCTGGGACATGGGCCGTCTCCCGAAGCTCAGCCTACCCCGGTCGGACCGTCGAGGATCGCGCGGACGCGGCGGACTAGCTCCGTGCGCCGGTAGGGCTTGTTCAGGAGATCAAACTCCGAGCCGCCGATATCGGTTCGTTCCAGGCTCGCCTCCGCGTAGCCCGTGGCGAGCAGCACCTTGAGCTTGGGCTGGCGGCGCCGGGCCTCGCGGGCCAGGAGCACTCCGTTCATGCCCCCCGGCATGATCAGATCGGTGAACAGCAGGTCGACCTTCCCGCTCGAATCCAGGATCTCCAGGGCCTCGCGGGCGTTGCTCGCCACCAGCGTCGTGTAGCCGAAGTCCCGCAGGATCGTGCGGGCGAGCTCGGCCACGTCCTCGCGGTCGTCGACGATCAGGATCGTCTCGGTGCCCTGGCGGTCCACGGCCCGCAGCGAGACCTTCGCGGGCGCGTTGACGTCGCCGTCGGTCGCGGGGAACGACAGGCGCACCGTCGTGCCGGCCCCCACCGCCGACTCGATCTGCGCGGCGCCCCCCGACTGCTTGGCGAATCCGTAGACCATCGACAGGCCGAGGCCCGTGCCCTTGCCCTCCTCCTTGGTGGTGAAGAACGGGTCCATCACCCGGGCGAGCACGGCGGGCGGGATGCCGGTGCCGGTGTCCTTGATGGCGATGCTGACGTAGCGGCCGTCGCGCAGCGGCCCGATCTCGCGACCGCGCGAGGCGACCTCGCTGTTCTCGGTGGAGATCCGGACGGTGCCGCCCTCCGGCATCGCGTCGCGGGCGTTGATCAGGACGTTCAGGATCGCGACCTCGGCCTGGGTCGGGTCGACGCGGCAGTTCCAGAGATCCGGCGCGAGATCGAGTTCGACCTTCACGGCCTCGCCCACCGAGCGGGCGACCATCTCGCCCATACCCTCGATCAGGGTGTTGAGGTTGACCGCGCGTCCGTCCAGCCGCTGCTTGCGGGCGAAGGCCAGCAATTGCTGCGTCAGCGTCGTGGCGCGCTCGGCCGCCTGCCGGATGTTCTCGGTGGCGCGGCCGAGCCGCGCGCGGTCGGCGTCGGGCTTCTCCAGGCCGGCCGCCAGGATGTCGACGTAGCCGACGATCACCTGCAGCAGGTTGTTGAAATCGTGCGCGATGCCGCCGGTGAGCTGGCCGAGCGCCTCCATCTTCTGGGCCTGACCCAGCGCCTCCTCGGCGTCGCGGCGGCGCGAGACGTCGAGCTGCGAACCGAAGTAGTACACGAGCTCGCCGTCGGCATTGTAGACCGGAGAGACGAACAGGGCGTTCCAGAACGTCGAGCCGTTCTTGCGGTAGTTCAGGATCTCGGTGGCGAATTCCCGCTTCTCGGCGATCGCCGCGCGGACCTGCGCGACGCTGTCGCGATCGGTGTCGGGACCCTGGAGGAAGCGGCAGTTGCGCCCGATCAGCTCTTCCGGCGTGTAGCCGGTCATCGCCAGGAATGCCCGGTTGGCGAAGATGATCGGGTTGTCGGGCTGGCGCGGATCGGTGACGATCATCGGCATCCGCGTCGTCTCGACGGCCGCGAAGAAGATGTCGCTCTTGCGGTCGCTGATGTCGCTCGGGGCGCTGTCCCGGATCGGCGGACTCGGCCCGGAGGGCGGCGTTTCTGGCGTCTCAGACATGCGAGGCGGTCGTCACCTTCCAGGCCGGGAAAGACCTCTGCGCGCGGTCGATCACGAAATGCGTGCGCGAGATTAGCGGCCGGACGGCCGAAGTCGACCTTGTATCCCCAGCGGCGGTGTCGCGCGACGAGCTCATGCCGCGGCGGGCCGCACCGCCTCGGAGGGCGTGCCCACGGGCGCCGGGACGAGCCGGGGCGGCGCGGGTTCACGGCAGGCGCCCAGCACCGCCGACAGCGCCTCGTTGAGCGACGTCACGAGAAAATCCGCCGAGGTCGCCCGGCGCAGCCGCTCCAGCGTCGCCGGATCGCGCTCCCGCCAGAAGCCGACCATGATGCGGACGCCCGGCACCGCGGCCCGGGCCTGCCGGACGGTGAACCGGATCTGCGACAGGCTCACCGGCTCCAGGTAGGAGAAGCAGATCAGCGCGAGGCCGTCCGGGTTCTCGGGCCGCTCCCCGGCGCGGATCGCCGCCATGGACAGGATCTGCGAGGCCAGCCCGTGGCGCGCGAGGATCTGGCTCAGCATCAGCGTCGCCGCCTCGTCGAACGGGCCGCGGCTCGACACGCACAGGACCGGCGTCGCGCTGCGCCAGTTCGGCGCGAGGTCCTCGCGCTCGAGGACGATGCCGGCCACCTTCCGGTCGGGTCCGACGGCCGCCAGTGCCGCCGCGGTCTCGGTGTCGGGCCCCCGGCCGGATCCCCGCCGGGAACGGCGGCCGACCGGCGCCGTGCCGAGGCGGTCCACCACCGTCCGGATCGCCGCGCCGACCTCCTCCTGCCGCGCGCGGTCCAGGGTGCCGCGCGACAGATCCTCCTGCGCCAGCAGCAGGCCCGCGAGGGCGACCTCGTCGTAGTAGGTGACGAGGGCGCGTTCCTTCAGGAACTGCCAGCCCTGGTCGATCGCCTCCACCGGGTCGCCGGCCAGCATGCGCTGGTAGAAGATCTCGGGCGGCGACAGCGCGGGCTGATCGCCGAGCAGCACGTCGAGGTACCAGAGTCGCTCCACGTGCCGGCCCAGCACCACCAGGCACACGGTGAGCGGCGTGGCCAGCACGAGGCCGATCGGCCCCCAAAGGAACGTCCAGATCGTCGCCGCCAGGATGACGGCGACCGGCGAGAGGCCGGTGGAGTGTCCGTAGAGCAGCGGCTCGACCACGTGGCCGCAGATCGGCTCGACCACGAGGAACAGGGCCGCGGTGGCGATCACCATGCTCCAGCCGGGATCGACGGCGGCGGCCAGGATCAGCGGCAGCAGGGCGCTGATCGCCGCGCCGATGTAGGGCACGAAGCGGAGGATCGCCGCGAGGACGCCGAACAGGGTCGGGCTCGGGACGCCGATCACCCAGAGTCCGAGGCCGATGACGAGGCCGAAGGCGATGTTGAGGGCGAGCTGGGCCAGGAAGAAGCGGCTCAGCCGGCTCGTGGCGTCGTCGATCGCCGCCGTCGTGCGCCGCAGATCGCCCGAGCCGCCGGCGAGCCGGATCGCCCGGTTCCGCAGGTCCTCGCGCTGGAGCAGGATGAAGATCGTGAAGATCAGGATCAGGCCCGTCGTGGCCAGCGGGTGCAGGATCGGGCCCGCGAAGGTCTGAAGCGTGTCGACGACGCTGGCGCGGGCGGGGGTGAGCTCGACCGTCAGGGGATGCGTGCGCGATCCGGGCTCGCCGCGGACCTCCGCGGCCGGCGGCGGCTGCAGGGTGGCGCTGAGATCCTGCACCATGTCGACGATCCGCGAGAGCGTGCCGGTCCCGGCCGTCGCCCCGCGCAGATCCTTGATCTTGGTGCGCATCACCTGGGTGTAGCGCGGCAGGTCGGAGGCGAGCTGGGACGCCTCGCTGGCGATCAGGCTGCCGATGCCGAACAGGGCGCCGAAGACGATCACCACCACCAGCAGGACCGCCGGGGCGCGGGGCACGCGCAGCCGCCGCAGCACGCGCACCGCCGGCACGAGGACGAAGCTCAGGAGGATCGCCAGCGTCACCGGCACGAGGATCTCGCGCGCCAGGTACAGGGCCGCCATCGTGGCGACGACGAGGAGGATCGACGCCAGCGCCACGAAGATCGGCAGGCCCTGCCGCAGGCGCTGGGCAGTGACGGGATCCTCGCTCACGGACACGCTCCACTCACATCGGGTCTCGGGGCCACAGGTCGCGCGTCCGCCGCGGGTCAGCTCGCCTGCGCGGTCTCGCCCAGGGCGGCGCTGATCTGGCTCAGCAGCTTCGAGAAATCGACGGGCTTCGGGTGGTAGTCGTCGCAGCCCGCCTGGATCGCCTTGTCGCGGTCGCCCGACATGGCGTGGGCCGTCAGCGCGATGATCGGGATCGCCCGCGTGTCGGTGCCGGATTTCAGCGTCCGGGCGACCGACCAGCCGTCGAGGACCGGCAGGTTCATGTCGAGGAGGATCACGTCGGGCTGGCCCGAGCGGGCCTGCCGGACGCCGGCCTCGCCGTCATGCGCGAGGATCACCTCGTAGCCGCGCCGCTTGAGGCGCCGGGAGAGGAAATCCCAGATCTCTTCGTGGTCCTCGACCAGCAGAATCTTCGCCATCAGAACTCGTAACCCCCGGCTCGCGTCGTGCCGGCCGGATGCCCAACGCGCGGCAACGCACAATCGCCCAACGTTCCTGCCGCGATTCCGGTCCCTGGAGAAGTGGCGCTCCGGTCCGCGGTTGACCCGTCGGTTCGCCGGTAAGAGCGTGCACGCCCACGAATCGACAATCCTCGGACGGGACGGAACGGCCAGTATGCCTGACATAGAGCTCTATCATTCGCCCAATACCCGCTCGTCGGGCGTGCGCGTGCTGCTCGAGGAACTCGGCGTCCCGTACCGGCTGCACGCGCTCAACATGCGCGCCGGCGAGCATCTCCAGGACGCCTACCGCGCCGTCAACCCGATGGCGAAGGTGCCGGCGATCCGCCACGGCGACGCCCTGGTGACCGAGCAGGCGGCCGTCTACCTCTACCTCGCCGACCTGTTCCCCGAGGCGGGGCTCGCCCCGGCGCCGACCGAGCCCGACCGGGCCACCTACCTGCGCTGGATGGTGTTCTACGGCTCCTGCTTCGAGCCGGCGGTGATCGACCGGTACCTTCAGCGGGAGCCGGGCCCGCGCGCCATGTCGGCCTACGCCGATTACGACAGCGTCATCGCGCGGGTGAGGGAGGCCCTGACGCCCGGCCCGTACCTGCTCGGCGCGCGCTTCAGCGCCGCCGACGTGCTGTGGGGCGGCGCCCTCGGCTGGACGACGGGCTTCGGCCTCGTCGCGCCCGATCCGGTGCTGAGCGCCTACGTGGAGCGCATCCGGTCCCGCCCGGCCTCCCGGAAGGTCGCGGCCGCGGACGCGCAGCTCGCCGAGGCGCACCAGGCGGCCGCGCCCGCCTGAGCGCGGCCGGACTCTTGCTGGGGCTCGGGCCGGGGGGCGGTTCCGGCGCGCGGTCCGGTCTCCCGCCGCCGGCTCACTCCGCCGGGCGGCCCCCTCGCGCGTCCGGAACCCGTCGGCCCATGCGTCTGCTCGCTCCCCTCCTCGCCGCGCTCCTTCTCGCCGCCCCTGCCGAGTCCGCCGAGCTCACCGGCACGCTCAAGAAGATCCACGACAACAACAGGCTGGTCCTCGGCGTGCGCGATACCGCCACGCCGTTCAGCTACCTGGACCAGAACCAGAAGGTCGTCGGCTTCGCGGTCGACATCTGCCTGAGGATCGCCGACGCGGTGAAGCGCGAGCTGAAGATGCCGGGCCTCGAGGTCGGGATGGAGTTCGTCAACTCGTCGTCCCGCATCCCGCTGATGACCAACGGCACGGTCGATCTCGAGTGCGGGACGACCACCAACAACGCCGAGCGCAAGAAGCAGGTCGACTTCACCAACACGCACTTCCTGACGGCGACCCGCTTCGTGTCCCGCAAGGACCAGCACATCGCCGGCCTGGACGACCTGCGCGGCAAGACGGTCTCGTCGGTCGCCGGCTCGACCAACATCCTGATGCTGATCAAGGCCAACAACGAGCGCAAGCTCGGCATCACGGTGATCGCCGCCAAGGACGTCCCGGAGGGATTCCTCATGGTCGAGACCGGCCGGGCGGCGGCCTTCGTCATGGACGACGTGCAACTCAGCGTGATCGCGGCCCAGTCCAAGGAGCCCGCCGCCTACGTGGTCAGCGAGGAGACCCTGTCCAACCCGGAGCCCTACGGGATCATGCTGCGCAAGGACGATCCGGCCTTCAAGGCGGTGGTCGACCGGGCGACGGCCGATCTCTACCGGAGCCCCGAGATCACGGCGCTGTACGACCGCTGGTTCCTGAGGCCCGTGCCGCCGCGCGGCCTCAACTACAACGTGCCGCTGTCGTCGGCCCTGCGCTGGGCCTTCGCGCACCCGACCGACAATTCGGATCCCGCGTTCTACGCGCACTGATCTGTCGCGCGGCGGGGTTCCGCTCCGGCGAGGGAGATGCGATGCCGCGAGTCTGATCCCGCCCGCGTCGCGAAGCGTGCCATGACCGACAGCACAGAGCCGGCTCTCTCGTCCCGTGCGGCCGTCTCCGCGCCGCCGGCCACGTCGATCCCGCGGCTGATCCTCGTGCTGGCCTGCGCGGGGTTCGGAAGCACCTTCGCGCTCCGCTCGGTCGAGCCCCTGGTCGGCGTGCTCGCGCGGGATCTCGCGAGCGACGCCCACACGGTGGCGCTCCTCTCCACCGCCTTCGCGCTGCCCTACGCCTTCATCCAGCCGGTGCTCGGCCCGATCGGCGACGCGCTCGGCAAGGAGCGGGTGATGAGCACCTGCCTCGCGGTGCTCGCCGTCGCGCTGACGCTGTGCAGCGTCGCGCCGGATATCGGCAGCCTGTTCGGCCTGCGCATGCTGGCGGGGGCGGCCGCGGGCGGCTGCATCCCGCTCTCGCTGGCGCTCCTGGGCGACCGGGTGCCGATGGAGAGCCGTCAGGTGGCGATCGGGCGCTTCCTCGTGGCGGTGATCCTCGGCCAGCTCTCGGGCTCGACCTTCGCGGGCCTGATCGAGGCGGCGATCGGCTGGCGCGGCGTCTTCGCGGTCACCGCCGCGGTGGCGGCCCTGGCCTGTGCGGCGACCGTCTTCGGCTTCGACCGGGCCGGCCGGGCCCCGGCCCGCCGCCCCGCCTTCGGCGAGGCGGTGACGCGCTACCGGACGATCCTGCGCAATCCGCGGGCGCGGGTGCTGTTTGCGGCGGTGTTCATCGAGGCGATCGCGATCTTCGGCGTGTTCCCGCATCTCGCGCCGCTGATCGAGGCGCGGGGGGAGGGTGGCCCGCGCGAGGCCGGTCTGGTCCTGGCGGGGTTCGCGGTCGGCGGCCTGCTCTACTCGGCGCTCGTCGGGCTGCTGGTGCGGCTGCTCGGCCTGCCGCGGATGCTGATCGGCGGCGGGCTGATCTGCGGCGCATCGCTCACCGTGGTCGGGCTCGCGGGCTCCTGGCAGGTCGACTGCGCCGCGCTCACCGCCATGGGCCTCGGCTTCTACATGCTGCACAACACCTACCAGACGCAGGTCACCGAGGTCGCGCCCAAGGCCCGCGCCTCCGCGGTGGCGCTCCACGCCTTCTCGTTCTTCTGCGGTCAGGCGCTCGGCGTCGCGGTGATCGGGCAGGCGCTGCTCCGGCTCGGCCAGCTCGGGGCGCTCCTGGGGTGCGCCGTCACCATCCTGGCGCTCGGGATCGCCACGGCCATCGCCCTGCGGCAGAAGCCGGCGCCGGTGGCGTTCCCCGGCTGAGGTCAGGGCCGCCGCAGCGCCAGACCTTTCAGGTCGAAGTCCGGATCGGCCGCCTGGTCGGGCGTCAGCGGCGTTCCGGCCGTGAGCAGGCGCCGCGCGATCATGTGGTCGCCCGCCCGGTCGACGGATTCCACCGCGCTCAGGTGCCCGTCGCGGAAGCGGAAGACCGAGAAGGCGTCGCCGGTCCCGCGGACGACGCTGGCATCGCCGGGCCCCGACAGGCCGGCGATCTGCAGCTTGTGGGGACCCTGGTCGCTCCAGAACCACGGCAGCGCGCCGTAGGAGGCGGGCTTGCCGGTGAGCCGCGCCGCGAGGCAGCGGCCCTGGTCGATGGCGTTCTGCACGGACTCGATCCGCACCGTCCCGTCCGGCGTCAGCCCGCGGGCAAAGGGGATGGGGAAGCGGGCGCAGTCGCCGATCGCCGAGATGGCCGGGTCGGGCGTCGCCAGGAACGCGTCGACCCGCACGCCGTCCTCGGCCGGCAGGCCGGCCTCCGCGGCGAGTTCCCGGTTCGGCAGGACGCCGATCCCCACGAGGATCAGGTCGGCCGCGAGTTCCCGTCCGTCCGCCAGGGCGACGCCGGCGGCGCGGCCGTCCCGCCCGACGATCGCCGTCACGCCGGCCCCGAAGGCGAAGCGCACGCCCATCGCCGCGTGGGCGCGGCGGAAGAACGCGCCCATCTCGGACGAGACCGCCCGGGCCATGGGCCGCTCGGCCGCCTCGATCACCGTCACCGGGAGGCCGCGCGCGGCCGCGACGGCGGCGAATTCGAGCCCGATGAAGCCGGCCCCGACGACCACGATGGCCCGGGCCGTCGCGAGCGATTCCTTGAGGGCGTCGGCATCCGCGAGGCCGCGCAGCTGGCGCACGCCCGCGAGTTCGGCGCCCGGGACCGGCAGGGGGCGGTTGCGCGCGCCGGTGGCGAGCACGAGGTGGTCGTAAGGGAGGTCGGTGCCGTCCGAGAGCTGCAGGCGGCGCGCATCCCGGTCGATCGCGACGGCGCGGAGCCCCGGACGGTGCGCGACGGCGTGCTCGGCGAAGAAGCCGGGCGGGCGCAGGAACAGGCCCTCCTGGTCGGTCTTGCCGGCGAGGTAGGCCTTCGAGAGGGGCGGCCGCTGGTAGGGCAGGGCGGCCTCGTCGCCCACCAGGGTGATCGGGTCCCCGAACCCGCCCTCCCGCAGGGAGGCGGCGAGCTGGAAGCCGGCCTGCCCGGCCCCAGCCACGACGACGCCGGCGCTCACGCCCTGGCTCCCGCCGGCACGAGACCGCTCTGGGCGACGCCCGGGAGGCTGCGCGCGCCCTCCGACATCAGGTAGGACCAGACCGCGGAGGCGGCCGGACCCAGCACCTTGTCGGCGCGCCGGACCGCGTACCAGTCGCGCCGGATCGGCAGGCCCCTGACGTTGAGGAGGACGAGGCGCCCGCTCTCCAGCTCGGCCGCCACGGAATGCACCGAGAGCAGCGCGATCCCGAGCCCGGCCATCACCGCCTGCTTGATGGTCTCGTTCGACCCGGTGTCGATGTCCAGCGGCGCCCGCTTGACCAGGACGCCGCTCATGAACTCCTCGAAGACCATGCGGGTGCCCGAGCCCTCCTCGCGCAGGAAGAACGGCTGGTCGGCGAGGTCCTCGCGGTTCAGGTCGGTCCTGCCCGCCAGGGGATGGCCCGGCGGCGCGATCAGCACGATCGGGTGCGGCCCGAACGTGGCGGCCTCGATCGGGAAGTCCCGGGGCGGGCGGCCCATCAGGGCGAAGTCGATCTCGTAGCCGCGGAGTGCCTCCACGGTCTGGCCGCGGTTGCGCACCGACAGGCTGATCTCGACGCCGGGGTGCTTCTTGACGAAGCCCGCGATCACCTGCGGGGCGAAGTACTTGGCGGTGGAGACGACGCCCAGTGCCACGCGCCCGCCCTCCGCGCCGCGCAGGGTGCGCAGGCGGTCGGTGCAGGTCTCCAGCACCGTGTTGATGCTGTCGATCGCCCAGAGCATCTCGCGGCCGGCATCCGTCGGCTTGAGGCCGCCCGGCGTCCGGTCGAACAGCAGCAGACCGGCCTCCTCCTCGAGCTGTCGGATGCGCGCGTAGAGGGCGGCCGAGGTGACGTTCAGCTCCTGCGCAGCCCGGGTCATGGTGCCGAGGCGGGCCACGGCAGCGACCGCCTGAAGCTGCTTGAGGGAGAGGTTGCGCATGGCGGATTTCTCGGCGGACATCTCGTTTTTTTCGTCCTATGGCACAAGATCGCACAGAAATCTTGAAGGCCCGGCCGCGGGTTCCTGTCGATCCGGCGGCAGAGACCGCTATCCTGGCAGCGAGGCGGCCGCTACAGAGCCGGCGCGGAACGCGCGATCCCGGCGGACGGGATCCGAGCAGGAGGAGTAGGCCGATGGCAATTTCAGCGGCGATCGGGACCCCCCTCGAGACCTGCCTGGCGCAGGCCGTGGACGCCAATCCGGCGCTGAAGGACGCCGCCGCGGTGGTCGCGGCCGTGGGGCGGTCGGCGGTGGAGATCAGCGAGCGCATCGGGCGCGGCGCGCTCGGCGGCGACCTCGCGGCGGCCGGCGATCACAACAGCGACGGCGACGTCCAGAAGGCCCTCGACGTCATCGCCCACGAGAGCGTGACCGCGGCGCTGCGGGGCGCCCCGGTCGCCGAGGTCGCCTCCGAGGAGGCCGAGGAGGTGATGCGCCTGAACCCGGACGCGCCTCTGGCCGTCGCCATCGACCCGCTCGACGGCTCCTCCAACATCGGCGTGAACATGGCCGTCGGGATGATCTTCGGCATCCGGCCGTCGATCAAGGATCCCGCGAACCCGCTGGCCTCGTTCACGACCCCCGGCTCGACGCAGATCGCCGCGGGCTTCGTCACCTACGGCCCGGCCACCGCGCTGATCCTGACGCTCGGCGAGGGCACCCAGTCCTACGTGCTCGACCGTACCGAGGGCCGGTTCAAACTGACGAGCCCGGCCATGTCGGTGCCGCCCTCCACCAAGGAGTTCGCCATCAACGCCTCGAACGCCCGGCACTGGGACGCCCCGGTGAAGGCCTATATCGAGGATTGCCAGCGCGGCACCGAGGGGCCGCGCGACAAGGACTACAACATGCGCTGGCTCGCCTCCCTGGTGGCCGACATCCAGCGCGTTCTGACCCGCGGCGGCGTGTTCCTCTATCCGGGCGATGCCCGGAAGAACTACGCCCGCGGCCGCCTGCGGCTGCTCTACGAGGTCGCCCCCGTGGCGATGCTGGTCGAGCAGGCCGGGGGCGCCGCCACCGACGGCCAGACCCGCATCCTCGACATCGTGGCCAACGGCATCCACGAGCGGGCGCCGCTGGTCTGCGGCTCCACCGAGGAGGTGACGTGCGTCGCCACCTACTATGCCGGCGGCAAGCCCGATGCCGGCCGCTCGCCGCTCTTCGGCCAGCGCGGCCTGATGCGGTCATAACCGCACCGTGAAGTCGTAAAGGCATGTCGGCGCGGCACCCCATCATCTCGGTGACCGGCTCCTCCGGGGCCGGGACCACCTCGGTGCGCAACACCTTCGAGCAGATCTTCCGCCGCGAGGACGTGCGGGCGGTCTTCATCGAGGGGGACGGCTTCCACGCCTTCGACCGCGACACGATGCGGGCGATGATGGCGAACGAGCCGACACTGTCCCACTTCGCGCCGCGGGCCAACCTCCTGCCCGAGCTGGAGGCGGTGTTCCGCAGCTACGCCGAGTCCGGGACGGGCCGGACCCGTCACTACGCCCACGATCAGCACGACGCGCAGGTCTACGGCATCCCGGAGGGCAGTTTCTCGGACTGGGAGACGTTCCCACCCGATTCCGACCTGCTGTTCTACGAGGGCCTGCACGGCTGCGTCGCCGATCAGGACGTCGACATCGCCCGCTACGCCGACCTGAAGATCGGCGTCGTGCCGGTGATCAACCTCGAATGGATCCAGAAGCTGCACCGGGACCGCTCGTTCCGCGGCTACTCCACCGAGGCGGTGACCGACGTGATCCTGCGGCGCATGCCCGACTACGTGCAGACCATCTGCCCGCAATTCTCGTTCACCGACATCAACTTCCAGCGGGTGCCGACGGTCGACACGTCGAACCCGTTCATCGCCCGCTGGATTCCCACCGCCGACGAATCGATGGTCGTGATCCGCTTCAAGGACCCGAAGGGGATCGACTTCTCGTATCTCGTCTCCATGATTCACGACAGTTTCATGAGCCGGGCCAACTCCATCGTGATCCCCGGCGGCAAGCTCGACCTGGCGATGCAGCTGATCCTGACACCGATGATCATGCAGCTCGTCGAGCGCCGCCGCCGGCTGGCCTGAGCCGATCCCGAAAGCCTCCCATGCTCGCACCCGTCATCGCCCCGTCGATCCTGTCCGCCGACTTCTCGAAGCTCGCCGAGGAGACGCGCGCCGTGGACGCGGCCGGGGCCGACTGGATCCACCTCGACGTGATGGACGGCCATTTCGTGCCCAACATCACCTTCGGGCCGCCGGTGGTGAAGGCGCTCCGGCCCCACACCCAGAAATACTTCGACGTGCACCTGATGATCGCGCCAGCGGATCCGTACCTGGCGGCGTTCGCGCAGGCCGGCGCCGACGGCATCACGGTCCACGCCGAGGCCGGGCCGCACATCCACCGCTCGCTTCAGACCATCCGCGACCTCGGCAAGCGCGCCGGCGTGGCGATCAACCCGGGTACGCCGGCCGCCATGGTCGAGCCGGTGCTCGACCTCGTGGATCTCGTGCTGGTGATGACCGTCAATCCCGGCTTCGGCGGCCAGAGCTTCGTCAAGGGCGCGATGGAATCGGTGGCGCGGGTGCGCGCCATGGTGGCGGGCCGGGACATCCGCATCCAGGTCGACGGCGGGATCGATCCCGAGACCGTGAAGGTCGCGAGCCGCGCCGGGGCCGACACGTTCGTTGCCGGCAACGCCGTGTTCAGCGGCGGCCCGGACGCCTACGCCGAGCGCATCGCGGCGATCCGCGAGGGCGCGGAGGGCGCCTCCGGTCGCGACCTGTCGTGCTGAGGGCGCTGATCTTCGACGTCGACGGGACCCTCGCCGAGACGGAGGATCTGCACCGGCAGGCGTTCAACCGCGCCTTCGCGGAGCTCGGCCTGCCCTGGCGGTGGGACGAGGCGCTCTACGCCGACCTGCTGGCCGTCATGGGCGGCAAGGAGCGGCTCGCCCACTTCATCGACAGCGCGCACCCGGCGGACGCGGAGGCGCTCCACGCGCGCGCGCCGGAGATCCACGCCCGCAAGACGCGCGCCTACGGCGACCTCGTCGCGCAGCACGGCCTGCCGCTGCGTCCCGGGATCGCCCGGCTGATCGCCGAGGCCCGGGCGGCGGGAATCCGGCTCGCCGTGGCCACCACGACGAGCCGCCCGAACGTCGACCGGCTTCTCGCCGCCAACTTCCCGCCGGGCGCCGCGCCCTTCGACGTGATCGCGGCCGGCGACGAGGCGAGCCGCAAGAAGCCCGCACCCGACGTCTTCCTGCTGGCGCTCGCCGGTCTGGGCATCCCGGCCTCCGAGGCGGTGGCCTTCGAGGATTCAGCCGCCGGCATCAGCTCGGCCCGTTCCGCCGGTCTGCCGGTCCTGGCGACTCGGAGCCGGTACACCGAGAGCCACCGGCTCGACGGCGCCTTCTCGGCTGTCTCGGATCTCGGCGAGCCGGAGCGGCCGCATCGGCACCTCGCGGGCGTCGCGTGGCCCGGCGGGGTCGTGGATCTGGCCGCCCTGATCCGGTGGCACGAAGCGCCGGACGGTCAGAGCGCGCCGTTCGAGGCGATGGGCACCGGCCGGTAGCCCGACCCGTCGCCTGCGCCTGATCGGCATCGCGATCGTACATCACGTGCCAGTCCGGGTGCTTCAGGAAGAGGGTCGGGATGTCGGTCACGTCGGACCGGGCCAGAGGGCGTCCGTCCCCGATGCGATCGCGACTGCCGTGTGGCCCGGCCTTCGGCCGGGCGCCGCTGCCGAGACCCAGGGCGGCCCCTCCGGCGAGCGCGCCCCGCACCGGATCGCGACGGTCCGTGACCGGCACCGGATCCTCCCAGAGGCCCCCGCGCCCACGGGGCGCGACGCGGCCCCGTGGGCGAGGCCCTCGCGGCGGCGCGACGGCCCCGCGAAGGCCCGGGTCCTAGCGTCGGCCCAGCCGGCGGTCGGCGCGGGCATCCGCACGTCCGTGCGCCTCGGTGGCGAACAGCATCGTGCCGGCGACGACACCGAGCGCGGCCGCGAGCCCGAACTTGAGCCAGCGGGGATCGACCGCCGCGACGTCGCCGGTCGCACGGGCGTCGAAGCGGCCGTGGGCGCCGGGATCGGTGTCCACCGGGTCGTAGAGGTTGTCGGGGCGGTTCTTCTGTGCCTGCACGCCGGTCATCTCCCCGCGATAGCCGTGCCGGGCGAGGTAGCCGTCGATCCAGCCCGGAATCAGCATGTTCCCGATGATCGCCTTCCAGGCCGAGGCCCCGATCCACATTTCCCGCGGCGCGTCGTGCGCCGCTCGGAAGACGTGCCGGGCGATGGCTTCGGGCTGGTAGATCGGCGGCACCGGCTCGAGCTTGCGCGGCAGCCGCGAGCGGGCCCAGTCGAACTGCGGCGTGTTCACGGCCGGAAGCTGCACCATCGTCAGGCGTACCCGGCTGCGGTCGTGCAGCAGCTCGCTGCGCAGGGAATCGACGAAGCCCCGCACGGCGGCCTTCGCGGCGCAGTAGCTCGCCTGGAGCGGGATCGACCGGTAGGCGAGCGCCGAGCCGACATGCACGATCGTCCCCCGGTCGCGCGGCACCATGTGGCGGAGCGCCGCCAGCGTGCCGTGCACCTGGCCGAGATAGGTCACCGCGGTGGCGCGGTGGAACTCCTCCGGGCTCGTCTCCTGAACGGGCGCGTAGACCGTCACCATCGCGTTGTTGACCCAGACGTCGATGCCGCCGAACGCCTCGGCCAGCTCGTCGGCCGCCTGGGCGACGGCCTCCGCGTCGGCGACGTCGGCCGCGAAGGCCAGGGCCCGGCCTCCGGCCCGCTCGACGTCGCGGATCGTGCCCCGCAGCCCCGCCTCGCCACGCGCGATCAGCCCCACGTTCCACCCGTGCCGGGCGAACTCGTGGGCGACAGCGCGGCCGACCCCGGCGCTCGCACCCGTGACCATGACCGTGCTGCGTCCGTTCCGGCTCGACATCGGGTTCCCAGCTGCGCGTGAAGTCCAGCGCCAACGCCCGAGGCGGCCGTTCTTTCCGCGGTCACGGGATTGCGAAGTCCGGGCGAGCCTGTCCGCCGACGCTGTATCGGACGGCGGCGGGCGCGTTGCTTCGTCCGAAGGCGGCGGCCTATATACGGCGCGACCTCACAGCCGCGACGGCGGGGTCCCGCACGCCCGCCCTCGCCAACGAACAAAAGTCTGAACCGTCATGGCAGGCCATTCGCAGTTCAAGAACATCATGCACCGGAAGGGCCGGGTGGACGCCGTCCGCTCGAAGGTGTTCGGCAAGCTCGCCCGCGAGATCACGGTGGCGGCCAAGCTCGGCACGCCCGACCCGGCGATGAACCCGCGCCTGCGTGCCGCGATCCTGGCGGCCCGCGCCGAGAACATGCCCAAGGACAATATCGAGCGCGCCATCAAGAAGGCCGCCGGCGCCGACGGCGAGAACTACGAGGATATCCGCTACGAGGGCTACGGGCCCGGCGGCGCCGCGCTGATCGTCGAGGCGCAGACCGACAACCGCAACCGCACCGCCTCGGACGTGCGCTCGGCCTTCACCAAGTCCGGCGGCAGCCTCGCCGAGACCGGGGCCGTCGCCTTCATGTTCGACCGCGTCGGCGTGATCGCCTATCCCGCCTCCGTGGCCGATGCCGACACGATGTTGGAGGCGGCGATCGAGGCCGGCGCCGACGACGTCAGCTCCGGCGAGGACGGCCACGAGGTCATCTGCGCCCAGGATTCCTACGGCGAGGTCACAAAGGCCCTCGAGGCGCGCTTCGGTGAGCCCGCCCGCACGGGCCTGATCTGGAAGGCGCAGAATACCATCAACGTCGACGACGAGACCGGCGAGAAGCTGATCCGCCTCGTCGAGGTGATCGAGGATCAGGACGACGTCCAGCACGTCTACGTCAACTTCGCCCTGTCGGACGCGCTGGTCGCGAAGCTGCAGGCCTGAGAGGCGTCGCCGCCCGGCCGGGTCTCGCTACCCGTGAGACGAACGCACCGCCATTCCGGTGCGCCGCAGGCGAGCCCCGGCACGAAGGGGCCCGCCGAGGTTCTGAATGCCGGGCGCTGCCACGCAGTCCCGGAATGACGGAGCTCCCGCTCCGGGACGCGAGACGGTCTTGAAGCCCACGTCCGTTCCTCAGGTGCCGGCCGCCGCGAGCTCGGCCCCGAAGCGGTCCTGCGCGTAGCGCTCCACCGAGAAGGTGTCGTCGGGCAGCTGAACCATGAAGCGCTCGGCCACCTCGGTCAGCACGATGTCGGGGCGGACGCGCTCGATGTACGACCAGTCCAGCGAGGTGCTCCAGACGAAGTGCACCTCGCGGAACGTCTCGGCCAGCATGATCGTCAGCATGTACGGCATGACGTGAGAGAAGGAATCGCCGAACAGCGCCAATCGGCGCGGGTCGGTGGCCTTCGTATTCCCGTAGATCACGTGCGCACCGACATGCAGCGTGTGCAGCAGGCCGGCCTTCTCCCGGGCTTCGACGATCGGGCTGCCGTAGATCCGGACCGCGTCCTGCTGCATCTGGACGGTGCGCGAGCGCGCCCGCCGGGGTGGATCGAAGGCGCTGCCCAGATCGCCGTCGTGGTCGGTCTCGAAGGACGGCCGCTCCCGCAGATCCTGCCGGGGCTCGGCGCCCAGCGCCCGGCAGATCTCCGCGTAGGCGAGATAGCAGCCGTCGGCGGACCAGTGGGTGTCGGTCCGGCAGTAGAGGTCGGCCGCGTCGCGCTGCGCCCGCATCGGCGTGACCAGGTCGATGCAGGTCTGCTGCCAGCGCTTCCGTCGGCGCCAGGCCGCGTACAGACCGACCGGACCCGGGAAACGGCCCGCCGGGGGCTCGCTGTGGAGGAGCCGGTAGGCCGGCGACGCGCTCGGCCGGATGGCGAGCCCGTCGAGCCGGTGATCGTAGATCATCAGCTTCTCCGGGGCGACGACGTGGCGGTACAGGATCCCCTGGGCGCGCAGGCGCCGCTCTCGCGTCGTCACGAGGCTGCGCCACTGCCAGATCAGCTCGGTCGTCTCCTCCGGCCGCTCGTACTGGCCGAGCACGTCGTTCGTTCCCGTCTTCAGGAACAGCCAACCGTCCTGGCCGACATGGATGTGGTCGGGCGTAGTCGAAGCCATGGCGCACTCGTGGGGGCGAAACGCCCGTCCCGGCGGCCGCCGCGGATATCGAATTCGGCCGCAAGGAGCGGGATGCCGGCGCGGCAGCGGACCGACACAGTCCTGCGCGCGTCATCCACCACCCGGCAGGCCCCGTCATGCCCCTCCTCAACGCCTACGCCAAGCCGCATAGTGCCGCCGCCATGAGCCCTGTACCCGCGACAGACCCCGACGATGCCGCGCGCTGGGCAGCCCTCGCCGCCCGCGACGCGCGGGCCGACGGCACCTTCGTGTACGCGGTCCGCACCACCGGGGTGTACTGCCGGCCGAGTTGCGNAATGTCAGCTTCCACCGGACCTGCGCCGAGGCCGAGGCGGCCGGCTTCCGGCCGTGCCGGCGCTGTCGTCCGGACGAGCCCGCCCTCGCCGAGCGCCGGGCCGAGGCGGTCGCCCGCGCCTGCCGCTCGATCGAGACAGCCGAGACGATGCCGTCCCTCGCCGCGCTCGCGCGCGCCGCCGGCCTGAGCGCCTACCACTTCCACCGGGTTTTCAAGGACGTCACCGGCGTGACCCCCAAGGCCTACGCGGCCGCCCACCGCGCCGCCGCGGTGGCGCGGCGGCTGCCCGGCGCCGCGTCGGTGACGGAGGCGCTCTACGAGGCCGGCTACGGCGCGGCGAGCCGGTTCTACGCGGGTGGCGCGCCGCGCCTCGGCATGGCGCCCGCCGCCTACCGGACGGGCGGCGCGGGCCTGCGCATCCGGTTCGGCATCGGCGCCTGCAGCCTCGGGGCGATCCTCGTCGCCGCCACCGAGGCGGGCGTCTGCGCGATCCTCCTCGGGGACGCGCCCGAGCCGCTCCTGCACGATCTCCAGGACCGCTTCCCCGCCGCGGAGATCGAGGGCGGCGACCCGGCCTTCGAGGGCTGGATGGCGCAGGTCATCGGGTTCGTGGAGGCCCCGGGCACCGGCCTCGACCTGCCGCTCGACATTCGCGGCACGGCGTTCCAGCAGCGGGTCTGGGCGGCGCTGCGCGAGATCCCGGTCGGCTCCACCGCGACCTACGCGGAGATCGCCCGGGCGATCGGCCTTCCGACGGCGACGCGCGCCGTCGCGCAGGCCTGCGGGGCGAACCCGGTCGCGGTGGCCATTCCGTGCCACCGCGTCGTGCGCTCGGACGGCGCCCTGTCGGGCTATCGCTGGGGCGTCGCGCGCAAGCGCGCGCTGCTCGATCGGGAGGCGGAGGCCTGAAGCGTCCCTGTCCCGCGCGCTCCGGTGCTCAGCACACGCTGCCCTAGCGTCGACCACCGCCGGGACCGCCAGGACCGCCGAAGCCGCCGCCGAAGCCGCCTCCGCCCGGGGCCGGGCCGGGTCCGCCGGGCGGCCCGCCGAAGCCCCCGGGTCCGACCGGGAACGCCCCGGGGCCTGCGGACGGCGCGCCGCCGAAGCCGCCGCGGGGCGCCCCGAAGCCGCCGGGGCCCTCCGATCCGGGGACGACCGCACCGCCCGGCCGGGTGTCGATCGCGGGGCCGCGCGGCTCGCCGATGCCGCCCAGGCCACCCTGGCGGCCGCCGGACCCGGCGCCGAAGCGGCCGGGCAACTCGTCGGGGAGGTTGCGCAGGTCGAGCCGGTCGCGCTCCCGCTCGAACCGCGGGGCGTCCGGTTGCTGCGGCTCGGGCGCGACGCGGTTCTCGATCCGCAGCCGCTCCACCGTCAGGTCCCCGTCCCGCGCGATCGCCGCGGTCAGCACCGCCCGCACGCTCCCGTCGCGCGGAACCCGCGCGACCGGACGGCCCGCCACGGCGTAGCCCGCGCCGATGTCGAGCCCGCTGCCGGCCCGGCCGATATAGGCCTCGATCGACACCCGCTTCAGACCCGGCGGGAAGGGCAGGCCGACCTGCGCGGCGCTGGTCACGGTGAGGACTCCGTTCGCAGCACGGCCCGTCACCAGGGCGCGCTTGCCCGGCGGCAGGGCGTCGGCGCCCGCGAGCCGGAGGCCGCCGATCCCGAGGCCGCCCGCGAGACGCCGCACCGGGCCGGCGACGCGGTCGGGACCGGAATCCCGCGGCTCGATCAGGCTCGCCACGATCACGCCGTCGGGCCGGCGCAGCCCGCTCACCGCGACCCGCGCGCCCGGCTGCCACGCGCCGCTGAGACCGGCGGTCGAGACCCGTTGCCCGAGCACCACGAGCCGCCCCGGCGCGACCGATTCCACCGGCCCGACCACCTCGCTGGTGACGTCGATCCGCCGCGTGGCGAGCCCGCCGCCCTCGGACCGCGCCACCACGTGGACGACCTGCCCGATCTTCAGGTCGGCGGCTCTCGCGGCCGTGCCGTCGATGCGCACCTCCACCTCGGGTGGGTAGGCGATGCGCAGGTCGTTGACGACGATCGAGCCGAAGCGGCGGATCGTGCCGATCACGCCGGTGCCGCCGATGCCGCGGTCGCCCTCGCCGAGGGACCCGTTCCGCGGCTCGTCGGTCCGCATCATGCCGGTGCCGCCGATGCCCTGGTCGCGCGGCGATTCCTGCGACCGGATCGTGCCGGGCAGCAGGGTCGCGGCGCCAGCGAGCAGGCGCAGGACGAACCGGCGGTTGAGCGAGGCGCGCACCGGCCGGCCTCTCACCGCTCGTCCGCTTGCCGCGCCGGCGGCGCCGCCTCGGTGTAGACGTAGAGGCCGAAGTTCCAGCGATGCGTGCCGCCGGGATCGGTCTGGCAGGCGGCGTGCGCCTCCCGGTTGGCCTGCTGCAGCGCCTCCATGGCGATCTCGCGGGCGCGTTCCTCGAGCCTGATCGCGAGGTCCTCGGACAATCCGTCGTAGTGGACCGCCCGCTCCAGGAAGCGGGGCGCGTCGCCGACGATGTTGGCGACCGCGGCCGCGATGTGGTCGTGCAGGTTGCGGCCGAAATAGTAGAGCTGCGGCACCTCGGCGCCGTCGCCACGGGGGACGTAGGCGGCCTCCGCCAGCACGATCCGGTCCTGCGGATCGGTGAAGGCCAGCCCGCGGTCGAGCCACTCGTCGAGGACAGCGCGGGGCCGGAGATCCCGCGTCACGCCCGCGACCAGCGACTCGAACGAGGGCGCGCCGCCCTCGGCCGTGCGCGGGAGCTTCAGGGGCTGGCCCTGCGGATCGGTGAAGGTCGGGTCGGCGATCCAGCGGGCGATGATCCGACTGGTGCGGGAGACGACCGCCGGCACGGCGCTGACCGGAGCACCGGCGCCCCGCAGGCGCCGAACTTCCTTGCGGTGGATGCCGGTGAGGAGGGAGACGCGGCTGTCGGTCTGCTCCTTGCCGGTGAGAGCGAAGTCGTACTCGGCGACGTTCACGTAGAGCTCGCGCAGCAGGTCCGTGAGCGCCGGGAAAGTAATGCCGCGGGCGACGAGCAGGCGCACGAGAGGGCGCAGCAGCCGCGCCAGCGGCGCGTGCAGGCTGGCGCCCTCCCGCGGTGTATCGGCAGTCTCAGACATCGGCGCATCGTGACGGCTCGCGTCGTGGGATACAATCCCACCGGGTGTGGCGGCGCACACGCGAGCGCGCTTTTCGCGTTGACGTGGGATTTTTGCACACGTACACCGATCTCGTGGTCAAATTTCCCACGCCAGTCCGGAGGCACCGGCCGATGACGGTTGAAACGCGCATCCTCGTGGCGAAGTCCCTGCCGCCGCTCACGCTGCCCGTGGCCCCGGCGGGCCGCCCGCGCCCGAGCGACACCCTTCCGCGGCTCCGGCGCCTCGTCTGCGTCGTCGCCGCGCTCTCGCTGCCCGTCCTCGGTGTCGCTGTCGCGGAAACGGTCCACCGCGCCAGTTCATCGCGGGCGCCGCAGGCCGCCGCTCCCGCCTTCCCCTCAGGCGGGGCGGCGGCATCCTCGAACGCCGTCGTGCCCGGGCGCGCCGCGCGGACCGCGAGGATCGCGGCCCGTTCCGACGAGAACCAGTGGGTCCGGTCGTGAACGCCCTGTTCGTCTCCGGGAGCGCCCGCGCTGTGCCGACCTGCGGCGGAGCGGCCATCCTCGATCTCGCCCTCTGCCTGATCCTGTCCGTGACCGTCGTCGGCCTGCTCCTCCTGGCCCTCTGATCCTGCGGCGCCGCCGCGTTCCAGAACGAGACACCCATGAACGCTCGAATTCACGCAGCCCTCGCGGGCGCCGCTTTCGGCTGCCTGGCCCTCGCCGCCCAGGCGGCGGATCTGCCCCGCCGCGCGCCGCCGCCGCCGCCGCCGTCGCTGCCGGTCTTCACCTGGACCGGCTTCTACGCCGGCGTGAACGCCGGGTACGCGTTCCCGACCGGCAGCGGCGGCTTCACCGACCCCACCTACGGCACCGTCACGGGCGGCGGCCGGTCCGGCGGCTTCGCCGGCGGCGGCCAGGTCGGCTACAACTATCAGTTCACGCCGGGTTCCGGCGTCGTCGTCGGCGTCGAGACCGACATCCAGGGGACGGCCTTCGCCAAGGCGGACGCCGCCTATCTCGGCACCGCGCCGTACTACAGCGTCCGACCGAGCCTCGACTATTTCGGCACGGTCCGCGCCCGGCTCGGCTACGCGTTCGACCGGGTCCTCGTCTACGGCACCGGCGGCTTCGCGTACGGCGGCGGGGCGCGCTCGACCTACGCGGCCTCCTACCCCTACACCCTGCCGTCGACCGACCGGACCGGCTACGCGGCCGGCGGCGGCATCGAGTACGCCTTCACCGAGAAGCTCTCCGCCAAGGTGGAGGCCCTCTACCTCCATCTCGGCCGCGGAACGACCGCCGCCACGTACTACAACGCCAGTGTTCCGGCATTTTATGGCGCCGGCAAACAGGATTCCGGCCTCGCGTTGGTCCGGGCCGGTGTGAATTACCGATTCTGAGTAGTATTCGCAGGCCGAGAGCTTGACGGGACGGCCGGGCTGGGCCGCAATGCCCGGCGTTCGGCTTCGCGAATCCGTCGGCCGCGCGAGCCTGTCCACGGCCGAGGGCTGTCGGTGAAGCCGGATACCGCGCGGGTCGCACCCCGCGGGACCAGGGTCTCTCTCCGAGAGGATCGGCCGTGAGCATTCCCAGCACGATCTCCCTCACGACAAGGCTGCTCGCCG
Organism: Methylobacterium sp. 22177; assembly: GCF_052045615.1. NCBI lineage: Bacteria > Pseudomonadati > Pseudomonadota > Alphaproteobacteria > Hyphomicrobiales > Methylobacteriaceae > Methylobacterium > Methylobacterium sp. 22177. The sequence continues at coordinate 35,758 of NZ_JBQEPK010000013.1, read as the reverse complement.
TCGCGCTCGCCGCCTGCGCCGTCCCGGCGCGGGCCCAGGAGATCGTCCCGCCCGGGCCCGCCGGGCGGGGCGCCATCCTGATCTACGGGAACTTCTGCGGCCCCGGCAGCCGCGGCCCCGGCTACCCGCCGATCGACGCGCTGGACCTCGCCTGCGCGCACCACGACGCCTGCTCCCCCGAGCCGACCGCGGGAACGCTGCCGACCTGCGCCTGCAACCACCGCCTCCGCGTCGAGGCGGGGCTCGTCGCCCGGGATCCGGCCGCGCCGGCCCAGACCCGCCAGACCGCGCAGTTCATCTCGGATTTCGCCGCGGCGCTGCCCTGTCAGTAGGGCTCGCCGCGGTGACCGCTCAGGCGGCGTCGGCCGGGTTGGCGGCCGCCTTCGGGCCACCCTTGGCGACGCCGACCAGGGCCGGGCGCAGCACGCGCTCGCCGATGACGTAGCCCGCCTGCACGACCTGCACGACGGTGCCGGCCGGAACCTCCGCGTTCGGCACCTCGAACATCGCCTGATGGCGGTTCGGGTCGAACTTCTGGCCCTGCGGCTCGACGATCTTGACGCCGTGGCGCTCGAGGGTCTTGGCGAGGTCGCGCTCGGTGAGCTCGATCCCGTCGATCAGCCCCTTCAGGGCGCCGTCGGCCGTGGCCTTCGCGTCGGCCGGGACGCTGTCGAGGGCGCGGCGGATGTTGTCGGCGACGTTGAGCACGTCCCGGGCGAAGTTGGTCACCGCGTAGGCGCGCGCGTCGGCGACCTCGCGCTCCGTCCGGCGGCGCAGGTTCTCCATCTCGGCGAGGGTGCGCAGCGTCCGGTCCTTGAGCTCGTCGCGCTCGGCGGTCAGCAGGGCCAGGGCCTCCGCGACCGGATCGACGGTGGCCGACTCGCTGCCCTGACCCGCGGGCGCGGGATCCTGGGCCGCGCCGGCACCGGCTTCGACCGTGGTCTGGCGCTGGTCATCCTGGGGCATGTCGTTGCTCGTCATCACGTTTCAGTCGTGGGCGGGAATCGGTGAGGGATGATGGAATCGGCGCTGATATCTGGCCACGGGGCCGCGAAATCAACCCGCACGCTCACGCCTCGCGCGGCGGCGGCGCCGCCACGAGCGCCTCCAGACCCTCGGCCTTGAGGGTCGCGACGTCGTGCGCGAACACGTCCATCACGGCGGCCCGGATCGCGGCCTGGCGGTCGGGCTGCGTCACCCGCGTGCCGGTCAGGTCGGTGACGTAGAAGACGTCTACGGCGCGCTCGCCGAAGGTCGCCACGTGCGCCGACGTGATGTTGAGCGACAGCCGGCTGAAGGCGGTGGTCAGCTCGTAGAGCAGGCCCGGCCGGTCGAGGCCGGTGATCTCCACCACGGTCTCCCGGCTCGACAGGGCGTTGTCGATGATGACGTCCGGCGGGACCGGGAAGGTCTTGGCGCGGGTGCTCGTCGGCGGGTGCTTGTCGGCCACGAGGTCGGCGATCTTGATCTCCCCCTTGAGCGCCCGCTCGATCGCCGCGGTGATGCGCTTGGTCCGCCGCAGCTCGTCGTCGTCGCGCTCGAAGGCGCGGGAGATGAAGATCGTGTCGAGGGCGAACCCGTCCGTGGTGGTGAAGATCTGCGCGTCGACGATGTTGCTGCCGGCCGCCGCGCAGGCGCCGGTGACGATGGCGAGCAGGCGGGGATGGTCCGGCGAGTAGACCGTGATCTCGGTCACGCCCCGGACGGGATCGAGGGCCACGTCGGTCGCGCTGGTCCGCCCGTCGCGCACGACGTCGCGCAGGAAGATCGCGTTCTTGAGCTGGCGCGTGCCGTCGACCTTGAGCCAGTAGGCCTGGCTGTGGCGGGCCGCGTAGGTGTCGAACTCCTCCGAGCCCCAGCCGGGCAGCTGCTCCCGCAGGCCCATCTGGACGAGGCGCACCCGGTCGGTGCGGGCGATCTCGGAATGGCCGCCCGACAGGTAGACCTCGGTCTCGTCGTAGAGCGTGCGGAGCAGCGTGCCCTTCCAGGCTGTCCAGACGCCGGGCCCCACGGCGGTGATGTCGGCCACCGTCAGGATGGTCAGGAGCTTCAGCCGCTCCAGGCTCTGCACGCTCGCGGCGAAACGCTCGATGGTCTTGGCGTCCGAGAGGTCGCGGCTCTGCGCGGTCATCGACATCAGCAGGTGGTGTTCGACGAGCCAGCGCACCGTCTCGGTCTCGGCCTGGTTCAGGCCGAAGCGCGGGCAGAGCTTCTCGGCGATGGCGGCGCCCGCGATGGAGTGATCCTCCGGCCGGCCCTTGGCGATGTCGTGCAGCAGGATCGCCACGTAGAGCGCGGTGCGGTTGTGGATCGAGTGCACGAGGCGCGAGACCAGCGGGTAGGTCTCCTGGGCACGGCCCGACTCGATGTCCGCCAGCACGCCGACCGAGCGCAGCAGGTGCTCGTCCACGGTGAAGTGGTGATACATGTTGAACTGCATCATCGCGACGATGCGGCCGAAATCCGGGATGAACCGGCCGAGCACGCCCGCCTCGTTCATCTCGCGCAGCGCCTCCTCCGGCGCGTTCCGCGAGGTCAGGATCTCGACGAACAGCCGGTTTGCCTCGGGGTCCACGCGCAGCGACGGGTTGACGAGGCGCAGGGACCGGTTGGCCAGCCGCTTGGCATCCGGGTGGATCGCGAGGTTGTGCCGGTCGGCGAGCCAGAACAGCCGGATCAGGTTGACCGGGTCGCGCTCGAAGGCGTCCTCCGCGCGCAGGTTCACCCGGCCGTGGTCGATCCAGAAATCCTCCGCCTCCATGGCGGTCGCCCGGAAGCGGTCGCGGAACCGGCCGATCCAGCGGTCGAGCACCGGCGTGCGCTTGGCGTGGCGCGCCTCCAGCTCCGCGCAGACGATGGCGGTGAGATCGCCGACATCCTTGGCGATGCGGAAATAGGCCTTCATGAAGCGCTCGACGCCGGAGAGGCCGCCGCGGGCCTCGTAGCCGAAGCGCTCGGCGATCCGCGGCTGCAGGCCGAAGGACAGGCGCTCCTCGGCGCGCTTCGTGGCGAAGTGCATGTGGCAGCGCACCCGCCACAGGAACTCCTCGCAGCGCTCGAACAGCGCGTACTCCTCCGGGGTGAACAGGCCGGCGCTCACGAGCTCGATCTGGTCGCGGACCCGGTAGGTGTACTTGGCGATCCAGAACAGCGTGTTCAGGTCGCGCAGGCCGCCCTTGCCGTCCTTGACGTTGGGCTCGACGAGGTAGCGCGAGGTGCCGGCCTTGGACACGCGCATGTCGCGCTCGCGCAGCTTCGCCTCCACGAACTCGGCGGCGGAGCCGACCACGAGTTCGGCGTCGAAGCGCGTCACGAGCTCCTCGTAGAGGACACGGGTGCCGAACAGGAACCGCGCCTCCAGGAGGGCGGTGCGGATCGTCATGTCGGCCCGCGCCTCGCGCAGGCACTCCTCGACCGAGCGGGTGGCGTGACCGACCTTCAGCTTCAGGTCCCACAGGACGTAGAGCATCCCCTCGACGACGCTCTCGGACCACGCGGTCTGCTTGTAGGGCAGCAGGAACAGCAGATCGATGTCCGAGCCCGGCGCCATCGTGCCCCGGCCGTAGCCGCCGGTGGCGACCACGGCGAGCTGCTCGCCGGTCGACGGGTTGTCGTTGGGGTAGAGCCGCCAGACCACGGCGTCGTGGATCGCCCGGACCACCGCGTCGGTGAGGTTCGACAGCGTCTGCGCGCAGAGCAGCCCGTTGCGATCCTCGAGGAGCTGCGCCTCGGCGGCCCGGTGGCCCTCCTCGATCACCCGGCGCAGCTGCGGCACCAGCGCGGCCCGGAGCTTGGTGGGCTCGCGGGCCTCGCGGTCGAGGTTCTCAAGGACCGTATCGAGGGCGGCGACGGGATCGAACATGGTTCCCGTTAGCATGATATCCCTACGCCGCCAGCCATGCGGCGCCCGCCGCTATTCCGCGGCCGGCAGGTCGAGGGCGAGCAGCCGCGCCGTGCGGTTGCGGGTCGCGGCCCGGGGCTCGGTCTCGCTCGTCTGACGCCGCGCGTCGGCGATGGCCGCGTGCACGCCGTCGACCGCCAGGATCAGGGCGCTGACCGTCCGCGCGTCGATGCTGCGCTCGCGGGCGTAGCAGACGACGTCGGCCACCAGCCCGTCGGTCTCGATCGCGATCGCGTCGAGTTCGGCGGCGCTGGTCGCCGCGCGCACCTCGCGCATGATGTCGAGCAGCCGGTCGAGGACGAAATCGACGCGCTCCCGGCGCTTGCGGGCGAGGCGCTGGCCGATCCAGGCGAAGCCGGAGCCGATCGTGCCGCCGAAGAAGGCGAACAGGTAGATGTAGTCCTCGTAGCGGTCGAGGAAGGTCTGCTGCTCGCGCTCGAAATAGTCGACGGCGCCGGGGTGGTTCGGCAGGCGGGCCGAGGTCGCCGCCACCGTCGTGTCGAAGTCCGGCGCCTTCATCAGCTTGGCCACCGGCGCGGTCGAGGCGAGCCGCGAGCGCCACTCGAACAGGTGCTGCGTCGCCGAGGCGACCGCGACGCGGCTGACCGTGCCCCGGGCCATCAGCCGATAGGAGGCGCCGACGGTCTTGATCTCCTCGTCGGGCCGCTTCGGACGGCCACCGAAGGTGCCGGCCGGGATCGTCACCGATTGCAGCTCGGGGAAGCGCTGCAGGATCGCGTCGCCGTCAGGGATCGAGACGAACCCGACCTTCCGGTCCGGCGAGCCCAGCTCGACGGCGCGGACCACCGCGGCGGCCGGTTTGGAGGCCGGGCTCGCGATCACCGCCACGGCGTCGACGCGCTTCTCGGCGAGCGCGGCCGTGACGTCGCCGACCTTCAGGGGCACCACGACCACGTGACCGGGCTCCGCCTCGGCGGCGTGGCCGGCCTCCGCCGCGTCCTCGCCCGCGCTGTCCGGCACGAGGTCGTAGAAGGAGAGCAGGTTCGTGAGGAACGACAGGTCGGCGCTGTGGCGGACCACGATGCCGAGCCGCTTGCGCGCCAGGGCGGGCACGTCGTCGATATCGGCCGCCTCGGGCGCCGCGATGACCAGGGCCTCGTCGTGCAGGATCGCCAGGGTCAGCCCGTTCTCGGGCAGGAACACGTCCGGCCGCACCACCGCGAGGTCGGCCTTGTTCCGCTGCAGCGCGAGGGCGCTGTCGCGCACGTCGCCGTAGCGCACCACCTTGAGCCGGACATCCTCCCGTGCCCGGTCGAGGGCGCCGGCGTAGGCCTCGATCAGCGCGGCCTCTGGCCCGTCCTGCGGGCCCACCGCCACCGTAAGGGTGTTCGGGCGTGACAGGTAGACGATCGCGGCGGCGGCCGCGGCGAGCCCCAGGGCCACGAGGACCAGGAGCCACTCGCGCCGCATCAGAATAGCCGCCGCGCCGTGCAGCCGCCGGTGCCATCGGCCCTGCGGCGTGCCGGGCGAAGAACGGTGGTTCGGGCCATGGCCGAGCCTGTCGCGTTGCGCGCGTTCCATACCCGAGTCATGGAACGCAAACCTGTCGAGATCGTGAAGAACCGGTGAAATCTCCATTCGTTGCAGGATCTGCGCCAGAACGTCGCGACCGGGAGATCAAGCCGCCCGGCCCCGTGAGCCCGGCCTGGCTCGAGCGGGCGGCGCTCCATTACCTGGAGCGCTACAGCGCCTCGACCGAGATGCTGCGCCGGACGCTCGCGCGCCGCGTGCAGAAGCGGGCGCGGGCCCGGGGCGAGGATCCCGAACGCTTCGCCGACCTCGTGACGGCGACCGTGGCGCGGGCGGTGTCGGCCGGCCTCGTGGACGACGCGCGCTTCGCCGATACCCGCCTCGCCACCCTGCGCCGCCGCGGCACGTCGAGCCGCGGCGTCTCGGCCAAGCTCGCCGCCAAGGGGGTCCCGCGCGACGTCGTCGAGGCCGCCATGCTGGCGGAGCGCGACGCCCTGCCGGTCGGGGAGGCGGACGCGGTCGAGGAGCAGGCCGCGCAGGCCTACGCCAAGCGGCGACGCCTCGGCCCGTATCGCCGCCCGGACCAGCGGGCGGCGCACCGCGACCGGGACCTCGCCGCCCTGGCCCGGGCCGGCTTCGCCTACGGCCTCGCCCGCCGGGTGGTCGACCGGGAGACCGAAGAACCCGACGCGCCTGCGTGACGGGTGCGGCATCGCGGCCCGGGGCGAGGGCCGCGCCGGCCTTGCACCTTCCGCCGCGTTGTTCATTGTCTGTTCGATGGACGAGACCCTGGCCAAGAAGCTGCGCATCCTCGCGGACGCGGCCAAGTACGACGCCTCCTGCGCCTCCTCGGCCGCGCCGAAGCGGGCGGCCGGCAAGGACGGGCTCGGGTCGACCACCGGCGCCGGGATCTGCCACGCCTACACGCCGGACGGACGGTGCGTCTCGCTCCTCAAGATCCTGCTGACCAACTGGTGCCTGTTCGACTGCGCCTACTGCGTGAACCGGCGCTCCTCGAACGTGCGGCGGGCGAAGTTCACCGTGGAGGAGGTCGTGAACCTCACCCTGAACTTCTACCGGCGCAACTACATCGAGGGCCTGTTCCTCTCCTCCGGCATCATCAAGTCGCCGGATCACACGATGGAGCTCCTGACCCGCGTGGCGAAGTCGCTGCGGCGCGACCACGGCTTCGCCGGCTACATCCACCTCAAGTCGATCCCGGAGGCGAGCCCCTGGCTGATCGAGGAGGCCGGCCTCTACGCCGACCGCCTCTCGATCAACGTCGAGCTGCCGACCGAGGCGAGCCTGGAGCGGCTCGCGCCCGAGAAGGACGGCGCCGCGATCCAGGGGGCGATGGCGCAGATCGGCGAGCGCATCGTGCAGGCCAAGGCGGAGAAGCGCCGCTTCTCGCCGGCCGGCCACTCGACGCAGGTGATCGTCGGGGCGGATGCCACCACCGACGAGGCGCTGATCCGCAAGAGCGCGCTCCTCTACGGCAGCGTCGGCCTGAAGCGGGTCTACTACTCCGCCTTCAGCCCGATCCCGGACGGGTCCGCGATCCTGCCGCCGAAGCCGCCGCCGCTGCAGCGCGAGCACCGCCTGTACCAGGCCGACTGGCTGCTCCGGTACTACGAGTTCACCCCCGACGAGGTGGCCGACGCCTCCGAGGGCGGGATGCTGGCCCTCGACATCGACCCGAAGCTCGCCTGGGCGCTCAAGCACCGGGACAAGTTCCCCGTGGACGTGAACCGCGCCGACCGGGAATGGCTGCTGCGGGTGCCGGGGCTCGGGGCGCGGGCGGTCGACAAGATCATCCGGGCGCGCCGCCACGCGACCTTGCGCCTCGACGACGTCGCCCGGCTGACCTCCGGATTGAAGCGGGCGCGGCCGTTCCTCGTGGCCGCCGATCATCGCCCCGTCGCGCTCACGGACCGGCTCGACCTCCGGGCGCGGCTGGTCGAGCCCGCGGCGCAGCTGAGCCTGTTCTGATGGGGGTGGGGCACGCGCCGCGTCCCTCGCCCCGCGGTGACGGGGCGGATCCACGGTCGCCGCGCGCCGTCACGCTGCGCCCCGGCGCCGATCTCGACGGTTTCCGCAAGGCCGTCCGGAGCCTCGTCGCGCAGGGCGTCGCGCCCGGAGCCGTGACGTGGTCGGTGACGGACTCGCCCGGCCTGTTCGGCGGCGACGGGGAGCCGGCCGCCGGAGCGCCGCTCGTCCTGCCGAAGGCCGTCGCCAGCCTGATCCCGCAGGTGATCCCTCACCGCGATCCGGAGCGCTACGGCCTGCTCTACGCGCTGGTCTGGCGGGTCTGCCGCGGCGAGCGGCACCTGATGGAGGTCGGCAGCGACCCGCTGGTCCACCGCCTGCACCGGATGGCGAAGGCGATCGGGCGCGACCTCCACAAGATGCACGCCTTCCTGCGCTTCCGCCGGGCGGAGGGACCGGACGGCGAACGCTACGTCGCGTGGTTCGAGCCGGACCACCACATCCTCGAGGCGGCGGCGCCGTTCTTCGTGAACCGCTTCCGCGGGATGCGCTGGTCGATCCTGACCCCCGACGGATCCGCCCACTGGGACACCGAGACCCTGACCTTCGGGCCGGCCGGGGACCGCGCGCAGCTCCCCGAGGGCGACGGCTTCGAGGCGGGTTGGCAGACCTACTACGAGAGCACGTTCAACCCGGCCCGCACCAACCTGAAGGCCATGCGGGCGGAGATGCCCAAGAAGTACTGGCACAACATGCCCGAGACGGCCGCGATCCCCGCCCTGGTCCGGGCGGCGGCCGGGCGCACCGTAGCCATGATCGAGAGGGAGCCGACCTTGCCCACACGCCGCGAACCCGCCCGGGCCGTCGCCGCCATGGCCGACCAGGATCCGAAGACCCTGGAGGAGCTGAACGCGATCATCCGCCGGACCGAGCCGCTGGTCCCCGGCGCCACCCAGGCCGTGCTCGGCGAGGGCCCGGTCGGCGCAACAGTGGCCTTCGTGGGCGAGCAGCCCGGCGACCAGGAGGACCGGCAGGGCCGCCCCTTCGTCGGGCCCGCCGGCCAATTGCTCTCCCGCGCCATGGCGGAGGCCGGGATCGACCGGGGCACGAGCTACCTGACGAACGCGGTCAAGCATTTCAAGTTCGAGGAGCGCGGCAAGCGCCGCATCCACCAGAAGCCGACCGCCGGCGAGGTCAGCCACTATCGGTGGTGGCTCGACCGGGAACTCGAATTCGTCGGCCCGAAGCTCGTGGTGGCACTCGGCGCGACCGCCGTCCTGGCGCTGACCGGCAAGGCGATCCCGATCACCCGGGCGCGCGGCCCGTTCCGCTTCGACCGGCACGACAACCGCTTCCAGGGCTTCATCACGGTCCACCCGTCCTACCTGCTCCGGCTGCCGGACGAGGCGAAGGCGGAGGCCTACGCGGCCTTCGTGGACGACCTGCGCCGGGTGGAGGCGCTCGGGCGCGAGCTCGCGGCCTGATCCTCCCCTGCCGCGGTTCTGCTATGCTGGCGGCCGCCGATTCCCTCCGGTCCCGCCGCCATGGACAAGCTCGACGCCCTCGACATCCTGCGCGCCAACGAGGTGGAACTGCGCCGCCGCGGCGTGCTGCACGCGGCCTTGTTCGGTTCGGTTGCCCGGGGGGAGGCGCGGGCCGACAGCGATCTCGACGTGATGATCGAGATCGATGTGTCGGTCGTGGGCGGTCTCTTCGGCTATGTCGGTCTGTGCCACTTCATCGATGATCTCTTTCCGATCCGGGTCGACGTGGCGGATCGGGCGGCCCTGAAGGATCGGGTTCGCACGCACGCGGAGCGCGATGCCGTTTCCGCCTTCTGAACGCGAGCGGGCCGCCTGCGCCGACATGATCGCCAACGCGGAGCGCGTCGCGCGCTTCGTGGCGGGATTCACGCTCGAGACGTTCGAGGCAGACGAGCGCACCCACTTCGCGGTCGTGCGCTGCCTGGAGATCATCTCGGAGGCGAGCCGCCGATTGAGCGCCGAGACGAGAGCCCGATATCCCGACGTGCCGTGGCGTCAGATCGCGGATGCGGGGAGCGTCTATCGCCACAGCTATCATCGGGTGACGCTGGACATCGTCTGGCTCACCGTCCACCACGAGTTGCCCGTTCTCGTCGCGGCCTGCCGCGCCGAGCTGGACCGCGCGCCCGACTCCTGATCGCCCCGAGCCGCCTGAGCCCATGACCGACTCGAAGCCCGACTCGAAGCCCGACGCGAAGCCCGACTCGAGCCCCGAGACCAAGCCCGTCGGACCCGGCGATCAGGTGATCCTGGTCGACGGCTCGTCCTTCATCTTCCGGGCCTATTTCCAGTCGATCAATCAGGACCAGAAGTACAACTCGCGCCCCTCCGACGGGCTACCCACCGGCGCCGTGCGGCTGTTCTGCACCAAGATCGCGCAGTTCCTGCAGGACGGGGCCGCCGGCACGATGCCGACCCATCTCGGCATCGTCTTCGACAAGTCCGAGGGCTCGTTCCGCAAGGAGATGTTCCCCGACTACAAGGGCCACCGCCCGGACGCGCCCGACGACCTGAAGCGGCAGATGCCGCTGATGCGCGACGCGGTGCGCGCCTTCGGCCTGCACGCGGTGGAGCTGGAGCGCTACGAGGCCGACGACCTCATCGCCACCTACACCCGCCAGGCCGAGGCGCGGGGCGCGGGCGTCATCATCGTCTCGTCCGACAAGGACCTGATGCAGCTCGTCGGGCCGCAGGTCCGGTTCTACGACTTCGAGTCGGGCGCCAAGGGCAAGCCCGGCTACCGGCCCGAGCGCAACCTCGACGTCGAGGCGATCGTCGCCAAGTGGGAGGGCCTGCAGCCGAACCAGATCGGCGACGCGCTGGCGCTCATCGGCGACACCTCCGACAACGTGCCGGGCGTGCCCGGCATCGGCCTGAAGACGGCCGCGGCGCTGATCAAGGAGTTCGGCAGCCTGGAGGCCCTGCTGGAGCGGGCGGGCGAGATCAAGCAGCCCAAGCGGCGGGAGACGCTGCTCGCCAACGTCGATCAGGCCAAGCTGTCGCGCAGGCTCGTGGCGCTGATGGAGGACGTGCCCGTCCCGGTGCCGCTGGACGATCTCGGCGTGCCCCAGCCCAATCCCGAGAAGCTGGTCGGCTTCCTCAAGGCGATGGAGTTCAACACGCTGACGCGCCGCATCGCCCAGATGCTGCACGTCGACCCCGAGGCGGTGAAGCCCGACCCGCGGCTCCTGCCGGGCGCCCGGCCGCACGGCTACGGCAACGCCGCCGGCGGCAGCGACGCGGTGCCGTTCTTCGGCGATTCCGTGCCGCCGGATCCCGAGACCGCGGCCGCCGGGGCCGAGCGCCCGCCGGGCGCCGCCCCGCCGGAGGGCGGCGAGATCGATCCCTTCGCCGATCTCGACCTGCCGGACGCGCCCGCCAAGCCCCGGGCGCCCGTCGAGGCGACACCCGGCAACGTGGTGGCGGCCCGGGCCGCGGAATCCGTGGCGCCGTTCGACACCGCCGCCTATGAGACGGTCTCGTCGCTGGAGCAGCTCGACGCCTGGATCGCCGAGGCCGAGGAGGCCGGCGTGATCGCGGTCGACACCGAGACCGACAGCCTCGACGCCCACAGGGCCGGCCTCGTCGGCGTCTCGCTGGCGGTCGCCACCGGCCGGGCCTGCTACATCCCGCTGGCCCACGTTCAGGCCGCCAAGGTGCAGGCCGACGCCACCGACCTGTTCGGCGAGGGCGCCGCGCCGTCCGACGTGGTCGAGCCGGTGCCGGGCCAGATCCCCCTGAAGGAGGCCGTCGCCCGGCTGAAGCCGCTCCTCGAGAACCCGGGGGTCCTGAAGGTCGGCCAGAACCTCAAGTACGACTGGGTGGTGCTCGCCCGCTACGGCATCGAGGTCGCGCCGTTCGACGACACGATGCTGATCTCGTACGTGCTCGACGCCGGCAAGGGCGGCCACGGCATGGACGAGCTGGCCCGCCGGCATCTCGGCCACCAGCCGATCACCTTCTCGGACGTGGCCGGCACCGGCCGCAACAAGGTGACCTTCGACCGCGTCGCGATCGACAAGGCCACCGCCTACGCGGCCGAGGACGCCGACGTCACCCTGCGCCTGTGGCGGATGATGAAGCCGCGCCTCGTGGCCGAGCACCGGGTCGCCGTCTACGAGACCCTGGAGCGGCCCCTGCTGCCGGTGATCGCCCGGATGGAGCAGCGCGGCATCCGCGTCGACCGGGAGATGCTGAGCCGCCTGTCGGGGGATTTCTCGCAGATCCTCGTCCGCCTGGAGGAGGAGATCCAGGAGGATGCCGGCGATAAGTTCTCGGTCGGCTCGCCGAAGCAGATCGGCGACATCCTGTTCGGCAAGATGGGCCTGCCGGGGGCCAAGAAGACGCCGTCCGGCCAGTGGGCGACGCCCGCGACCCTGCTCGAGGAGCTCGCCCAGGCGGGCCACGAACTTCCCAAGAAGATCCTGGAATGGCGGCAGCTGTCGAAGCTGAAATCCACCTACACGGACGCGCTCCAGGCCCACGCCGACCGCGAGACGGCGCGGGTCCACACCTCGTTCTCGCTGGCGGCCACCACCACGGGGCGGCTGTCCTCCTCCGAGCCGAACCTGCAGAACATCCCGATCCGCACCGAGGAGGGGCGGCGCATCCGCCGCGCCTTCGTGGCGGCGCCCGGCAACCGGCTGATCTCGGCCGACTACTCGCAGATCGAGCTGCGGCTGCTCGCCCACATGGCCGACATCCCGGAACTCCGGAAGGCGTTCGAGGACGGCATCGACATCCACGCGGCGACCGCCTCGGCGATGTTCGGCGTGCCGCTCAAGGAGATGACCCCCGACCTGCGGCGCCGGGCGAAGACCATCAACTTCGGCATCATCTACGGCATCTCGGCCTTCGGCCTCGCCGACCGGCTCGGCATCGGCCGCGAGGAGGCCTCGGCGTTCATCAAGCAGTATTTCGAGCAGTTCCCGGGCATCCGGGACTACATCGAGACCACCAAGAAGAGCTGCCGCGACAAGGGCTACGTCACCACCCTGTTCGGCCGGGTGTGCCACTACCCGCAGATCCGCTCCAACAACCCCTCCGAGCGGGCCAGCGTCGAGCGGCAGGCGATCAACGCGCCGATCCAGGGCTCGGCCGCCGACATCATCCGCCGGGCCATGACTCGGATGGAGGCGGCGCTCGCCGCCAAGAAGCTGAACGCCCGCATGCTGCTGCAGGTGCACGACGAGCTGGTCTTCGAGGTCGCCGAGGACGAGGTGGAGCGGACGATCCCGATCATCCGCGGCGTCATGGAAGAGGCGCCGGCGCCGGCCCTGACGCTGAAGGTGCCGCTCGTGGTCGAGGCCAACGCGGCGGGCAACTGGCAGGAGGCGCATTGACGGGTCGGGTCGGATCGAGGCCGAGCCGGTGGCGCTCTGAACCGACGTCGCTGAACCGCGACCGGGCATCCTGGACAGGCCGCCGAAGACCGTCATACGCCGTACGCCCATGACCTGCACCGCTCAGAGCCCGTGACCGACTCCCTCGCCTTCCTCTCCGGCGGCGGCGAGGCCGCGCGGATGATCCGCGCGCGCGACTGGTCGGGTCATCCCCTGGGGCTTCCGGAGACGTGGCCGGCGGAGTTCCGCGCGGCCCTGTCGCTCGTCCTCAACTCCCCGGAATCGATGATCCTGGCCTGGGGGCCCGACCTCCACTTCTTCTTCAACGACACCTACTTCCCGCTCCTCGGCCCGCGGTTGCCCTGGGCGATGGGCGAGCGGTTCGACGTGGTCTGGGCGGATGCCTGGGATCAGGCCAGGCCGATCATCGACGCCGCGATGGCGGGCCGTCCGGAGCGCTTCGTCGACCTGCCGTGGCAGCTCGACACCGATCGGGGCGCCCGCGAGACGTGGTGGACCTTCTCGTACTCGCGGGTTCTCGATGCCGACGGCCGGGTCACCGGCCTGTTCATCCTCACCAACGAGACCACCGGCCGGGTCCGGGCGGACGCCGCCCTCAAGGAGAGCCAGGGGCGGCTCGAGGCGGCGCTGGCGGAGCTGCGCGATCTGAACGCCACCTTGGCGCAGCAGGTCGAGGAGCGCACGGCCGACCGCAACGCCCTGTGGACGCTCTCGTCCGACATGATGCTGCGCTGCCTGTTCGACGGGACGATCACCGCGGTGAACCCGGCCTGGACCGAGGTGCTGGGCTGGCGCCCGGACGAACTGATCGGAATGAAGCTCATCGCCCTCGTCCATCCGGACGATCTCGACCGCACCGTCGCGGGCGCGGGCCAGCTCTCCGCGGGGTCGAGCCTCGCGCGCTTCGACAACCGCTACCGCCACCGGGACGGCGGCTATCGCTGGATCAGCTGGGCGGCCCGGCCGGGGGAGGGGATCATCAACGCCGTCGGCCGCGATTTCACCGCGGAGCGCGAGCGCGCCGACGCCCTGGCCGCGGCCGAGGAGGCCCTGCGGCAGTCGCAGAAGATGGAGGCCGTCGGCCAGCTGACCGGCGGCATCGCCCACGACTTCAACAACCTGCTCGCCGGCATCTCCGGCTCGCTGGAGCTGATCCAGACCCGCCTCGGCCAGGGCCGCGTCATGGATGTGGACCGCTACATCAACGCGGCGCAGGGGGCCTCGAAGCGGGCCGCGGCGCTGACCCACCGGCTCCTCGCCTTCTCGCGGCGCCAGACCCTCGACCCGAAGCCCACCGACGTGAACCGGCTGGTGGCCGGCATGGAGGAGCTGATCCGCCGCACCGTGGGCCCCGCCGTAATGGTCGAGGTCGTGGCGCCGCCTGGCCTCTGGCCGGCCCTGGTCGACCCGCCGCAGCTCGAGAACGCGCTCCTCAACCTGTGCATCAACGCCCGGGACGCGATGCCCGAGGGGGGGCGCATCACGATCGAGACCGCCAATGCCTGGCTCGACGAGCGCGCCGCCCGGCGCCACGACATGCCGCCCGGCCAGTACCTCTCCCTCTGCGTCACCGACACCGGCATCGGCATGTCGCCCGAGATCGTCGGCAAGGTGTTCGAGCCGTTCTTCACCACGAAGCCCCTGGGGCAGGGCACCGGCCTCGGCCTGTCGATGATCTACGGCTTCGCGCAGCAATCGGGCGGCCAGGTGCGGATCCACTCCGAGGTCGGCAAGGGCACCACGGTCTGCCTGTACCTGCCCCGCCATCGCGGCGCGGTCGCCGAGGAGGACGCGCACGCCGCCGTCGGCGCGCCGCCGCGGGCCGCGCCGGGCGAGACCGTGCTGGTGGTCGACGACGAGCCGACCGTCCGCATGCTGGTCACCGAGGTGCTGGAGGATCTCGGCTACACGGCGATCGAGGCCGCCGACAGCGCGGCCGGCCTCAAGGTGCTGCAATCCGACGTGCGCATCGACCTGCTGGTGTCCGATGTCGGACTGCCGGGCGGCATGAACGGGCGCCAGATGGCCGAGGCCGGCCGGGTCACGCGCCCGGGCCTCAAGGTCCTGTTCGTCACCGGCTACGCCGAGAGCGCGGTCTTCGGCAACGGGCCGCTCGATGCCGGGATGCAGGTCATCACCAAGCCGTTCGTGGTGGAGGTGCTGGGCGCCCGCATCCGCGAGATGATCGGAACGGCTTGACCGCGCGGCCGGTTCGGGCCTGATCGGCCGGGAATTGCCGGGGAGGAGAGACGCCATGCGGGCGCTGCTGTGCACGAGGCTCGACGGGCCGGAGCATCTGGAGATCGTCGAGCGCCCCGACCCGGTGCCGGGTCCCGGGCAGGCGCTGGTGCGGATGCGGCTCGCGGCGCTGAACTTCTTCGACACGCTGATCACCGCCGGGCGCTACCAGGTGAAGCCGGCCCTGCCGTTCTCGCCGGGCGGCGAGGGGGTCGGCGTGGTCGAGGCGCTGGGCGAGGGGGCCTCGGGCGTGTCCGTGGGCGACCGGGTGATCGTCCATGCCGGGCACGGCTGCTGCGCGGAGCTGATCGCCCTCGACGCCGCCCGGCTCACCCCGGTGCCGGACGCCGTGCCGGACGCGCAGGCGGCCGGGCTCACCATCACCTACGGCACCTCGCTCCACGCCCTGGCGAACCGCGCCCGCCTGCAGCCCGGCGAGTGGCTGGCGGTCCTCGGCGCGTCCGGGGGCGTCGGCCTCGCCGCCGTCGAGCTCGGCCGGCTGATGGGCGCCCGGGTGATCGCCTGCGCCTCCTCGGAGGAGAAGCTCGCGGTCGCCCGCGCCCACGGCGCCGAGGCGGGCGTGGTCTACGACCCCGCGACGCTCAAGGACGAGCTGCGCCGGATCTCGGGCGGCGGGATCGACGTGGTCTACGACGCGGTCGGCGACGCCTACGCGGAGCCGGCCCTGCGGGCGCTCGGCTGGCGCGGACGCTTCCTCGTGATCGGCTTCGCCGCCGGCGCCATCCCGCGGCTGCCGCTGAACCTGATGCTCCTCAAGGAACTCGACGTGCAGGGCGTCCACTGGGGCGCCTTCCTGGATCGCGAGCCCGAGGCTCACCGGGCCGATCAGCGCCGCCTCCTCGGCTGGGTCGCCGAGGGCGAGCTCACCGCGCAGGTCCACGGCGTCTACCCGCTGGCGGAGTACCCGGAGGCCTTCGGCCTCCTGACCCGCCGGGCGGCCGTGGGCAAGGTTCTCCTGCGGCCCTGATCGGGCCGCGGCCGCCCTCGACCGGGTCGGCCCTCGACCCGCCGCACGGCCTCGGCGGGCGGCGAGTCATGCGTTCCGCGCTGATCTGCGGCGCGGGCCGTCTCCGAAGTAGAGGTTGCGGAAAAATCTGTCCTTCATCTTCATGGGTCCCGATGAGACGACGTCGTCCTCCGCGGTGCCCGAGATGAACTTGCGCAGAAGTGTCGTATCGAAGCTGATGCTGCCCTCGTTGATCGGCTTTTTGCTGTTCATCGCGAGCTCGACCATTGGCCTGATGCAGATACAGGCCATCAACGCCGCCGCCGTGGAGACCCGCGACGTCTGGGTGCGCAAGGACAACGATCTCCACACGATTCGATTCCTGATGCTGCGGTACCACACGACGACGATCCGCAAGGTGGTCGCCACCGACGACGGTGAGAACCGGGACCTCGATGCCGAGTTCGTCGAGATGGATCGGACCATCCCCGAGGCCTTCCGGAGCTATCGCGCGCGCGCGACGACGCCCCGGGAGCGCGCGCTCTGGGACGCGTTCGAGGGGCGGTGGAAGGTCTATCGCGTTGCCCAGGAGGCGATCCTCGCGCCACTCAGGCGCGGCGACCGGAACGCGGCCCGCGACGCCATCGCGCCGGCCCGCCCGCCGCTGGTGGCCGCCTTCGACGCCCTGGCGGATCTGGCCCAGGTCGCTGCGGAGGGCACGAACGTCTCGGTCCAGCGCTCCGAGGACGCGTTCCGGACGGCGTGGTCCGTCACCATCGCGCTCTCGGTGATCGGAGCGGCGATGACCGGCGCGGCGGTCTGGTGGGTCTGGCACCGGGTCGCCCGCCCGATCCGGTCCCTGGCCGAGATCATGGGCCGGCTCGCGGCCGACGACCTCGACGTGGCCGTCAACGGTTCCGAGCGAGGGGACGAGATCGGCGTCATGGCGGCGTCCGTCCGGGTCTTCAAGGACGGCCTGATCCGCGCGCGGGCCCTTGAGCACGAAGCCGCGCAGGCCCGCGCCGCGGCCGAGGCGCGGCGGCGGAGCGGCGTGCAGGAGATCGCCGACGCCTTCGAGGGCACGGTCGGCGGCATCATCGGCACGGTCTCGGCCGCCGTCGCCGCGCTGCAGGACACGGCCTCGGCCATGAGCGAGGCGGCCGGCGACACCGCCGATCGCTCCGGCCAGGTGGCGAGCGCGGCCGAACTCGCGGCCAGCACCGTCAACGTCGCGGCGGCGGCGGCGGAGGAACTCGGCGCCTCCGTCCAGGAGATCAGCCGCCAGGTCGCGGGTTCGACGGCGCTGACGCAGTCGGCGGTCGCGGACGCGGCGGCGACCGCGCACTTGGTTCAGGATCTGAACGGGGCGGCGGTCCAGATCGGCCACGTCGTGGGCCTGATCTCGAGCATCGCCGAGCAGACGAACCTCCTGGCGCTGAACGCCACGATCGAGGCGGCGCGGGCGGGCGACGCCGGCCGCGGCTTCGCCGTCGTGGCCGCGGAGGTGAAGGACCTGGCCGGCCAGACCGCGCGGGCGACCGACGAGATCGGCGCCCACGTCGCCCGGATCCAGGCCTCCACCGGCGACGCCGTCTCGGCGATCGGGCGCATCGGCGGCCGGGTCCAGGAACTCAGCGCGGTGGCGACGCGGATCGCCAGCGCCGTGGAGCAGCAGGGCGCGGCGACGCAGGAGATCGTCCGCAACGTCTCCCAGGCCGCCCAGGGGGCGGCCGACGTCACCGGCACCATCGCGGGCGTCGCCGACGCGGCCAAGGGGACCGGCGCGGCGGCCGACCAGGTTCTCACGGCAGCCTCGGAGCTGTCGCTCCGGTCCGGGCATCTCAGGGACGAGGTGACGCGCTTCCTCGCGACCGTCCGCGCGGCCTGAGCGCGCGGGATCGGCGCGGACGCGCGCCCGACCGCGCGCCCGGCGCGCCGGCTCAGAGGAGCCCGCGCGCCTTGGCCAGGCCGATCAGATCCGCCTGCGGGCGGGCGCCGATGTGCTGGATGACCTCGGCGGCCGCGAGCGTGCCCAGGCGGGCGCTGGCGACGTTGTCCAGCCCGCGGGCGTGGCCGGCCAGGAAGCCGGCGGCGAACAGGTCGCCCGCGCCGGTCGTGTCGACCACCGTCTGGACCGGGCTCGCCTCGACGGCCCGGACCTCGCCACCCTGCACCACCAGGGCGCCGTCGGCCGAGCGCGTGACCAGGCCGAGCAGGTGCCGGCCGCGGGCGTTGCGCTCGTCGCGCAGGGCCGCCACGGCGGCCTCGGGATCCTCGGTCTCGTAGAGGCTCTGCAGCTCGGCCATGTTGGCGAACAGGATGTCGATGCTGCCGTCCCGCACGAGGCCGAGGAACTCGTCGCGGTAGCGGCCCACGCAGAACGCGTCCGAGAGGGTCAGCGCGACGGCGTTGCCCGCCTGATGGGCGAGCTGCGCGGCCTTGCGGAACGCGTCCTTGGCGGCCGGCGGATCCCACAGGTAGCCCTCGAGATAGACGACGCGGGCCGAGCTCACGAGCGCCTTGTCGACATCGTCGGGCGACAGGCCCTGGCAGGCGCCGAGATAGGTGCTCATCGTGCGCTCGCCGTCCGGCGTCACGAGCACGAAGCACCGGGCGGTGGCCGGACCCTCGGCGGCGGCCGGGACGGCGAAGTCGACGCCGGTCGCCTTGAGGTCGTGGCTGAACAGGCCGCCGAGCTCGTCGTTCCGGACCTTGCCGACGAAGCCGGTCCTGGCTCCGAGGAGCGCCGCGCCGACCGCGGTGTTGGCGCCCGAGCCGCCCGACACGATCGTCGCCGGTCCCATCGCCTGGAACAGCGCCTCGGCCCGCGGCTCGTCGATGAGCTGCATCGCGCCCTTGGTGACGCCCTGCGCCGCCAGGAAGGCGTCGTCCGTGCGGGCGATCACGTCGACGATCGCGTTGCCGAGCACGAGGAGATCGAGGGGTGCAGTCATCCGGGCGTCCTGATTCGCGTTCGCGCCGCTGTGGCATCCGCCTCGGATCGGATCAAGCGCCGTCGTCGACGGGCGCGAGGTCGGCGAACAGCTCGGGCACGGGCAGGCGCAGGCCGGGCGGCGTCAGGTCCAGCGTCTCCCGGGTCGCGATGCGGGTCTCGATCAGGCCGCCCTGCGCGCGGCGGTGATGGATGACGAGACGCTTCACCGGATCCACGATCAGATAGTGGATGACGCTCTCCAGACCGAAGTAGCGGGTCAGCTTCAGGCCCGAGTCCACCGCGCGTGTGCCCGGCGACTGAACCTCGACCACGATGACGGGATCGGTGATCTCGGTCGCATCGGGGTCAGCGCGCATCCCGCAGTAGACGAGGGCGTCGGGCTCGAAGACCGTATCCCGATCGACGCGAACGCTGATGCCATCCGGCAGCGCGTAGCAGGCGCTCCCCGCTTGCTTCAGTGCCGACCGGAGCGCCAGATAGGTGGCCGCCTTGACCTCGGCATGCCGAACGCGCTCCGGCGACATCGCGAACACCTCGCCGTCGACCAGCTCGAAGCGCCCCGGCTGCCCCTCGGCCCAGGCGAGAAACTCGTCGACCGTCATCCGGGATCTCGGCTGAGCGACCATGCCCGAGGCTAGCACGGATTCGGCCTGCCGGGAGCCGTGCTCCTCGCGGGTCTCACCCCGCGATCTTCTCCAGCGCGACATCCCGCGTCCGGGGGCCCAGCAGCCCGACGAGCAGGCCCGCGGCCAGCATCGCCGCCGAGATGAACAGGAACACGCCCGGCGTCCCGGCCTCCCGCAGCACGAACGCGATGACGAAGCCGGTGAAGATCGCCGAGAAGCGGCTCCAGGAATAGACGAACCCGACCGCCCGGGCCCGGATGCCCGTGGGGAACAGCTCGGCCTGATAGGCGTGGAAGCTGTACGACATCACGTTCGAGGCCAGCGTCAGGCCGATGCCGAGCGCCACGATGACGGTGACGTCCCGCGTCTGCGCGAAGGCCAGGCCGCAGGCGATGTAGAGGAGGGCGGCGGCCACGATGACGTGCTTGCGCTCGAACCGGTCGGCGATGGCGAGGCCGATCAGGGGCCCGACCGGGGCGGCGAGCGCGATCAGGGCCGTGTAGGCGAGGCTCGACGTCACCGTGATGCCCTGGGCCACCAGGAGGGTCGGCACCCAGTTGGCGAAGCCGTAGAAGCCCACCGTCTGGAAGACGTTGAACCCCGCCATCATCAGGGCCCGGCGCCGGTAGGGCTGGACCCAGAGGTCGCGGAACGCGCCGCGCGGCTGCACCGGCTCCGGCGCGGCCGGTGCGGGAAGCGGGCCGCCGGTCTCGGCCGCGATCCGCGCCTCCAGCCGCCGCAGGACCGCCTCGGCCTCCGCCAGACGGCCGTGCTCGACGAGCCAGCGCGGGCTCTCCGGCAGGCCCGCCCGCATCCACCAGACCACGATCGCCGCCGAGGCGCCGATCAGCACGACCCAGCGCCACCCGTCGATGCCGAGGGGCGCCGCCGGGATCAGCAGGTAGGACAGGAACGCCACGACCGGCACGGCGGTGAAGCCGATGCCCTGGCACAGGGCGAAGGCCCGGCCGCGGATCGCCTTCGGCACCAGCTCGGAGAGGTAGCTGCCGATCGTCACCATCTCCAGGCCGAGGCCGATCCCGGCGATCAGGCGCCAGAGATTGAGGCCGAAGGCGTCGCTCTGGCAGGCCATCACCACGTTGGCGGCGGTGTAGGACAAGAGCGACCACGTGAAGATCGCCCGCCGGCCGAACCGGTCGGCGAGCCAGCCGCAGGCGAGGGTGCCGATGAACAGGCCGGTGAACAGGGCGGCGACGAAGCTCGCGACGCCGCTGGCACCGAACAGGCCCGGGGTCGTCGGCGTCAGGATCCCGGCCTTGACGAGGCCCGGCGCGACGTAGCCGGTGAAGAGCAGGTCGTAGAGCTCGAAGAAGAAGCCGAGCCCGAGCAGCACCACGAGGCGCCAGACCGTCGGCGTCGCCGGAAGCCGGTCGAGACGGGCCAGGATGGCGCCGGGATCGAGACCTTCATCGGCAGCCCGGACCGCCGTACGCGTCGCCATGCCGATGAGCCTCGTCTCGGCGCCGCGGCGCCCCGCCGGCGCAGTGCCGCGGAAGCGCGCGCCGCGCAAGGGGGTGCGACGCCGGCCGAGAGGGGACCCTCACGCGCCGAAGACGGACCAGCCCATGCGCTGCGTGAGCCGCTCCAGGGCGATGCGGCCGAGGTGGGAATTGCCCGCCGCGTCGAGGCCGGGCGACCAGACGGCGATGGACGCCTTGCCGGGCGCGATCGCCAGGATGCTGCCGCCGACCCCGCTCTTGCCCGGCAGGCCCACGCGGTAGGCGAACTCGCCCGACCCGTCGTAGTGGCCGCAGGTCAGCATGATCGCGTTGATGCGGCGCGCGCGCTCCGCCGAGACCACCGAGTGGCCGGTCGACGGGTTGACGCCGTTATGCGCCAGGAACCGGCCGGCCCGCGCGAGCTGGCGGCAGTTCATCGCGATGGCGCAGTGATGGAAGTAGACGCCGAGCGTGTAGTCGACCGGATTGTCGATGACCCCGAACGACTTCATGTAGTTGGCGAGCGCGGTGTTGCGGAAGCCCGTGCGCTTCTCCGAGGCCGCCACCGTCTCGTCGATGATGATGCCGGAATCCTGGGCCAGGAACTGCATGAAGCGCAGGATCTCGCCCAGCGCCTCGCGGGGCTCGTGACCCGAGAGGATCACGTCGGTGACCGCGATCGCGCCCGCGTTGATGAACGGGTTGCGCGGCACGCCGCGCTCCCGCTCCAGCTGGACGATGGAATTGAACGGGTTGCCCGAGGGCTCGCGGCCGACGCGCTTCCAGAGCCGGTCGCCGACCATGCCGAGGGCGAGGGTGAGCGTGAACACCTTCGACACGCTCTGGATCGAGAACGGCGTCTCGCTGTCGCCGCCGGTGAAGACCTGTCCCTCGGCGTCGATCACCGCCATGCCGAACTGGTCGGGATCGACCCGGGCGAGCTCGGGGATGTAGTCCGCGACCGCGCCCCGGTCGGAGCGCTGGGCCATCTCCTCGGAGATCTCCCGGATGACGTGGGCAAGGTCGGGCACGGTCGGGCTCGGGCGTCGCGTTGCGTCGGAACCGGGCCGGTTCGCGACGTCTCAGGCGATGCAAGGTCCGGTCCGGCCCGGCGGTGATCTAGCAGCGCCGGACCGGCCTGGGAACCGGAGCGGCCGCGCTCACGCGACGATCAGCCGGCGGGCGTCGGCCGCCGGGCGGTCACCCGATCCGCACCGTCATCGCGCGCGCGGCGACCCGGAGCGGCGCGACCTCGGCCAGCGCGGCGCGACCGGATTGCTTCGCGGCGCCCGCAGAGGCGGCAGCGGTGCGGCCGCTCGGCGAAGAGGAGTCTCACGCGGCGGCGAGCGCCATCGCCATGGATTCCTTCTTCATCAGCTCCCGGAAGAAGCCGTCGAGATGGGTCAGCTTGTCGGGCGAGCCGTCCTGCGCGATGCGGCCGCCGTCGAGGACGACGATCCGGTCGAAATCCTGCAGCGTCGAGAGACGGTGCGCGATGGCGATGACGGTCCGGCCCTTCATCAGGTTGGCGAGGGCGTGACGGATCGCCTGCTCGGATTCCGCGTCCAGCGCCGAGGTCGCCTCGTCCAGCAGCAGGATCGGCGAGTTCTTCAGGATCGCCCGGGCGATGGCGATGCGCTGGCGCTGGCCGCCCGAGAGCTTCACGCCGCGGTCGCCCACGATCGTGTCGAAGCCCTCCGGCAGGGCCTTGATGAAGTCGGTGCAGTGCGCGGCCTCGGCCGCCTGCCACACCTCCTCGTCGGTGGCGTCGGGCCGGCCGTAGCGGATGTTCTCGCGCAAGGAGCGGTGGAACATCGAGACGTCCTGCGGGACCACCGTGATCGCCTCGCGCAGGGATTCCTGGGTGACGCGCTCGATGTTCTGGCCGTTGATGCGGATCGCGCCGCTCTGCACGTCGTAGAACCGCTGGATCAGCGAGAACAGGGTCGACTTGCCGCCGCCGGACCGGCCCACGAGGCCGACGCGCTGGCCGGGCTCGATGACGAGGTCGAAATCCGTGAAGACCGGGCGTCCGTCCGGATAGTTGAACGCGACGTGCTCGAACTCGATCTTGGCGCCCTGGCCGGTCAGCGGCTGCGCCTCCGGATGGTCCACGAGGTCGTGGGGCTGGAGCAGGGTGTGCAGCGCCTCGGAGAGGCGGGCGGTGTGCTGGGTCGCGTCGACCAGCGCCACCGCGAGGTCGCGGGTGGCGGCGAGGATGCGGATGCCGAGCGTGCAGACCAGGACCACCTGACCGTTCGTCGCCTGGCCGGCCTCCCACATCTGGATCGCCCAGTAGAGCAGGCCGAACACGGCGAGCACGGTGAGCACCGCGTGCACGATGCGCAGCTTCTCGAGATAGAGCAGGGACGAGCGGCGGGCCCGCATCTCGGTGGCGATGGTGCCCTCGAAGCGCTGGCCCTCGCGCTTGAAGGCCGAGAAGGCGCGCACGAGCGACATGTTGCCGACGAGGTCGACCATCTCGCCGTCGACGGAGGCCGCCTTGGCGGCGAAGTCGTGGTGCAGCGGCTTGCCGGCCGAGGCCATCTTGAACATCAGCACGACGACGGCGGCGAACACGCCCGCCAGGATGCCCGCCATGGTGAGGTTCACGGTGGCGATGTAGGCGATCGACCCGAAGGCCGCGACCGTCGGCGGCATCACGTTGAACACGAACATGTTCTCGACCGTGAAGATCGCGTTCGAGGTCGCCGTGATGCGCGACGCCAGGGTGCCCGGCTGCCGGTCGGAGAAGAAGGTCGGCGAATGGCCGGTCAGGTGCCGGAACAGGTCGCGCCGGATGTCGCCCGTGATGCCCACGAAGGTGAAGGCGCCGGTCAGCGCGGCCACGCGCCAGAGCATGTTGTCGGCGGCGATGAAGGCGATCAGGACCGCGAGGGCGCTCCAGACCACGGTGTTGCCCGGGCCGGGCCCCTTCGTCAGCGCGTCGACCACGCCCTTGAGCGCGTAGTCGGTGGAGACCGAGAAGCCGACGGCGCCGAGCACCGAGATCAGGATGACCAGGTGCGGCAGCCAGCGGCGCCGGAGATACCGCCCGACGAAGGCGAAGGGCCTGTCGGCGTATCGGTGCAGCTCTTCCATCGCGGTGACCATTCCGTATTCGCGCGGCTTTGGCTTACGGGCTGAGGCGGAGTGCAGCGCGGGCGCAGTCTGACCCGCAGCGGCAACGCGAGAGCGTTGCCATATGTTTCACCGGCCCGCACCTTCGTTGCGCTTTTATCCGCAGAACCTGAACGCCGCTTGAGCGGCGTGGAAACACCCAAGCGAATCCGATGCCGCCGCTGGTCAGGCCGCCCGCTCCGACTGGCGCGTCTCCGGCATGATCAGCGCCACCAGCATGAAGGCCGCGAAGCCGACGACCGCGAGCCCCAGGAAGGCGCTGTGGCTGCCGAGATGGTCGGCCATGATGCCGGCGAGCGACGTCGAGAGGGCCGCGCCGATGCCCATGGCGGTGCCGACCGCGCCGAGGGCGAGGTTGAAGCGGCCGGTGCCGCGGGTGAGGTCCGACACGATCAGCGGCACCATCACGCCCAGCACCGAGGCCGAGATCCCGTCGAGGACCTGGATGGCGACGAGGCCGTAGGGGTTGGTGGTGTAGGCGAGGAGCAGGCCGCGGACCGGCAGGGCGCCGAAGCCGAACAGCAGGACCGGGTAGCGGCCGAAGCGCTCGGCGGCCCGGCCGACCGCCGGGGCGCTGACCGCGAGGACGGCCTGCGGGACCATGATGCAGGCGGCGACCAGCGCGGTGGCGGTCTCGCTCGCCCGCAGGGTCAGGACGCTGCCCACCAGCGGCAGCATCGCCGCGTTGGCGAGGAAGAACAGCACCATGCAGGCCGCGAAGCACAGGAGGCCGCGGTTGGTCAGCAGGGCGCGGATGCCGTCCTGGCCGGAGGCCGGCGCCGCGGAGGCCGGCGCCGCCTGGGCCGCCGCCGGCTCCTTGAACACGCTGGCATCGATGTCCTGGGCGCGGATGCGCGCCAGCGCGATCACCGTCGGGATGCCGAGGGCGGCGGTCAGGTAGAAGACGGCGCCGTTCGACAGGTAGTAGCCGATGGCGCCCATGCCGGCCGCGCCGAGGGCGTTGCCGAGGGCGGCGAAGCTCGCGTTCCGGCCGAGGCGCTCGCCGGCCCGGGCGCGCCCGACCAGGCCGATGCTGATCGCCGCGATGGCCGGCGTCAGCACGCAGCTCGCGGCCGAGTGGAGCGCCATCGCCAGGAGCACGACCAGGAAGCTCGGCCAGACCGCGAGCGCGAACGCGCTGCCCGCGATGCCGATGACCGCCACGGCGGCGGCGAAGCGCTTCGAGCGCACGACGTCGACGAAGGCGCCTCCCGGGACCTGGCCGAGGAGCGCCACGAGGCTCCCCACCGTGAGGGCGAAGCCGATGTCGGACTGCGTCCACTTGGCCTGGGAGAAGTAGACCGCCAGGAACGGGCCGAACCCGGTCTGCAGGTTGGCCACGAAGAACGCGAAGGCGTCGAGGCCGTAGCGGCTCGCCGACGAGATCGCGCGTCCGCCGTGGGCCGCCGAGGCTGCCGGCGAGCGCGCGGCCTCGGCCGCCTGATCCTTCAGGCGGGCCGGACGGGAGCGGATGTCCTGCCGGGGCACGTCGCGCTCGCGGGCGGCGGCGGCGGTTCTGACCTTCAACCGGGCCACCGTCACTTATCCGGTGCTTTCTCCGGGGGCAGGGCGGGTGCGGGCGCGGCCGGGGCGGAGGCCGGCGGGGTCGCGGCGGGCGGCGCCGTGCCCCCGGAGGCGGCGTTGCCCGGGACGGTCGATGCCGGGGCCGGCGCGGCCGGGGCCGGCTGCGGCGGCGTCGCCGAGCCGGACGCGGGCGCTGCCGCCTGCTCGCCCTCCGGCGCGGGCGCGGCCGGGCTGGCGGGACCCAGGACCACGATCGGCTCGCCGGCCTTGTATTCCGGTGAGACGCGGACCTGGTTGCGGGTCAGCGCGACCGACAGCTTGCGCTCCTTCCCGCCGTCCGGCGTGAAGCGCAGGGCGCGCCAGTCCACGGCGATCTTGCGGGTTCCGACACCGAGGAAGCCGCCGAAATCGATGATGGCGGCGCGGGGGTGGCCCTCCTTGTCGATGATGATGTCGATGACGCGCCCCAGCTCGTCGCCGCCGGCGCTGCGCACGCTGCGGCCGAGCAGGCTCTCGTAATCCTGGGTGTCGAGGACGGTGGCCGGCGTTCCCTGCTGCTGTGCCTGCGCCGCGGCGGGCGGCGCGCCCGCGGCAGCCGGCGGGCTGGCGGGCGGGGAGGCCGGCGTCGCCGCGGGCGGAGGCGGAGGCGTCGGCGCCGGTGTCTGGGCCGGAGGAGCAGATTGCGGCGCGGCCGGACTCTGCGGCGCGGCCTGACCGGCAGGACCCTCGCTGCCGCCCGGCTGGGCCTGCGCCGCGGTCCCCGACGCCCAGAGGGCGAGCGTCACGGCCGCGATCATCCGGTTGGTTCTGAACACGCTTCGTCCTCTGAGGAAAGGCCGGGCTGCACCGGCGCGCCGGCGCGTCCACGACCGCATTCGGCCGGTCCCGGGTCCGCCGCCGGCAGGACCCCGCCTGCGGATGGCGTCGTGCCGCAGGACCTGGGCGAAGTTATGGACCGCGGCGATCCGACAGCAAGGCTCGAGCCGCGCCTGTCGGCCGAGCGGCCGAGGGTGTCCGGCGATCATCCCCCGGCGTCCCATGGCGCTGTCTGGTTTTCGCCGCATCCCCAGCGTAGACAACCGCGCATAAACCCATGCGAGCCGCGGATGACACCGTGGCCACTGTCGAGGACCAAACGATGTCGACCCTCACCACGTCGCGATGCGCGGCAGCGCGCGGCCTCGCGCTCGGCGCCGCTCTCGCCGGTCTCGTGGCCGGCTGTCAGGCGCTCGGCGGAGGCGGCGGCGTGATGCCGGCGACGGAGGTCGGGCTGCCGCCGTCGCTGCGCGGGTCTCTGCCGAACCGCGAGCCGCACAACGCCGCGGTCGACGCCGACGGTCAGCCGCTCCAGACGGCGCCGACGAAGCAACTCGCGATCCCGAAGAACGCCGGCGGCGCCACGCGGACGGCCGACAGCGGCGAGCGCCGGATCCGGCGCGAGGATCTCGACGGCGGCAACGCGGCCGTCGGCGGCAGCGGCGGGAGCGGCTCGATGGGCCCGATGCTGTCGCCCGGCGGCAGCGTCGGTCTCGGCGGGAAGTTCTGAGCCGATCCGTCCGAGCGCCCGCACCGGTCCGCAACGCCGGCACCCGCGCGCCGTGACCGGAGGCGGTGCGGGCGCGTGAGCCCGGTCGACGAGCTCGGCCGAGTTCGGCCTAGCCGACCGCTTGGCTCGGCGCCTCCGCGAGCACGCCGGGCTCGATGTCGACCACGTAGCCGCCGAGTTCCGTGCTGTAGCTGAGGCTCTTCCACGGCAGCGGGTGGTGGGTCTCGCCGAGCCCGAGGAAGCCCCCGAAGGCCAGAACCGCGTAGGCGACCTGTCCGGAGACCTTGTCCACCATGAAATTGTGGATCGCGCCGAGGTGGCGGCCGCTGCGGTCGTAGACGGCCGTGCCCTCGACCATGTTGGACGCGATCAGCCGCGGCGTCTCGTCGATCGCCATGCCCTCGCCGGTGGGGTCGAGTTCCAGCGTGCCGGGCTCTCTCAAGGTGCGCTCGTTGGGCAGGTCCGTCGGCATGGTCTCTCCCGGTTCGCGCGCGGGGCAAGGCCCGCGTGGCGGCCCCTCGGCTCACTAAGCGCGCGGGTCGGGACGGGTTCCGCCGGCCGGCCGGGCGTTCGGGCCCGCACCGTGCGCTCAGCGGTCGGGCGGCATGCCGGCGCTCGCCCGCCGCTGGTTGATCCGGTCGCGGACCGATCGGTTCGCCAGCAGCATCTCGAACCCGAAGGCCACGAGGGCGCACAGCGTGCACAGGATCGCCGCACCGAACAGGCCGAACAGCAGGGTCGCGACCGTGCTGTCGCGCAGCGCTCCCACGAACAGGGTCAGCACCGAGCCGCAGGTCGCCACGCCGCCGAGCGCGGCCAGGAACACCGCGGCGTCCAGGGCCAGGGAGCGCCGGTGAAGGCGGTCCAGGCGCTGCCCGAGGCGGACGCGCTCGGCATCGCCGGCCCCCGCCAGCAATCCGGAGACGTGGTCGGCCTGGTCCGCCACGCGCGCGAGCCGGGCGCCGAAGACGTTGAGGAGCGTCGCGATGCCGGACAGGAGGAAGACGGGGCTGAGCGCAACCTGGACGACGTGCGCGGTGCTCTCCAGGCTGGCGAGGGTGATCGGGTCGGTCATGCGGTCGGGCTGATGCACCCGACGGGCCGGCGCGGCAATCCCGGCGCGCTCAGATCAGTCCGCGGACCGGTGCGACGCCGGAGGCCGTCGTCTCCGCGCGGATCACCAGGCCGAGACCCGTGACCAGTCCGGTGGCGAGCAGAAGCGCGAGCGTGAGGGCCGGGGCGAACATGCCTGTACTTCGCGCGCAGGATTGTTAAGAGCAGGTTTCGCACCCGGCATCTGGCCGAATAATCTTCACGACGGCATCGATCGGGCGATCCCACGGGGGATTCCCGTGCGTGCCTTGTGGATGAGCGTGCTTCAAAGGCAATTTCCCCTTGGAACGGCGGCGGCACCGCTTAGTTGCTGCTATGCTGGCTCGGCCGTGGGGCGATCATGCCCCGGCCTGCGGCCCGAGAACCGGAGGAAGTTTATGGCCACAAAGACCGAGAAGGCTGCGCCGAAGGCGGCCAAGACCACCAAGACTGCGGAGAAGGCCGCCCCGGCGAAGGCTGCGAAGCCGGCTGCCGCCAAGTCGGCCGGCACGAAGCCCAACGCTCTGCAGCAGCCGCTGAAGCCGTCGGCCGAGCTCGGCGCCATCGTCGGCACCAGCCCGCTGCCCCGCGGCGAGGTGGTCAGCAAGGTTTGGGATTACATCAAGAAGAACAACCTTCAGAACCCGCAGAACAAGCGCGAGATCGTCGCCGACGACAAGCTCAAGAAGGTCTTCGGCAAGGACAAGTGCTCCATGTTCGAGATGAACAAGCACCTCGCCGCCCACCTGAAGGCCTGATCACGACCTAGAGCCCAGTCCGGCGTCTCGTCCGGGCCGACGGCTCTAGGCGCCTCCGTGACGCGCCAGTCGGGCCGGAAGACCGGCCGACATGGTGCGGCGCGCCGCGGGCGAGAGCCCGGTATCCGGAGCCACCGGCCGTTCCGGAGGTTTCGGGCCATCCGCTGAGCCGGACGCGTCCCACGGGTCTGGATCCGGGGCTTCCCTGCGCGCTCCCGCCGAGGCAAAGCCGTCCCGCGCCCGCAGGGTCGCGGACAGGGCCGGTCGTCCGGCGACCGGCCGGGCGCGTCCGCGCCGAGCCTGCTCCCGATGCCAGGTGCTGCCCGATCCTAGGCGAGGCCCTGCAGGACACCGCCATCGACCCGCAGAGCCGCGCCGGTGGTGGCGCTCGCGGCCGGGCTGCAGAGGTAGGCAACGAGGTTCGCCACCTCCTCCACCCGCGCGAGGCGCTGGATCAGCGAGGAGGGCCGGTGCTCCGCCACGAACTTGCGGCCCATGGCTTCGAGGTCGGCATCGGCCGCGCCGCCGGCCATCTGCTTCATGAACTCGGCGACACCTTCCGACAGGGTCGGGCCGGGCAGGACGCTGTTGACCGTCACGCCGCTCCCGGCCACCGTCTGGGCGAGCCCGCGGGAGATCGCGAGCTGCGCGGTCTTGGTCATCCCGTAATGGACCATCTCGGTCGGCGTGTTGATGCCGGACTCGCTGGAGATGAAGATCACCCGGCCCCAGCCCCGCTCCGCCATGCCGGGCGTGTAGGCCCGGGACAGGCGCACGCCGCTCATCACGTTGACGTCGAAGAAGCGCTGCCAGTCGGCATCCGGGATCTCGAAGAACGGTTTCGGCTCGAAGATCCCGGAGTTGTTGACCAGGATGTCCACGGCCGGCAGCGCCTGGACGAGCGCGGACACGCCGTCCGCGGTCGCGACATCACCCGGCGCCGCGAAGGCCCGGCCGGCCCTGGCCTCGCCCCGCAGCTTCGCCAGCGCTGCCTCGACGCGCTCGGGCGTGCGGCCGTTGATGCCGACCTCGGCGCCGAGATCGCAGAGTTCCTTGGCGATGGCGTAGCCGATACCGCCGGTCGAGCCGGTGACCAGGGCCTTCCGGCCGGTGAGATCGAGATCCATGGGACGCTCCAGCACGTGACTCGTTCCGTCAACGCGGTCCGGTGCCCGCGGTGGCATACGGGACCGGTCTAGCCGCTCCGACTCCGCCGCAGGACGCTGGCGCAGCCGCCGATCACCGAGAGCGCCACCGCGCAGGACAGCGAGATGGTCACGGCCCGCTCGGCCCCGAGCCCGTGGGTCAGGCCGAAGATCACCGCCACCAGGGCCGCGCCGAGCGACTGCCCGGTGAGCCGCGCCGTCGACTGCATCCCGCTCGCCCCGCCGGCCCGCTCGCGCGGTGCCGAGGTGACGATGACCTTGTTGTTGGGCGACTGGAACAGGCCGAAGCCGAGGCCGCACAGGGTCAGCCGCCAGACGATGTCGAGGGTGGCGGGCGCCGCGGGCAGGAGGGTCACGCTGACGAGCCCGGCGGCCATCATGGCCAGTCCGATGCCGCCGAGGATGCCGGGCGGGTAGCGGTCCGCGAGGCGGCCGGAGATCGGCGCCATCGCGGCGACCGCGATCGGCCAGGGGGTGAGCAGGAAGCCCGTCTGGGTGCTGGAGAGGTGCAGCACGTCCTGGAAGTAGAAGGGCAGCGCCACGTAGGAGACCATCTGGGCGCAGAACGAGGCGACCGACGTCGCCATCGACAGGGCGAAGGCGGGGATCCGCAGCAGGTCGACCGGCAGGAGCGGTGCGGGCAGCCGGATCTGACGCCGGACGAACACCGCGCCGACCACCAGGGCGGCCGCGAGTTCGACGATGGCGACGCCCCGGGCTTCCGGATCGCCGAGGCCGTCGATCCCGATGATCAGCAGGCCGAAGGTCAGGGCGTTGAGCACCGCGCTCACGAGATCGAACGGCCGGCCGCTCGCCGGTGTGACCGGCAGGGTCCGGGACGCCACCGTCAGGGCCAGGAGGCCCACGGGGATGTTCACGAGGAACAGCCAGGGCCAGGTCGCCACCGACAGGATCGCCGCGGCCACGGTCGGGCCGGCGGCCGAGGCGACCGCCACCACGAGCGCGACGTTGGCGACCCCCTGGCCGATCATCCGGTGCGGGTAGATGAAGCGCACGAAGCCGATGTTGACGCTCATGATCGCCGCGCCCCCGAGACCCTGGACGATGCGGGCCGCGATCAGGAGCGGCAGGTTCGGCGCGACCGCGCAGGCGAGGGAGGCGGCGACGAACACCGCGAGCCCCGGCAGGTAGACCTTCCGGAAGCCGAAGATGTCGCCGAGGGCCGCGAAGGGCAGGAGGCTCGCCGTGACGGCGACCTGATAGGCGTTGACCACGAAGATCGCGTCGGCCGGCCTGACCGAGAGGTCCTTCGCCATGACGGGCAGCGCCACGTTGACGATGGCCCCGTCGAGGACCGCCATGGTCATGGCAAGCCCGATCGCCGCCATGGCGAGGACGCGCTCGCGGGGCGGCAGGCCGTCCTGGACGGGCGCCTGCGGGGGCGGCTGGGGGCTGCCCGGCGCGCCGCCTGTCGGACCGTGCGGGACCTGCGCCATGGGTGCGCGCTCCTGCGGCGTCCCGGCGGGTCCGTGACGTCGATGGCTGGGAAATCCGGACGCAGGACGCGAGGCGGATGCTGCTCCCTGTCGCGCAGGCGGTCGGTCCCGTCGAGGGGCGCCGTGTGTCCTATGTCACGGCGCGGGCGGGTTCGTTCGCGCCGGATCGGCCCGCCGTCGGCAGCACGCCGCGCGGCCCGGGCGCTCGATCGGTTCGGGAGCGCGCGGCGCGCGCCGGGCGCGACCCGGGGCGTCGCGGGTCCCGACCGGGATCAAGCCAGCATGTAGGTCAGCAGGGAGCGGAGCTGGGCCGGCTTGATCGGCTTGTGCACGAGTTCCGCTCCGGCGGCTGTGACGCGATCCTCGACCGCGCTGGAATGGTCGGCGGTGGTGACGATGACCGGGAGCGGCTCGGCCCGCAGCGCGCGGAGATAGGCGGCCACGTCGAGGCCGCAGGCGCCCTCGTCGAGATGATAGTCGAGCACCAGGATGTCCGGCGCCCCGGCGCCCGCCTCGACGGAGGCCTTCACCCCCGCGAGGTCGCGGAAGGTCGAGACCCGGGCATCCCAGTTCTGGAGGAGGCGCGCGAGGGCGTCGGCCGTCGAGGCGTCGTTCTCCACGACGAGGACGTGCGCTCCCGAGAGCCGGGTCGCCACCGGGGCGGGCGGCGCGGCCGCGGCCGGGACCGCGCTCAGGGGCAGCGTCAGCGCGACCCGGGTGCCGTGGCCGACCCGGGAGCGCAGCCGCAGGGGATGGTCGAGGGCCAGGGCCATGCGGCGGACGATCGACAGGCCGAGGCCGAGGCCCGGCTCCTCGCCGCTGCCGGTCCGGTCGCCGCCCCGGAAGAACTCGTCGAAGACGAGGTCGCATTCCTCGGCGGCGATGCCGCAGCCCGTGTCGGTCACTTCGATCCGGACAGCGCCGGACCGGCGCCGGGCCGCCAGGACGATCCCGCCGGTGCGGGTGTACCGGACGGCGTTGGAGACGAGGTTCTGGAGGATCCGCTGCAGGAGCACCACGTCGCTGGTGACGGTGACCTCCGGACAGTGCACCGACAGGCGCAGACCCTTGCGCTGCGCGAAGGGTTTGAAGCTCTCCGCGAGCTCCGCCAGCAGGTCGGGCAGGAAGACCGGCTGGACCTGCGGCCGGACGACCCCGGCATCGAGTTTCGAGATGTCGAGCAGCGTCTTGATCAGGTCCTCGATGGTCTGCAGGCCCCGCTCCACCTGTCCGGCGATGGCGCGCGCTTCCGGCGGGACCTCGAGGTCGGCGAGCGCCGAGATCGACAGGCGGGCGGCGTTGACCGGCTGCAGCAGGTCGTGGCTCGCCGCCGCCAGGAACCGCGTCTTCGAGCGGTTGGCGGTCTCGGCCTCCTCCTTGGCCGCGGCCAGCGCCTCGTTGGAGCGCTCCAGCCGGTGCATGAGCCCGGTCAGCTCCTCGGTGCGGGTGCGGACCCGGCCCTCGAGCATGATCGCCGTCTGGAACAGCGAGTAGGCGCTGCCCCGCTGATCCATGGAGCGCTCGACATGGGACATCAGCGCGGCGTTGATGCGCTCGAGCTTCTCGATCCGCCGGCGCAGGGACGCGTCGGTCTCGAGGCCGTTCGGGTGCAGGGTCACGACGCGACCGGGGCGGCGGCCGCGGCCGGCGCGCCCGCGGCGAGGGTCTTGCCGATGGCGATGCCCGTGAAGGTCTGGTTCAGGTGCATCGCCCGGTACTGCTCGCCGAAGGTCTCGAAGCCGACGACGTTGTAGCGGCGGTAGAGGTCGGCGATCCCGTGGCGCACCTGCCGGCTCTCGGCGTCGAGGCGGCGGAGCACGCACTCGAAGCCGATGATCAGGTCGACGCCGCCGAGCACGGCGTCGAGGCGGGCCAGCTCCGCCCGGGTCGAGGCGACGATGTCGCGCGGCTCGGCGAGGGTCAGCACCACGCCCTCGTCCACCGCGCAGAAGAAGCTGAGCGAGCCGTCCTCGTTCATCCGCCGGATCGAGCGGCAGAAATACTCGCCGCCGACCTTCACGGCGAGCGGGTAGGCGGCGAAGCTCATCGGCGACAGGCCCTCGGGGTCGAGGCCGATCGCCATCGCGTATTCCCGGGCCGCCGGCTCCGCGTTGAGCTCGTGCACGGTGCGGCGCTCGCCGTCCGAGGCGGTGACCACGAATTTGGTCCGCGTCGGCTCGAAGTTGTCGCTCTTGAAGATCTCCACCGAGAAGTCGGTCTCGACGAGCACCAGGACCGCCGCCTTGCGGTGGATCTTCCCGCCGTGCAGCATGACGGCGTCGCGGAAGCGCAGGTCGTCGCCGGCCGAGCCGCCGACGATCGGGATGCCGTCGAGCGCCCAGGCGATCGCCGAGACCACCGTCTCCTCGGCATTGGCGAGCCCGTCGATCAGCGACAGGGCGAAGCGGTGGCCCGTGGCGGCCGCGTCGACATCGCGGCACCGGTCCAGCGGGTCGAGGGTCCGGCGCAGCGCCCGGACCGCCGAGGCGGTCCGCTCCACGTCGAGGTGGTCGATGGCGTCGAGGACGGTCGAGACGATCCGGAAACGCTCGGCCGGGAACGCGATGACGACGAGCCCGCGGTCGAGGCCGCCGGCCGGGGCGATGCCGCCCGACATCGAGCAGCCGGCCACCGGCACGCCGGGGAACCGGGCCTCCAGCGCGCGGGCCAGGATCTCGGCGTCGTAATCGGCGGAGAAGAACGCGACGACCTGCGACAGGGCGGTGTCACCGACCGCGAGCGCGACCTCCGCGGCCGCGTCGGCGGCCCCGGCCGCGTCCGTCCAGGCCGTCCAGATGCCGCACAGATGGCGGCGCACTCCCGATCCTTGAGCCACGTTCCACCCCCTGCGACCCCCTCGGCAGGCTTGGTGCCCGCTCTTCAGCGTCTTGCGCGGAGTATGTCGTGCGCAACCGAGCGGTGCAACGGGGCGTGTCGCCCCCGGTCCGGTTCACAGGCGAGGCCGGACCGGGGAGTGGCGCTCACTTCATGCAGGCATCCTCGGCCTTCTCGAAGGCCGCGGGCTTGGCCTCGTGGTCCGCCGGCCGGCCGCGGCCGATCGCGCCGTCCGAGCGGGCGCGGAGATAAGTGTATATGTCGGGCAGGTAGCACATGACGTTCTTGTTCTCGCCGAAGGCCGGCATGACCAGCTCCTGCGAGGCGTTCACATCCCGCTTGCCGCCCACGACGATGCCGGCGAAGTGCGCGTAGTCCATGCCCTTGAGAGCGTCGACCAGGGACGGCGCGTAGGTCGAGCCCATCCCGTCTGGCCCGTGGCAGGCCAGGCAGTTCGCGCTGTACCGCACGTAGCCGGACATGGTGTACCAGTCGACCTTCTTGCCGCCCTCCGTGATGTGGTACGTCGGGTCGCCGTTCTTGTCGGTGTACTGGCCGTCCTGGACTTTCGCCGGCTGCGTCGGCCCCTCGCTCTTCAGGTCGGCCGCGGGCGGAGCGGCCGTCGGGGCCGCGGCGGACGCCGGCAGCATCCCCAGGGTCCCTGCTGCGAGCCCGGCCAGGACCAGGCTGGCGAGTCTGTCTGCAACGCTCCGCATCCGTCTTCCTCCTGCCGCCCACAGGCGTGTTCTCGGTGGCGCGGCGCCGGGATAACGGCGGATCTCGGTCGAGAACACCTTGGCACACCTTCACGTTTTCGCGCTTGGCCGGTGAGCGCCGCGATGAGTGGACGAGGGGGCGCTTATCCGCGTTGCGCACAGCATTAACCTTTTGTTAATCGGCGGATTGCCGCCGGCCCGCCGGCGTGAGAGCTTTCGTTAACGAGAGCTTAACGGTTGGGTCCCGGCGATGCGGTTCGCGGTTTCCATGATGCAGGGACTGGTCAAGGGACCCGCCTCGCGTCGGCTCTCCCGGAGCCGCTGGGCGGGCCTCGCTGCCCTCGCCGCCATCGGCGTCGCGGGTCTCGCCGCCCCGGCTCAGGCGCAGACGCTGGCGAGCCTGCCGACCGAGGCCGGTGCCCGGGTGCAGGGCGACGCCAAGCCGATCGCGGCCTGGGTGACGTTCTGCCAGACCTACGCGGCGGAGTGCG